>JALSRQ010000001.1 GCA_026984675.1 Thermaceae bacterium
CAAACTGCCAGCAACGACCTGGACGGTTACCTCTGGGCCCTCGACGCCTTCGGCAACCCCGCCCCCGATCTCCTCGGCGGCGCCGGCGGCGCCGAGTACGACGGCGCCCTCGCCGGTGGCGGTCACGACGCTTTTCTCGCCCTGGCGGCGGACGACGGGGCCCTCTGGATCGCCGGGATGGCCGCCCCCAGCACCAATGCAAACCAATACCGCGCCACCGTCTGGAAGCTGGACCAAGACGGCAACAAAGATCCCGCCTTTGACGCCGACGGGGTTTGGGCCCGGTCCGGGAGCGCCACCAGTTGGCTCCACGCCATCGCCCTGGACGGAGCGGGCCGGCCGGTCGTGGCCGGGGTGGAGGGGGATCGCGCCAAAGTCTGGCGGCTCCAAACCACCGGCGGCACCGACCCCGACTTTCAGGGCGGGGTCGTGGAGCTCGCCGTACCCGGCGCGACCAAGACCTTTGCCCGGGCGGTCCTCGTCGACGGCGACCGGGTGGTGGTGGCGGGAGCGGCGACGGTGGACGGGGAGGTTCACCCCACCCTTTGGCGACTCCTCCCGGACGGCACGCCCGACCCGGAATTCGGGACCGCGGGCGTGCTCCTGCTGCCCGAGAAGGCGGAGGGCGGCGGCCTAGCCTACTGGCTCGAACCCATCTCCCTGGCCAAGGACGCTCGGGGCCGCTACCTCCTCGCCGGCGCCGCAAAGAGCGGCCGCGGCGACCTTGACGCCGCGGTCTGGCGGGTCCTGCCCGAGGGGAAGCCGGACCCCAACTTCTGCGGCGGCGGCCCCTGCACCCTCGACCGGGCCGGGGGCGACGACTGGGCCACCGGCCTGGTCCTCGCCGACGACGGCACCGTCTACCTGGGGGGTTGGGCGAGCGGCCCCGACGGCGATCCCGACGCCGCGGTCTGGAAGCTCGATCTCCAGAAGGCCCCCTGACCGCCGGGAAAGCGGGCAAGGGGGCCGGCCATGGCCGGCCCCCTTGCCATCCAACTCATCCCGTTTCCGGTAGGGTGGGACCAGGAGTTTTTGTTTTGAGCCAACCTCGAAAACCCATCCGCTGGACCCTCCGGGTCCGCCCCTACGCCCGGCCCCAGGACGCCCGGAGCGTCCTCGAGGCCCTCCTCACCTTCCTGCCCTTCGCCGGGCTCTGGGCCGGCGCCGCCTGGGCCGCCGGCCACCTCGCCTGGGCGGTGCCGGCCTTGGACCTCGCCGCCGCCCTCTTCCTGGTGCGGGTCTTCATTCTCCAGCACGACGCCGGCCACGGCTCGTTCTTCCAAAGGGCCGCCTGGAACGACCGGCTGGGCTTTTGGGCCGGGGTCCTCACCCTCACCCCCTACGCCCACTGGCGCCTCACCCACGCCCGCCACCACGCCACCAGCGGCAACCTCGATAAGCGCGGGGTGGGCGACGTCCACACCCTGACCCTGGCGGAGTACCTGAAGGCCCCGCCCCGTAGGCGGCTCCTCTACCGCCTTTACCGCCACCCCCTGACCATGTTCCTGCTCGGCCCGATCGCGATCTTCATGCTCGGCTACCGCCTGCCGCTCGGCTACGGCGGCGACCGCCCCGCGGTGCGCCGGGGGGTGGCCCTCACCAACCTCGCGCTGCTCGGGCTCTGGACCGGGATCGCCCTCTTCCTCGGCTGGCGGGTCTTCCTCCTCGTCTACCTGCCGGTGCAGTACCTGGCCGGAATGATCGGGGTCTTCCTCTTTTACGTCCAGCACCAGTTCGAGGACGCCTACTGGGAGGAGGACCCCGACTGGCAGTACCTGCGGGCGGCGATGGAGGGCAGCAGCTACCTAAAGCTCCCCCGCCCGCTCGACTGGCTGACCGGCCACATCGGGTTCCACCACGTCCACCACCTGGCCCCCAAGATCCCCAGCTACCGCCTCGCCGAGGCCCACCGGGAGGTGGCCTGGATGCAGGCCGCCCCTACCGTGACCCTGCGGGACGCCCTCGGCGTTGCCTTCGCCGATCTCCACCTCTACGACCAGAAGAAGGGCCGGCTGGTGGGGTTCAAGGACGCCGCCCGGATCCTCGCCGCGCGTAAACTAAAGGCATGCCCAGCTACGCCGACGCCCTCGCGTTAATGCACGAGTGGACCGAGTCCGACGCCCTCCGCCGCCACATGTACGCGGTCGAGGCGGTGATGCGGGCCTACGCCCGGAAGTTCGGCCAGGACGAGGAGACCTGGGCGATCGCCGGGCTGCTCCACGACTTCGACTACCAGCGCCACCCCGACGAGCACCCCCGGGTGGGGGCGCGGGTCCTGGAGGAGAAGGGCTACCCGCCGGAGATCGTCCGGGCGATCCTGGCCCACGCTCCCGAGCGCAGCGGGGTGGAGCCCGAGAGCCTGCTCGAGCGGGCCCTCTTCGCCTCCGACGAGATCACCGGCCTGGTCACCGCGGCGGTCTACGTCCGTCCCGACCGCAGCGTCCGGTCGCTTACCGTCAAGAGCCTCAAGAAAAAGTTCAAGGACAAGTCCTTCGCCCGCGGGGTCGACCGCGAGGTCCTCAAAAGGGGCGCCGAGCTCCTCGGCGTCGACTTCTGGGAGCACGCCGCCTTGGTGATCGCGGCGATGCAGGAGGACGCCGAGCGGCTGGGACTGGCCGGCGCGTAAGTAAGCCCGGTTACGGTCCCGGCCCGGGGGCGGCCCTATCCTGCCCTTACCCCACCCCAGGGGGGGTGGGGTAGCGAGGAGGGAAACGATGAGGATCAAGGTAAACGGAATGACCTGCGAGCACTGCGTCATGGCGGTCAGGAAGGCCCTGGAGCGCACCCCCGGGGTCGAGCGGGTGGTCGAGGTCAGCCTGGACCGGGGCGAGGCCCTGGTCGAGGGGCGGCCCGACCCCGCCGCGGTGGTCGCCGCCATCGAGGAGGAGGGGTACCGGGCGGAGGTGGTGGAGGCCTGATGGCCACCGCCCACCGCCACAGGCTCCGCCTGGATCCCAAAACCCGGGAGGAGGCGCGCCGCCGCCTCCTCTCGATCCGGGGCCACGTCGAGGGCGTGCTCCGCATGCTGGAGGCCGAGGACGTCTACTGCGTCGACGTCCTCAAGCAGCTCAAGGCGATCGAGGGCGCCCTCGACAAGGTCGGCGAGCTGGTGCTCCGGAGCCACCTCAGGGACCACGTGGTCACCGCCCACCAGCGGGGCGACGTGGACACCATCGTCGAGGAACTTTTGGAGGTGCTCAAGTACCGATGAACGGGCTCCGCGAGGTCACCGTACGGGTCCAGGGCATGACCTGCGCCTCCTGCGTGCGGCGGGTCGAGCGCTCGCTCACCAAGGCGCCCGGGGTCGACCGGGCCGAGGTCAACCTGGCGCTGGAGCGGGCGGTGGTCTGGGTGGACCCCGAGACCCCCACCGAGGAGATCCTCAAGCGCATCGAGGACGCCGGCTACCAGCCGGTGCTCGAAACCCTGGAGCTGGGCGTCCAGGGGATGACCTGCGCGGCCTGCGTCGCCCGGGTCGAGCGGGCGATCAAAAAGCTCCCCGGGGTGGTGGACGCCGAGGTCAACCTGGCCACCGAGCGGGCCGCCGTCCGGTTCCTCCCCGACCTGGTGGGCCGGGGGGCGATCTTCCAGGCGGTCCGGGAAGCGGGGTACCAACCGGTGGACCTCGGCCAGGGCACCGACCCCCTAAGGGCCGCCCGCCAGGCCGAGCTCCGGGGCTTCGTGCGCGACCTCGTGCTCTCGGCCCTCTTTACCCTCCCGCTGGTTTTGATCGCGATGGGTCGAATGCTGGCCCCGGGCCTCTTCTCCGCCCTTCCCGAGCGAGCCTGGCAGGTCCTCGAGCTGGTCTTCGCCACCCCGGTGCTGGCCTGGGCCGGGCGGCGGTTTTTCAAGGGGGCCTGGGCCGAGCTCCGCCACCGGAGCCCGGGGATGAACACCCTGGTGGCGCTGGGGGCGGGGAGCGCCTACCTCTACTCGCTCTTGGTGGTGCTGGCCCCGGGGCTCTTCCCGCCGGGGACGGCCCACACCTACTTCGAGGCGGCCGGGGTGATCGTCACCCTGATCCTTCTGGGGAAGTACCTCGAGGCCCTGGCCAAGGGCCGCACCCAGGCCGCCATCCAGGGGCTCTTAAAGCTGGCGCCCAAGACCGCCCGGGTGCTCACCCCACAGGGCGAGGTCGAGCGACCGGTCGAGGCCCTGGTCCCCGGCGACCGGGTGCGGGTGCTGCCCGGCGAGCGGATCCCCGCCGACGGCGTGGTGGTCGAGGGCGCCTCCTACGTCGACGAGTCGATGCTCACCGGCGAGAGCCGCCCGGTCAGGAAAGGCCCCGGCGACCCGGTGGTGGCCGGCACCCAGAACCAGCGGGGCAGCCTGGTCCTCGAGGTCCAAAAGCCCGCCGAGGAGAGCTACCTCCAAAGCCTGGTGCGGCTGGTCGAGGAGGCCCAGAGCGGCAAGCCCCCGGTTCAAAAGCTCGCCGACCGGATCGCCGCCGTCTTCGTGCCGGTGGTGGTGGGCCTCGCCCTCCTCGCCTTCGCGCTTTGGATGACGCTGGGTCCCGAGCCCCGGCTCTCCTACGCCTTCGCCGCCCTGCTGGCGGTGCTCCTGATCGCCTGCCCCTGCGCCATGGGCCTCGCCACCCCCACCGCGATCATGGCCGCCAGCGGCCGGGGGGCCCGGAGCGGGGTGCTCTTCCGAAAAGGGGAGGCGATCGAGGCCCTGGCCCGGGTCACCGACGTGGTCTTCGACAAGACCGGCACCCTCACCGAGGGGGCCCCCCGGCTGGTCGAGACCTGGGCCCGCGGCGACGCGGACCCGGCGCTCGCGCTGGCGGCGGCGCTGGAAGCGCGGAGCGAGCACCCCATCGCCGCCGCCCTGGTCGCCGCCGCCCGGGAGAAGGGCCTCGCGCTCCCGGAGGTCAAGGGCTTCGAGGCCGTGCCCGGGGAGGGGGTGCGCGGCCGGGTGGGGGGCCGCGAGGTCGCGGTCGGCCGCCCCGAGGGGCTCGACCCCGAGGCGGCGGCGGTGGCCGACGCCTGGGCGGCCCAGGCCTACACCCCGGTCGCCCTGCGGGTCGACGGCGAGCTCCGGGCCCTGTTCGCCGTCGCCGACCCCGAAAAGCCCACCGCCGGTGAGGCGGTGGCGGCGCTTTTGGCCCTCGGGGTGCGGGTCTGGATGCTCACCGGCGACCAAACCGCCACCGCCCGGGCGGTGGCCCGCCGGGTGGGGATCGCCGAGGAACGGGTCTGGGCCGAGGTGCGCCCGGAGGAGAAGCTCGCCCGGGTGGAGGCGCTCAAAGGCCAGGGGCGGCGGGTCGCCTTCGTCGGCGACGGCATCAACGACGCTCCCGCCCTGGCCGCCGCCGACGTGGGGATCGCGGTGGGCACCGGGACCGACGTGGCCCTCGAGGCCGGCGAGGTGATCCTGGCCCGGGGGGAGCCCCTGGCGGTGGCCCGGGCGATCCGGCTGGCCCGGGCGGCCCTCGGGATCATCCACCAGAACTTCTTCTGGGCCTTCGGCTACAACGCCCTTTTGATCCCGGTGGCCGGCGGCGCCCTCTACCCGGTCTTCGGTCTGCTGCTGAACCCGATGCTGGCGGCGGGGGCGATGAGCCTCTCCAGCATCTTCGTGCTCACCAACTCCCTGAGGTTGGCCCAGCTTCGCCTAAGCTAAGGGCATGCGCCGGGTTCTCGCGCTCCTGCTCCTATGGGGCCTGGCCGCCGCCCGACCGGTGGCGGTGGCCACCCTTCCCCCCTACGCCTGGCTCGCCGGCCAGGTGCTGGGCCCGGGCTGGCAGGTCCGGGCCCTGGTCCCGCCGGGGGCCAACCCCCACGTCTACGCCCCCCGCCCCAGCGACCTGAAGGCAGTGATGGGGGCCCGGCTGGTGGTGATGAACGGGCTCGGCCTCGACGACTGGATGGTCGAGAAGATCGTCCGCCCCAACGCCCTCAAGGCGACCCTGG
>JALSRQ010000002.1 GCA_026984675.1 Thermaceae bacterium
TGGGGCCCGGGAGGACCCGGCGGCCCTTTGGGGCCCTGGGGACCCTGGGGGCCCCGGGGGCCGATGCAGTCGCGGGCGTCCACCCTGCCGTCGCCGTTCAGGTCCTCGGCCTTGTCCGCCACCCCGTTCCCGTTAAGGTCCCAGCAGCTGACACCGGCGGGACCCCGAGGGCCCTGCGGTCCAGGCGGCCCCGGCGGCCCTTTGGGGCCCTGGGGACCCATGGGCCCTTGGGGCCCAGCGGGGCCGGGCGGGCCCTGGGGTCCGGGGGGACCCTTGGGGCCCTGGGGACCTTGGGGACCGACAGGTCCGGCGGGACCCTGGGGACCGGGCGGGCCGGGAGGCCCCTTAGGGCCTTGCGGGCCCTGGGGGCCTTGGGGGCCCTGGGGACCGGGAGGGCCGGCGGGACCCCGCGGGCCCTGGGGACCCCGCGGGCCCCGGGGGCCGATGCAGTCGCGGGCGTCCACCTTGCCGTCGCCGTTCAGGTCCTCGGCCTTGTCCGCTACCCCGTTCCCGTTAAGGTCCCAGCAGCTGACGCCGGCCGGTCCAGCCGGGCCTCGAGGCCCCGAAGGGCCGGCCGGTCCCTGGGGGCCCTGAGGTCCCTGGGGACCGGCGGGGCCCCGCGGACCGGGCGGGCCCTGGGGGCCCTGGGGGCCGGCGGGACCGGGCGGGCCCTTAGGACCCCGCGGCCCGGGGGGGCCGGGAGGACCCGGGGGGCCCGGGGGCCCGGGGGGGCCGGGAGGACCCTGCACCACCAGCACCCGCTGGGGCGCGGCCTTGGTCTCGATGCGGGTCACGAAGATCGCCATGTCCTGGGTGCCCTTCTTGAGGGCGTCCCGGAACTTGACCCCGTAGGGGATGAAGACCCGAAGGGTGCGGGTGGACTTGTTGACGATCCGCAGGGTGCCCCTGCCGTGGTAGGGCGGGTTCGATAGGTTCCTGAAAGCGACGACCCGGGCCTCGAGGAGCCCCTGGCGGACCCCCTCGGTGAGCTCCAGCACCCCCTGGGGAAGGCCGCCCCTGGCGTGCGCCTGGCCGTAACGCACGAGCTCGTGGGTCACCGGCAGCCGCCCCGGGTCGTAGGCGCGATGGTCGGTGAAGTACCACACCGCCCGCTGCACCTGCCCGGGGTAGCGCCGGGTGTACCCCTTGGCGTAGGCGTACTCCAGCAACGCCCGGATCTGGGGCGGGGCCGGGTTCAGGGGCACCAGCTCCTGGCTCGGGAAGGGCTTGCCGTAGTCCATGCAGTAGCCCTCCACCGGGAGGTCCACCGAGCCACCGGCGGGGACGGTGACCTCGAACCCCCGGGATTGGGCCGAGGCCAGGCCGAGGGCCAGCAGCATGGCCAGAACCACTCCGGCGCGTCCAGCCCTTCCGAACATCCTTTGAACCCCGTTCATCTATACACCTCCCATGTCCCTATGCAAAAGGGCAAAAGGGCGGTGGGCCAACGCGAATCCATCGCAGAAAGGCCCGAGCCCATGGACAGTCTACAAAAGCGATGCAAGTAATCGGCGAGGATCTGACCAAACCGCCCGCCGGTGTAGAATGGGAACGTCACCGGGGGTGCCCCGCGAGGGGCTGAGAAGGCGCCGCGCGCCTACCCTTGGAACCTGATCCGGGTAATGCCGGCGTAGGGAAGGTGACGAGCCTTCCCCTCCTGGTGACGAAAGGAGGGGCGTTTATGTGGAAGAAACTCCTGGCGGTCGGGCTCCTGGCCCTTGGCCTCTCGCTGGCCCAGGCCGAGGAACTCAGGGTCCTCACCCACTCCAGCTTCAGCCTGTCGAAGACGCTCATTCAAAGGTTTGAACAAGAGACCGGCATCCGGCTTCGCTTCATCAAGGGCGGGGACGCCGGCGAGACCCTGAACAAGGCGATCCTCACCAAGGACGCCCCCATCGCCGACGTCCTCTACGGGGTCGACAACACCTTCCTCTCCCGGGCCCTCAAGGCGGGCATCTTCGAACCCTACCCCTCGAAGGAAGTGCGGAACCTGCGTTCGGAGACGATCCTCGACCCCACCCTGCACGCGATTCCCGTGGACTTTGGCTACGTCGCCCTCAACTACGACAAGGCCTACTTCAAGACCCATCCGCTCCCCCAAACCTTCGCCGACCTGGCCAAGCCCGAGTTCGCCCGCCTTCTGGTGGTGGAAAACCCCGCCACCAGCTCGCCGGGGCTCGCCTTCCTGATCGCCACCGTCGACGCCTTCGGCGAGGACGGCTACCTCCAGTTCTGGGCCCGCCTCCGGGACGGGGGGGTCAAGGTGACCAAAGGCTGGAGCGCCGCCTACTTCTCGGCCTTCACCCCCTACGGCGGCGACCGGCCGATGGTGGTCAGCTACACCACCAGCCCGGCGGCCGAGGTCTACTTCTCGGAGGGCAAGTACCGGGTTCCGCCCACCGACAACCTGCTCTTCCCCAAGAGCGCGTTCTTCCAGGTCGAGTTCGTCGGCATCCTGAAGGGCACCCGTCACCGCAAGGCGGCCGAGCGGTTCATCGACTGGATGCTCTCCAAGGAGGTTCAGGAGGACATCCCCCTCCACATGTGGGTCTACCCCGCCCGCCGGGACGCCCGGCTCCCCGAGGTGTTTAAGTTCGCCGAGATCCCCACCCGCCCGGCCCGGGTCGCCGCCGACCGAATCGCCCGAAACCGCGAGCGCTGGATCCGGGAGTGGACCGAGGTGGTGATCCGGGGGCGCGCCCCCGAGGAGGTGCGAAAGTAAAGCTCCGGATCGGCGTCTGGGCCCTCGGGCTCTACCTCTTCCTGGGATTCGCCGTCCTCTGGCCCCTGGCGGCGGTGATCCGCCGGGGGCTGGGGCCGGGGCTCGCCCGGGCCCTGGCCGACCCCTACTACTGGGGGCGGTTCCTCTGGAGCCTGGAGTACGGACTGCTGGCCAGCCTGCTGGTGATCGCCCTCGCCCTCCCCCTGGCCTACGCCCTCCGCTACCGCTTTCCCGGCCGGGCGCTTTTAGTCGCCCTCCTGGGGGTGCCGTTCGTGATGCCCACCATCGTGGTGGCGGCGGGGTTTTTGGCCCTGGTGGGACCGCGGGGGCTTCTCGGGGTGGACCTCTCGGGCACCGTCTTCGTGCTGGTCTGGGCCTCGGTGTTCTACAACCTGGGGATGGCGGCGCGGATCCTCCACGGGCTGCTGGCGCGAACCGGCGAGGGCCTCGAGGCCGCCGCCCGGACGCTGGGGGCCACCCCCTTTCGGGCCTTTCGCCGGGTGACGCTGCCGCTGCTATGGCCGGGGATCCTGGCCGCCGGGGGGCTCACCTTCGTCTACACCTTCGCGAGCTTCGGGGTGCCGCTCCTGCTCGGGGGCTACCGCTACGCCACCCTCGAGGTCGAGGTCTACCGCCTCCTCGCCTACCAGCTCGACTTCGCCGGGGCCAGCGCCCTGGTGCTCTGGCAGGCGGCGGTGCTGGCGCTGGTGAGCGCCGGCTACCTCTGGGCCGGCGGCCGGATCGCCGGCGGGCTCCAGCCCGGGGAGCCCCGGGCCCTCGCCCCCGGCGCGGCCCGGTGGCTTTCCGCCCTGCTCTGGATGGGGTTCTTCCTGGTCACCGCGCCGCTTTGGGCCCTGCTCCTGGAGAGCCTGCGGGGCCCCGAGGGGTTCGGGCTCGGCAACTACCTCCGCCTCCTCTCCGGCGGCGACGGGGTGCCCCTCGGCCAGGCGTTGGCCAACACCCTCCGGTTTTCCCTCGGCGCCCTCCTGCTCGCCGCCCCGGTGGGGCTCGCCTACGCCCTGGCGGCCGCCCGGGGCAGCCGGCTCGCCGACCTGGCCGGGCTCGTTCCCCTCTTCGTCAGCCCGGTGAGCCTGGGGGTCGGCTACCTCCTCGCCTACCCCCGGCTGCGGGCGAGCGCCCTGGTGCTGGTGCTGGCCTACGCCACCCTGGCCTACCCCCTCTTCGCCCGCAGCGTGGTCCCGGCCCTGCGGGGGCTCGCCCCCGAGCTCCTCGAGGCCGCCGCCACCCTGGGGGCGGGGCCCTTCCGCCGGTTGCTCCGGGTCGAGCTCCCCCTGGTGCGGCCCGCCCTCCTCTCGGGGGCGGCCCTGGCGCTCGCCAGCGCGATCGGCGAGTTCGGGGCTACCATGCTGCTGGTGCGGCCCGAGTGGACCACCCTCACGATCGCGATCTACCAGCGCCTGGGGCGGCCGGGGATCGCCAACTACGGCGAGGCGATGGCGATGAGCGTGCTGCTGGCGGCGCTCTCCGGGTTGCTGTTCGCCGCCTTCGCCAAGGGGGCCGAGCTTGGCTGAGCCGGCGCTGGCGCTGGTGGGGGTGCGCCACCGGCGGCCGGGGTTTGGCCTCGAGCTGGGCCTCGAGGTCGCCCCCGGACAGACCCTGGCCCTGCTCGGCCCCTCGGGGAGCGGCAAGACCACCGCCCTCAAGATCGCCGCCGGGCTGGAGAGCCCCGAGGCCGGACGGGTGTTCCTCGGGGGGCGCGAGGTCACCGCCCTTCCGCCCGAGCGGCGGGGGGTGGGGATGCTGTTTCAAAACTACGCCCTCTTCCCCCACCTCACCGTTTACGAGAACATTGCCTTCGGGCTGGTGGAGCGGGGCTGGCGGCGGGATCGGATCCGGGCCCGGGTCGCCGAGCTCCTGGAAAAGACCGGCCTCGGCCCCCACCGGGAAAAGCGCCCCGGCGAGCTCTCCGGCGGCGAGCAGCAGCGGGTCGCGCTGGCCCGGGCGCTGGCCCCGAGACCCCCGGTCCTCCTCCTCGACGAACCCCTCGGGGCCCTCGACCTCCGACTCCGGGAAGCGCTCCTGCTGGAGCTCAAGCGGGTGCTCCGGGACGAGGGGGTGGCCGCCCTCTACGTCACCCACGACCAGGCCGAGGCCTTCGTCCTGGCCCATCGGGTTCTGATCCTGAGGGACGGATCGCCGGTCCAGGAGGGGGTCCCCGAGGCCGTGTACCGCCGGCCCAAGGACGCCTGGACCGCCCGCTTCCTCGGCCACAAGAACGTCCTCGACCGGGAGGCGGCCGCCCGGCTCGGGCTCCCGCCCGGCACCTGGCTGCTGCCGAACGCCGCCCTGATCCCCGGCGAGGGGGAGCCCGCCCGGGTGGAGGAGGTGCTGTTTTTGGGGCCGCGGGTGGGGCTCTGGCTCGTTCTGCGGGGGGTCCGGCTCTACTGGGAGGGCCCCTTGGAGCCCCTCCCCCAGCCCGGCGCCCCCCTCCCCCTCACCCTGCGGCCCGAGCGGGGGGTGCCGTTATGAGGGCGGCGCTGCTCCTCGGGGGCGACCTCTTCCCCGGGCCGGCGCTCTCGGCCGCCCTGGCCGAAACCCAGCTGGTGATCGCCGCCGACGGCGGCATCCGCCACGCCGCCCCCCTGGGGCTCACCCCCGACCTCTGGGTGGGGGACTTCGACTCAAGTTCCGAGGACCTCCTCCGCCGCTACCCCTCGGTCCCCCGCGAGGTCCACCCCCGCGACAAGGACGCCACCGACGCCGAGCTCGCGGCTCGGGCGGCCCTCTTTCGGGGGGCGCGGGAGCTCCTCTGGGTGGGGGCCTTCGGGGCCGAGGCCGACCACGCCCTGGGGCACCTGGGGCTCGCCCTCGCCCTCGCCGACCAAGGGGTCCCGGTTGCGCTGACCGACGGCCGGACCTGGGGCTGGCCGCTGGTGCCGCCCGGGCGGACGATCCGCCTGCCGCCGGAAAGCCGCCTCAGCCTGGTGCCCTGGTCGGAGCTCCGGGGGCTCACGATCGAGGGAGCCCGCTGGGAGCTCGACCGGGCCAACCTGCCGCTGGGCTCGACCCGGGCCCTGCGGAACCTGGCCCGGGGTCCGGTGCGCCTGGGCCTGGCGGACGGTCGGGGTATCGTCTTGGCATGGCCCGCCGCGTCCTCTGGCTTCTCCCCGTTCTCCTTGCCGCCTGCTCCCCGAACCCCCAGCACCCCCCCACCGCCGACCTGACGGCGAGCCCCTCCACGGGTACGGCCCCGCTCTCGGTCGCCCTTACGCTCCGCGCCTCCGACCCCGACGGCGATCCCCTCGCCTGCACCCTCGACTTCGGCGATGGCACGAGCCCGGCGAGCCAGTGCAACGGCCCGGTGACCCACACCTACCAGGGCGCCGGAACCTTCACCGCCACCCTCACCGTCAGCGACGGCCACACCCCGCCGGTTACCCGGTCGGTTACCGTGGCGGTGTCCTCTCAGGGCCCTTCGGGCTTCGACATCCAGCTGGTCTACGTCAATCCCCCCAACGACCCGGCGGTTCGCCAGGCCTTTGAAAACGCCGCCGCCCGCTGGGCCCGGGTGATTACCGGCGACCTCCCGGACGTGCAGGCGGATCTTCCCGCCAATAGCTGCGGCAACCCCAGCGACTACCGGAGGACGGTCGACGACCTGGTGATCTTCGTGAGCGTGAAGACGATCGATGGGTCGGGTGGGATCCTGGGCCAGGCCGGCCCCTGCTACTTGCGGTCCTCGTCCTTCCTCCCCTACGCGGGCACCATGCAGTTCGACGCCGCCGACCTGGGCTGGATGAAGAATAACGGGACCCTCGAACGGGTCGTTCTCCACGAGATGGGCCACGTGCTCGGGTTGGGCACGCTTTGGGACGGCGTTTTCCACCTGCTCGACTACGACACCACCCGCTGCCAGGACGCCACCACCGTGACCTACCACGGGAGCGACGCGGTGGCGGCCTGCCGGGCCCTGGGGGGGAGCGGCCAGGTGCCGGTCGAGGAGAGCGGCGGGGCCGGCACCAAGTGCGGCCACTGGCGGGAGGCCACCTTCGGCGACGAGCTGATGACCGGGTGGATCCGCTCTGGGGACCAAGCCCCCTTGAGCAAGGTAACGGTGGGCGGCCTCGCCGACTTAGGCTACGCGGTCGACGACGCCGCTGCCGATCCTTACCAGCTCCCAAGCGGCGCGACCCCTCAAGGGGTAGGCTTCGAGATCAAGGAGATCCTCCTCCGCCCCCGGCTGCCCTAAGCTAGGGGTATGGCCGGCCCCGACCTGGAGACCCTCCTCGAGGAACTCGAGGCCCTCTCCCCCCACTTTCGCTCCGCCCTCGACCCCTACGGCACCCTGACGGTGTTCCTCGAGGGCGGCTTCGGCGGCGACACCCTGCTCTTCTGGCTGCCCTGGGAAGAGGGGGCCCGGGCCCTCCGGGAAGCGAGCGCCCTGCCCTTTCGCGGACGGATCGTGCTGGCCCTTGCCCCCCAGGCCGGGGACGCCGCCCCCCTCGGCCACGCCCTGGCCACCCTGCGACCCCGCTACCTCGCTTTGCTCGGGGAAGGCCGCGGGCTCACCCGCGGCTTCGCCGGGTTCAAGGAGGTCGCCGAGGGCGAGGAGCGCCTCCGGGTGCCGCTCACCGACCCCCGGCCCCCGATCGTCGAGGAGGTCGTCGCCCCCACCGGCCTCGTCTACCGGGAGGTCCGGCTCTACCCGGCCTGGGAGAGCCCCCCGCTCGACTCCGCCCGGCCCGAGGGGGCGCCCCACCTGGGGGCGGCGGCGCTGGCGGCCGGCGCCCTCCCCTACGGGGTGGGCCGCGGTAAGCTGGGGGAGGGCCTGAGGGCGCTGCTCGGCGGCCTCGGTCTCTGGGAGGGAGAACGATGAACTGGATCCTCTTGCTGGCCGGCTTCGGCGTGGGCGTGCTGCTGGTGACCCTGATCTACTACGGGATCTACAACCCCCGGGCGGTCACCGAGGAGGGCGAGACCTTCGACCTCAAGCTCACCCTGGCCCTGGTGGCGATGATCGCGCTCACCGCCCTGGCGGTGGGGGCAATGTACCTGCTCGGACGCCAAAGCGGGCCCTTCCCCAGCTAGCCGGCCTCCACCGGGTCGCCGGCGCCGATCCGCTCCAGGTCGGCCTGCAGGACCTCCCGGGTGAGCCGCCAGATGGGGGCGAAGGCGGGCGGGCGGGTGGCCTCGAGCACCTCCAGGCAGAGGAGGAGCGAGCGGATCCGGCGGGCTTCCCCCTGGCGTCGCCGGACCCCGCCCCGCCGGGCGCTCTCGGCCAGTTCCTCGAACTGGCGGGGGAGGCAGACCGCCGGCACCCCTCCGACCGCCCGGCAGACGAGCTGGGGGTGACCGGGGCAGCGGGCGTAGGCCTCGGGGTAGGCCGGGGCCAGCTCGGGATGGCCGGCCAGGGCCATGCCCAGGGGGCCCGCGTGGATCGCCGCCAGCCGCCGGTAGGTGCGCTCGCGCAACCTCCGGAGCTCGGTCTCGTTGCGGGCCCCCCGCCGTTCCATGGCCCTATCCTACCCTCCCGGGGTATCTATTTCTTCTTCATCATCTTTTCCATCATCGCCATCAGCTCGTCCTCCTTGGCCTTGGCCTTGTCGAAGGTGCGGGCCACCACCCGGAGGAGCTCCAGCACCACCCCGAGCCCCTTTTGGATCTCGGGGTCGGAGAGGGCCCGCAGAAGCCCTCCCAGCCCCACCTTCGGCGGGTTGCGGAGCTTCTCCTTGGGGAAGACCTCGGAGAGCGACTCGACGAAGAGGTCGGCCATCATCCCGGCGACGTTGGGGTCGATCATCGCCAGCAGGTCGGTCAGCTTGCCGAGGTGCGAGATTAACCGGAGGTTGCGGGGCTCTGCCAGCTGTCCGAGGTTCTCCACCAGGGTTTCGGAGAGCTCACCGACCAGCTCGAGGGCGCCGCTTTGGTCGAGCTTTTCCAGGGTGGTGGCGAGCTTCTCCAGGGCGTCGGCTTGCTCTACGTAGCGGTCGAGAATGGAGAGCAACCGCAGGTTCTTGGGCTCGGCGATCATCGAGAGGTTTTCCTCCAGCACCGGGCCCACCCGCATCTCGCCGAGAAGGGCGAGCCCCGAGCCCTCCAGGATCCTCTCGATCCGTTCCAGCCGTTCTTCCACCGTGGGCATGGCTCCCTCCTATCCCAGCAGGGTGGCGAACCAGAAGCTCTCGAAGAGCATCTTGGTGATCCGCACCCAACGCCCGGTGGCCATCACGCCGCAGGAAGGCATGCCCTTACCGGCCAGCACCTTCTCGAACTCGCACTGGGGCAAGAGGGCGTTGTCGCCAAAGTCCATGATGCACATCGCCACCGCGTCGAAGGGCTCGCCGATGTAGGCGCCCTTGAGGTCGGAAACGATGACGCCGGCCACGTACTCGGCCTGGAAGTGGGCCACCACCCCGGCCGGGGGCAGCATCACCGCCGGGTTCACCACGTCGCCGATCACGAAGACCTCGGGGTAGGCGGTGTGGCGGAAGGTCATCGGGTCCACGGTGGGGAAGCCCTGGGGTCCGGCCAGCTTGGACTCCCGCACCACCTTGTTGGGGGCGAAGGGCGGCACCAGAATCAGGAGGTCGTAGGAAAGGGTCCGCCCGTCCTTGGCCACCACCTGGCCGTCGCCGGCCCGCTCGATCTCGAACTCGCCGTGGAAGGTGACCCCCTTCTCCCGCAGGATCTTGAGGACGGTCGAGGAGATCACCGGGCCCATCGGAGCCAGCGGGGCCGGGTTCAGGTGGAAGACGTCGACGCTCGACTTGGCGCGCACCCCCTTGACCTTCAGCGCCAGCTCCACCATCCCGCTGATCTCGAACGGGGCCGGAGGGCAGGGGTAGTAGGGCGAGCTCACCCCGACCACCACCTTGCCACCCTCAAAGGCCTTCATCCGCTCCCGGAGGGCCAGGGCCCCGTCGGGGCTCCAGGGAGCCACGGCGTCGGCCGCCGGGCTCGGCATCGGCTCGGCCCCCAGCGAGACGATCAGGTAGTCGTAGCCGAACTCGCCGCCGTCGGTGGTCACCTTCCGGGCGTCGGGATCGATCGAGCGAACCTCGGCCTTGACGAAGTTGACGCCCCGCTTCTCAAGAAGCTGCAGGGGCCGGCGCACGTCGTCGAGCTCCCGCATCCCGAACGCCACCCAGGGGAAACCGGGCATGAAGTAGTGGTAGTCGGAGCGGTCGATCAGGGTCACCTCGGCCCCTTCGCCCATCAGGCGCTTGATCTTGTTGGCCGCCACCAGACCACCGGAGCCACCGCCTAGGATCAATACCTTTACCGCCATGGGACCAAAACCTCCTTTCGCTTACCCATGAGTCCTTATACAGTATCCCTATACCCCCCGTGTTAGAGAAGATTGTCCCAAAAGGAGGGCGGGACGCCCCACAGGGCGTCCCGCCCTCCTGCCCGCGGCTAGCGGGGTTCGTACTCGTCGAGGGCCTTGCCGAGGTTCTTGGCCAGGGTCAGCAGGTAGCCGAGCCCCTTTTGGACCTGGGGGTCGTTCAGGTACTTAAGCGCCCCCAACATCCCCACCCGGGGGGCCCGCTTGGGGTCGGTCTCGGCCACCGCCTGGAGCGCCGAGCCCACCAGCTGCACCAGGTGGTGGCGCACCCGGGGCATGTCCTGGGGCGGCATGTTCTTGATCGGGTCGGCGAGCGCCTCCAGCAGGCCGAGGCCGCGGATCGCCGCCCGCTCGTTGGCCAGGTGTTCGAGCAGCAGGTCGCCGTTGGTGGTGAGCTCGGTGATCAGGCTCAGGTAGCCGCCGGCCTTCAGGTGCCGGGCCAGGGTGACGAGCTCCTCGATGACCCGGGCGTCCTCTTCGGTGATGGTGATCTCCGCCATACTCCCCCTCCCTTACCGCAGCGCGTCCAGCCAGCCGCGGTAGAACGAGTCCTTCATCATCCGCACGGTGGGGCCGGTGGCCACGGTGTAGCAGGCGTGGCCCCACTTGCCTTCCTCGGGGATCCACCAGTACTCGCAGTTACCCATGAACCCCGACTCGAAGCTGTGACCGAAGCAGAGGGTGGGGGCGTAGGAAGGGATCATGTAGCCGCCCAAGGCGTCGTGGAGGATGCTGGCGGCGGCGATCACGGCGGCGTTGTGGATCGGCACCCCGGCGGTGAGGAGGCCGACCGGAGGCATGGCGTGCTCGCCGACCAGGTAGACCTCGGGGTGCTCGGGGTGCTGGAAGCGGGGGCCGGTGACCACCGAGAAGCGGGGGTCGCCGGGGTGGGCGAGGCCGGCGTCGGCGAGGACCTTGGGGAGTCTGGAGGGCGGCGACTTCACCAGGAGGTCGTAGGGGTACTCGCCCTTCTGGGTGACGACCCGGTCCTCGGTAACCTCCACGAGCTTCTCAAAACCGGCCTCGTACTTGATGCCGTGGCGCTTGAAGCGCCGCAGGAAAAACCGCTCCAGCCCCTCGCCAAGGGCCATCCGGACCGCGTTCGCGGGATAGAGGATGGTGATCTCGGGCTCCTGGCCCCGGGCCTCGTAGTAGGCCCGCAGGTTGAGGGCCATCTCCAGGGGGTAGATGCCGCAACGGAAGGGGAGCTCGGGCACCAGGAAGACGATCCGCTTGCCCTTGAACTTAAACAGCGCCTCCTTGAGCGCCAGCGCCCCCTCGGGGCTGTAGTTGTGAAAACCGTACCGGTCGAGACCCGGGTAGTCGGACCAGCCGTAGGCGGTGCCCAGCGAGAGGACCAGGAAATCGTAATCGAGCGTCTGCCCCCCCTCGGTGCCCACCTTCCGGGCCTTCAAGTCGAGGCTCTTGACCGGATCGACGAGGACCCGGAAGCCGTAGACCCGCTCGGCGTTCTTGATCGGGGCCCAGGTCTCGTCGACCGAGGCGGTGCCGAGCGCCACCTCGGACCATAGCGGCGGCATGTAGTGCCGCTCGCTGGCGGTGACCAGGGTGACCTCGAGGTCCTGCCCCATCCGCCGGGACTCGGTGGCCAGCATCCGGGCGGCCACCAAACCCCCGGTCCCGCCGCCCACTACCACGACTTTCTTCGCCATACCCACCTCCAAAATTCCCCGGCATGATACCCGGAACCCGGAGGGGGTGTTAGGGTCAAACTTCCCTCAGGTCCTCCAGCAACAGCCAGCCGACGTCCTTGGGGGTGGCCTCGAGCCGAGGGGCGAGGGCCTCGGCGACCGCGGCGGCGAGCCCTTCCGGCAGCGCCCCCTCCCCCAGCCAGAGAACGGTGACCTGGTAGAACCGCTGGCTGGCGGTGGGGGTGCCGTCGTCGAAGAAGGCGAAGGGGGGCTCGACCGGGTCGACCAGGATCCGGACCTCCTCGCCCCCGGCCGAAAGCCGCGGGGGCAGGGCGGCGCCGGGGTCGAAGGCCCCCGCCCGGGGGTGCCAGAGGTAGCCCTGGAGCACCCGGACCGCCCGCATCCTAGGGCCGGGCGGGCAGGGCGCGGAGCCGCACCCCTTCAGCGCGCAGGTCCGCGATCAAGGGGGCGGGGTCGGTGAAGAGGTGGGTCTTGAACCCGAGGCGCTGGGCGGCGGCGACGTTGTCGGGGTGGTCGTCGACGAAGAGCACCTCCTCGGGGGAGAGCGCCATGCGGTCGAGGGCGAGGAGGAAGGCCTCGTGGCCGGGCTTTTTGACCCCCTCCTCGTTGGAGAAGACGGCCGCGTCGAAGCGATCGAAGCTCTCCTCGGCCCGGAGGTAGCGCGAGATCACCGGGTAGTTGTTGGAGAGCAGGCCGACCACCAGGTCCTCGGGGAGGGCCAGGAGGAGCTCGTACATCTCCCGTCGGGGGGCCACGCTGCCCAGAAAGAGCTGCTCGAAGACGGGGTAGGGGGCGCGCACGCCGAGCCGCTGGGAGAGCACCTCCCAAAACCGCTTGAGGCTCCACTCGCCGAGCTCCAGCCGCTCGACCCGGTCGAAGTAGGCCTCGGCCACGTCCTCCTCGGGGAGGGCGAAGCGACGGGCGAGGTTTCGCACCACCCGGCCGTCGAAGGTGCCCCGGGTGAAGACGCCACCCCAGTCAAAGAGGACGCCGCGGATTCCCATGCGCCCTATTTTAGGTCGGGCGGGGTCCTTGTAAAGCCCCCGGGACCCCCGTCCCGGGGGCGGTGGGGTAGGAAGAGGGGGATGCGGCCTGCCCTCGCCTGGATCCTGGTCCTGGGACTGGCCCTGGCCTCGGGGGCCTTCCCCGAGCGGGCGGTCCCCTTCCAGGGCAAGACCCTAACCGGCCGCCCCTTCCGGCTGTCGGAGTATCTGGGCAAGACCCCGATCTTCCTCAACTTCTGGGCCAGCCACTGCCCGCCCTGCCTGATGGAGGGACCGGCGATCGGGGCCGTCTATCCCCGCTACCGGGGGCGGGTCCTTTTCGTGGCGGTCGACGTCGAGGACGACCCTCGCATGGCCCGCTTCCGGACCCGCGAGTGGGGCTGGACCTTCCCGGTGATCGTCGACTACTACGCCGACGTCGCCCGGGCCTACCGGGTCCGCTTCCTGCCCACCAGCTTCTTCATTGCACGGGACGGGCGCATCCTGAGGGCGCACCCGGGGCTTTTGATCCTCGAGGACGCCCACGGCCGGCGGGTCCGGGACTTCCTGACCCCGGGCCTCGAGGCCCTGCTCGGGCGCTAGCCCTGGCGGACCCAGGTCCCCGACTTCCCCCCCGACTTGTAAAGGAGCCGCACCGGCCCGATCTCGATCCCCTTGGCGGCGGCCTTGAGCATGTCGTAGACGGCCAAGGCGGCCACGCTGGCAGCGGTTAGCGCCTCCATCTCGACCCCGGTTTCCGCCTTGGTCTTGACCTCGGCCTCGATCCGCACCCGCCGCCCCTCGGGGTCGAAGGCCACGTCCACCCGCACGTTGCTGAGGGGCAGGGGGTGGCAGAGGGGGATCAGGTCGCTGGTCCGCTTGGCGGCCATGAGGCCGGCGAGCTGGGCGACCGCCAGGGGGTCGCCCTTGCCCACCCCCCCCTCGGCCAAGGCCCGGGCGGCCGGCTCGGGCAACACGACGTAGGCCTCGGCCCGGGCCACCCGCAGGGTGGCGGGCTTTTCCGACACGTCGACCATCCTGGGCTTGCCGTCCTCAAAGTGGGTGAGCTTGGCCATAACTTCCCCCTATACGTCCTTCTTCTCGAAAAAGAGCACCGCCAGCAGGCCGAAGCCGAGGGTGTAGATCGCCAGCAGGAGGAGCCCCGGGCCGGCCTTCTCGGGCTGGAGGTAGAGGTTTAGGTAGGTGGTCAGAAGCAGCGGCACCAAGGCCGGGAAGACCACCAGCATCCGCATCAACAGCACGGTGGCCAGGGTGGCCAGGGCGCTGGCGGTGGTCGAGAGGAAGACCGAGGCGTAGAAGACCGCCAGGGCCGCCAGCGGCAGGAGGGTCGCCCCGGCCAGGAGGTAGGCCCGCAGGATCTCGGCGAGGGCGGCCCCGGGGGCCAGGTAGCCGACCCCGGCGAACCCCCCCGGGCCCAGGCCGGTGCCCCCGTAGAAGCCGCCGAACCCGTGGAACACCCCGGCCAGCAGGCCGCCGACCAGGCTGAGGCCGAGCAGGGCGAAGGGGTAGGTCAGGGCCGCGAGCAGCTTCACCGCCACCAACCGGGTGCGGGAGATCGGCCGCAAGAGCACCGGCTTGAGGGTCCCCATGGCGACCTCGGCCCCCAGCACCTCGGCGGCCGACATCGCCACCAGGAAGGGAAAGAGGAACTCCATGCCGGCCAAAAGCGCGAGCGCCGGCACCTGCCAGCCGGAGACCAGCACCAGGCCGTAAACCTTCTTGAGCCCGGGGGCCAGCGACCAAAGGATCGGCAGCAGGAACGCCGCCGCCGCCCCCAGCCGCACCGACTTGAGGTGGTAGAGCTTCTCCAACTCCCAGAGGTAGAACCTAACCACCGCTCACCCGCTCCCGGTAATAGGCATAGAGATCGAAGTAGTCGCGACCCAGCTCGAGGATCCGAAAGCCCCCCGCCACCAGGGCCCGCACCGCCTCCTCGGGGGGGCCGGAAAAGAGCACCTCCTCGCCCCTGAGGCGGACCCCATCGAGCGCCGGCACCGTCTTCAAAAGGGCCGAGGCCCGCCGGGGGTCGTTGGTGCGCACGCGGTAGCGGGGCGCCCCGCTTTGGAGCACGACCTCGTCGACCAGCCGGCCCCCGCCCAGGATGCCCACCTTGCTCACGTAGCCGCTGGCCTCCCGCAGGTGATGGGTGGAGAGCAGCACCGCCACCCCCCGCCCGGCCTCCTCGGCGAGGAGCTCGTGGACCTTGCCGATGCCGTCGGGGTCGAGGCCGCTGGTGGGCTCGTCGAGGACCAAAACGCGGGGGCGGGCCAGGATGGCGGCGGCGATCCCCAGCCGCTGGCGCTGGCCCAGCGAGTACCCGGCGACCTTCTGGTCGGCGACCGCGATCACCTCCAGGCGCATCATCACCTCACGGACCCGGGCGGCGGGGTCCTGGACCCCGCTCATCCAGGCCATCCGCTCGAGGTTCTGCCGCCCGGTCAGGTGGGGGTAGAACGCCGCCGGGGCCTCGACCACCGCCCCCAGCTCCCGACGGGCCCGCCAGCCCTCCTCGTGGACGTTGGCCCCCAGGAGGCGAACCCAGCCGGCGGAGGGGAAGGCGAGGCCGGTGACCAGGCGGATGATGGTGGTCTTCCCCGAGCCGTTGGGGCCGGCCAGGGCGTAGACCTCGCCGGGCTCGACCTGGAACGAGACCTTTTCCAGCACCCATCGGCGGCCGTAGCGCTTGCCGAGTTGGTGGACCTCGAGGGCGGGCACGACCCCTCTAGTCTAGAGAAGGTCCCGCCCGTTTGCTACACTGAGGGTTGCCCCCGGTCCGACGCGGCGGCCCGCCGTGAACCGGGTCAGGCCCGGAAGGGAGCAGCCCTAAGCGGTCAGGGCCGGGCGCCGTCGGGGTGCCGGGGGCGCTTTCTTTTCCTTCTCACCCCGCTCCCCCCTAACCTCCGGGCGGTGAACGCCCTGACCGACGGCATCCCCCGGCCCGCGTCGGGCGCCGGATAAGCTAGACGGGAGCGACCATGGACCCGATCTTCATCCAAATCGGCCCCCTCACCATCCGCTGGTACGGGCTCCTCCTCACCCTGGCGATCTTCGCCGGCTACGCCATCGCCGAGGGAATCGTCCGCCGGCGGGGGCACGACGTCGAGCTCTTCGGTCGGGCGGCGTTTTGGGCGGTGGTCTTCGGGGTCCTCGGGGCCCGGCTGGTCTACGTGCTCACCAGCTGGTCCGAGTTCGCGGGCGACCCCGGCCGGATCGTCGCCATCTGGCAGGGTGGGCTCTCGTTCCACGGGGCGATCCTGGGAGGGATCGCGGCGTTCTACTTCTTCTATCGCCGCTACCGCATCCCGATCTACGACTACCTCGACGCCGCCATGCCGGGGGTCGCCCTGGGGGTGGTCGCCGGGCGAATCGGCAACCTGATGAACGGCTCCGACACCGTGGGCCGCCTGACCAGCCTGCCGCTCGGCTTCACCTGGCCCGACTGGGCCCACGGCTTCCCCGGCATCTGCACCGCCACCGGCGAGCTCGCCTTCGGCCCCTGCGCTGGAGCGGTGGTCCGGGGCCCGGTGCACCTGACCCAGATCTACGGCGCCCTGATCGGGGTCGTGCTCTTCTTCCTCACCCTTCGCTGGCTGGCCGCCCGCAGGCCGCCGGGCTACGTCTTCTGGCAGTTCGTGCTGTGGTACAGCCTGCTGCGATCGGTCCTCGAGGAACCCTTCCGGCTCAACCCCCTGTGGTGGCCGGTCTACCTCAACGACCGGCTGGGGATCGGGCTCTTCACCGCCACCCAGCTGGTCTCGATCCCCCTGATCCTGCTGGCGGGGTACATGCTCCTTAGGTACCGGAGGGCGGCATGAAGCACGCGGTGGTGATCCTGGCGGCGGGCAAGGGCACCCGGATGAAGTCGGCCCGGCCCAAGGTCCTCCACCCCCTCTTGGGGGAGCCGATGATCCGCTACCCGGTGCGGGCGGCGCTGGCCAGCGGGGCCGAGCGGGTGGTGGTGGTGGTGGGCCACGGGGCCGACGAGGTGCGGGGGGCGCTCGCCGACCTGCCGGTGCTCTTCGCCGAGCAGGGCGAGCCGCTGGGGACGGCCCACGCGCTCCGGGCGGCGGGCGGGGTCCTGGAGACCTTCGACGGCCCGGTGGTGGTGCTCGGCGGCGACACCCCGCTGGTCTCCCCGGCGACCCTGGCCGCGCCGGCGACCGCCCTGGTCGCCCAGGGGGGCGAGGGGATGGCCCTCCTCACCCTCACCCTGGAGGACCCCACCGGCTACGGCCGGGTCCTGCGAGGGGCCGACGGCCGGGTCCGGGCCATCGTCGAGGAGAAGGACGCCGGTCCCGAGGAGCGGGGCGTCCGGGAGGTGAACTCCGGGGTCTACGCCTTCGACCGCCGGGTCTGGGGGTTCCTCGACACCCTGAGCAACCAAAACGCCGCCGGGGAGTACTACCTCCCCGACGTGGTGCGGCGCTACCTCGAGGCCGGCCTGCCGGTGGCGGCGGTGCCCGCCCCCGACCCCGCCGAGCTTTTGGGGGCCAACGACCGGGCCCAGCTGGCGGTGCTCGAGGGGATCCTGCTGGACCGGCTCCGCCGGCGCTGGATGCGGTCGGGGGTGCGGATGCACCTCCCCGAGACGATCTACCTCGAGCCCTCGGTGCGCCTGGCCCCCGACGCGGTGCTGGAGCCCGGGGTGGTGCTCAAGGGGGCCACCGAAATCGGCGAGGGGGCGCGGATCGGGGCCTACAGCGTGGTCGCCGACAGCGTGATCGCCCCCGGCGCCGAGGTCCGCCCCCACTCGGTCCTGGAGGGGGCCCGCCTGGCGGCCGGGGCGGTGGCCGGCCCCTTCGCCCGGCTGCGGCCCGGGGCGGTGCTGGAGGAGGGGGCCTTCGTGGGCAACTTCGTCGAGGTGAAAAAGGCCCGCCTCGGCCCCGGGGTCAAGGCCGGCCACCTCGCCTACCTCGGCGACGCCGAAGTGGGCGAGGGGACCAACGTGGGGGCCGGGGTGATCACCGCCAACTACGACGGCGAGCGAAAGCACCGGACGGTGGTGGGCCGCCGGGCCTTCCTGGGCTCGAACAGCGTCCTCGTCGCCCCGGTGACGATCGGCGAGGAGGCCTTCGTGGCCGGCGGCAGCACGATCACCAAGGACGTGCCGGACGGCGCCCTGGCCATCGCCCGGGGCCGGCAAAAGGTCCTCGAGGGCTGGGTCTGGCGCCGCCGCCGGGAGTATCCTAAGGAGAGGGAGGAACGATCATGAACCTGGGCATGCCGGAAATTTTGGTGATCCTCGTGCTCGCGCTCCTGCTCTTCGGCCCCAAGAAGCTCCCCGAGCTGGGCCGCAGCCTGGGGCAGTCGATCCGCGAGTTCAAGAAGGGGGCCGCGGAGATCAAGGAAGAGCTGGAGTCGGCGATGGAGGACAAGCCGGAGCCCGCCAAGGAAACCGCCCGGCCCAAGGAGGGCTAGCCCGCGGTGGCCGAACCGGCTTCCCCGGGGGAGCTTAAGGAGGCTCCCCTGGTCGAACACCTGGAGGAACTCCGTTCCCGCATCCTGAAGGCGCTCCTCTTCTGGGCGTTGGGGGCGGCGGTGGCGTACGCCTACCGGGTGCCCCTGCTGGCCTGGCTCAAGGTCCCCCTCGACCGGGCCGCCGAGCAGAACCACTCGGTCGTCAACCTCATCGTCCTCGACATCACCGAGCCCTTCATCACCGCGCTCCGGGTGGCGGTCTTCGGGGGGCTGGTGATCGCCCTGCCCTTCATCGTCTACCAGCTCTGGGCCTTCGTCGCCCCCGGCCTCTACCCCCACGAGCGCCGGCTCGCCGCCCCCTTCATCCTGGTGGCGGGGTTCTCCTTCGCGGTGGGCACCGCCTTCGCCTACTACGTGCTGCTGCCCTTCGCGGTGCCCTTCCTCTTGGGGTTCTTGGGCAACGTGGTCACCCCCCAGATCTCGATCGGGCGGTACATCGGCCAGGTCCTCACCTACATGACGGTGATGGGCCTGCTCTTCGAAATGCCGGTGCTGGCCTACTTCCTGGCCCGGCTGGGGATCCTCTCCTCGCGCTTTTTGGCCCGGAACTGGCGGATCGCGGTGGTGGCGGTGGTGGCCCTGGCGGCCCTGATCACCCCCACCGTGGACGTGATCAACCTCACCCTGGTCAGCGTGCCGCTTTTGCTCCTGTACTGGATCGCGGTGGTCGTGGCCCGGGTCGGGGAACGCAGCTACCGGCGCTCGGAGGCCAGCCGTGCGGACGCGGATTAAGGAGCTAAGGAGCGAGATCGACCGCATCAACCGCGAGCTGCTCGCCCTGCTCGCCGAGCGGGGCCGCATCGCTCAGGAGATCGGCCGGATCCAGACCGCCCTCGACCTCCCCCACTACGACCCGGTGCGGGAGGCCGAGATGCTCGACTACCTGACCCGGGAGAACCCCGGCCCCTTCCCGAACGAGACGATCAAGCACCTCTTCAAGGAGATCTTCAAGGCCAGCCTCACGCTGGAGGAGGCCGAGGACCAAAAGGCCTTCCTCTACTCCCGGCGGGGCCACCCCGAGCCCACCGTGGTCGAGGCCGGACCCGCCCGGTTCGGGGCCGAGAAGCTGGTGATCGCCGGTCCCTGCTCGATCGAGTCCCAGGCCCAGATGGAGGAGACCGCCGCCTTCCTGGCCGAAAAAGGGGTCAAGGTGCTCAGGGGCGGGGCCTACAAGCCCCGCACCAGCCCCTACGCCTTCCAGGGGTTGGGGGAGGCGGGCCTCGAGATCGGGCGCGACGCCGCCCGCCGCCACGGCATGGCCTTCGTCACCGAGGTGATGGACACCCGCGACGTGGAGAAGGTCGCCGAGTACGCCGACATCCTCCAGGTGGGGGCCCGCAACATGCAAAACTTCGCCCTTTTGAAGGAGGTCGGCCGGGCCCGGAAACCGGTCCTGTTGAAGCGGGGGATGAGCGCCACCGTCGAGGAGTGGTTCTACGCCGCCGAGTACATCCTGGCCCAGGGGAACGACCGGGTGATCCTCGCCGAGCGGGGGATCCGCACCTTCGAAAAGTGGACCCGCAACACCCTCGACCTCTCGGGGGCGGTGCTGGCCAAGCAGGAGACCCACCTGCCGGTGGTGGTCGACGTCACCCACGCGGCCGGCCGCACCGACCTCCTGGCCCCGCTGGCCCGGGCGGCGCTCGCCGCCGGGGTCGACGCGGTCCACGTCGAGGTCCACCCCAACCCCCTGGTGGCCCTCTCCGACAACCGCCAGCAGCTCGACTTCGCCGGCTTCGAGCGCTTCCTCGCCGCCATCGCCGACCTGCTCTAGCCGACCGCCGCGGCCGGCCGCAAGAGGTCGGCGACGGTGTGCCAGATCCAGCGGGGGTCGCTCTCCTCCTTGAGCACCCGGGTCACCGCCGGCTGGGAGGTCATCTGGACCAGGGCGGCCACCACCGCCGCCAGCTCCTCCGGGGCCAGGTCCCGGCGCACCGCCCCCAGCGCCTGGGCGGCGCGGATCGCCGACAAGAGCTCGTCCCAGGAGCGGGCGAAGAAGGCCCGGAGCTCCTTCTTCACCGCCGGGGGCAGGGCCTTTTCAAACTCCGGCGAGAAGAGCAGCCTGAGTCCGGGGTCCTTGCGGAAGGCCCGCACCCGGCGGGCGACGAAGGCCTCGAGCCAGTCGAGCGGCCGCTCCTCGGGGGGGAACTCGGGGTTGGCCGCCTCCAAGCGGGCGATCAGCGAGCGGGTGAGCTCGGAGAGGATCGCCTTCTTGCTGGGAAAGTGGCGGAAGATCCCGCCGGGGGAGAGCCCGACCTTGCGGGCGATCTTCTCGGTCCGAAGGGCGGCGATCCCCTCGTCAAGGCAGATCTCCAACGCCGCCCCCAGGATCTCCTGGCGACGCTCGGCGCCGCTGCGGCGTTTGCGGGTAGATAGACGGAGTTCCATCTGCCCCCCCTTATACCAAAGGCAAGGGGCGCGGGGGGGCGTCCACCCACCCCCCCGCGCCGCGACCCTGGACTAGGAAGCCTTCTTGCCCTCGGCGGGGGTGTAGGCGGCCCACAGGGCGACGATCACGACGACCAGCGAGACGATCCACATGTTCCAGGCGGCCGCCGCCACCCCGGCGTAGCCGAAGAGCCAGGGGGTGAAGAACCCGACCGCGGCCACCACCAGGTTGACCCAGTCCTCCCAGGTGGCCTTGTCCGAAAGCGCCCAGAGCGCGAAGATCACCACCAACGCACCGACGATCCAAGCGCTCCAAGCGGCCCCGGAAGTGCCGGTGAAGCCGAGAACCCAAGGCGAGATGAAGAGCCAGGCGCCCAGGATCGCGTTCACCCATTCCAACGTGTTCTTCATGACCCACCTCCTTTCCGCCTTCAGTATATAAGTAAGTGTTTACTTATGTCAAGCCCCCCTCATCCGAGGGCGGTAAGCTGGAGCGGCATGGGGCTCTTCGACAACCTCCTCGAGGCCTTCCTCAAGCTCACCGACCCCACCCCCGCCTTCCACCCCGAGCGCTGCCTCCTGGAGCGCTACACGGTGGGGGGCTGCTCGGCCTGCGCCGACGCCTGCCCCCACGACGCCGTCGCGCTGGAGGACTACACGGTCCGCATCGAGGAGGCCGACTGCACCGGCTGCGGCCTCTGCGTGGGGGTCTGCCCCGGCACCGCCCTGGAGTACCCCCTGGGCCCGGTGCAGGAGGCGCTGCAGGCGGGTCGGGGGCGGCTCCGCTGCAGCCGGGCCCCGGGCCAGGGGGAGGAGGTGTTCTGCCTGGGGCGGCTCACCGCCGGGGTGCTGGCCGAGGCCGGAAGCCGGCTCGGAAGGCTGACCCTGGTGCGGGGCGACTGCGCCGGCTGCGCCATCGGGGGCCCCGAGGTGCCCGCCCGGCTCGAGGAGCGGATCGAGGAGGCCCGGCGCTACGACCCGGACCTCGAGGTCGAGGTCACCACCGAGGCCGCCCCCGGGCCCGCCCTGGCCCGCCGCCAGCTCTTCACCGGCTGGCTGGGGGCGGCCCGGCGGGTGGCCGCCGAGGCCCTGCCCGAACCGCCCCCCGAGCTCCTCCCCGACGACGACGACCGCCCCCCCGCCGAGCTCAGGCTCCGCCGCCTCGCGGCCCAGCGGGCCGGGGCGGTGCGCTGGCCGGGAATCCGGGTGCTGGAGGGCTGCACCTTCTGCCCGGTCTGCGCCAACGTCTGCCCCACCTCGGCGATCCGCCGCTACCGCGACGGCGAGGAGGGGGTTTTGGAGCTCGAGCTCGCCCGCTGCACCGGCTGCAACGCCTGCGTGGAGAGCTGCCCGCCCCAGGTGATCGAACCCGCGACCTACGGCCAGGCCGAGCTGGCCGCTGGGGTCCTGGAGCTCTTCCGGGGCGAACCCCGCTACTGACCCTGACCGGCGGCCCGCTCGGCCAGCCGGTAGAAGTAGCGGGCCTGGGCGTCGTCGGGGCGGAGCTCCAGGGCCCGCCGGTAGGCCACCGCCGCGGGGGCGAACTTGCCCTCCTCGTAGCGCACCCGGCCCAGCCACTTCCAGGCCCGGGCGTAGTTGGGGTTGGCGGTGACGGCGGCGGCGAAACGCGCCTCGGCAACGGCCAGGTCGCCCTTCTCGTAGGCGGCCACCCCGGCGTAGAAGGCCTGGGCGGCCTCCAGCCCCACCCGGGCGGCCTCACGGGCGAGCTTCAGGAAGTAGAGGTTCTGGGGGGTCCGGCCCTCGAGCCGGACGACCTCCTCCCAGTAGCGGGCGGCCTCGGCGGGCAGGCCGACCTCGAGGTAGATCCGCCCCAACCAGCGCCGGGGCTCGACCCACTCGGGGGCCAGGTCGGCGGCCCGCTTGAAGAAGATCAGGGCGGTCTCCTTGTCGCCCCGCTCGTAGGCGGCGTAGCCCTTGTAGAAGGCGGAGACCGCCTGGGGCCCGTAGGCCGCCATCTTCCGGGTCTGCTCCAGGAAGTAGCGGTTCTTGGGGCTCGGGTCCAGCTTGGCGGCGAGTTCCCAGTAGGGGAGCGCCTTCTTGGGCTCGCCCCGCTCGAGGTGGATCCGCCCCAGCCAGGCCGCCGCCAGGGCGTCGTCGGGCTTCGCCTTCAGGGCCTTTTGGTACCAGGCCAGGGCGGCCTCGAGGTCCCGCCGCTCGTAGGCCAGGTAGCCGAGGTTGCGGTAGACGGCGGCGAGCTCGTCGGGGGTGGTGGCGCCGCCCAGGGCGAGGTAGCGCTCCCAGGCCTCGGCGGCCCGGATCCACCAGCCGGTCTTGGTGTAGACCTCGGCCAGGAACTTCCAGACCTCGGGGGCCTTGGGGTCGGCCTGGGCCGCCCGCTCGGCCAGGCGGATCGTCTGCTTCCAGAGGGGAAGGTCGGGGTAGGCCCGCTTGTAGGCGGCCTCGGCCCGCTTCTCGGCGGCCTGGGCCTGGGCCAAAAGTTGGGCCGCCTCGGGGCTGAGGGCGAGCGCCAGCGACCCCACCAACACGAGCGTCCAAACCAGCCTGGGCATCTGGACCTCCTCCCCCCCAGGCTACCGCTTGCGCGTGAGAAAAGCCCGGGCATATAGTGGCGCCAGGATGGCGGCCTTCTTTTTTAGCTAGGGGCGCGGGAAGCCCGGCTTCCCGCGGGGCGGCTTAGGCCGCCCCCGCCTTTTGGAGGGGACGATGCTGGAAGATTGGTTGGCGGAGATCCGCACAGCGCCCAGCCTGGAGGCCCTCGAGGCCCTCCGGGTGCGCCTTCTGGGCAAGAAGGGCGAGCTCACCCAAAAGCTCAAGGGCCTCGGGAAGCTCCCCCCCGAGGCCCGCCGCCAGGAGGGGCGGCGGCTCAATGAGGCCAAGCGGGCCCTGGAGGCGGCGATCGAGGAGCGCGCCCAGAAGCTCAAGGAGGAGGCCCTGGCCCAGAGGCTCGCCGCCCAAGCGGTGGACGTCACCCTGCCCGGGCTCCCCTTCCCCGCCGGCAACCTCCACGTCCTCACCCAGGTGCTCGGCGAGCTGGTGGGGATCTTCGAGCGGATGGGCTACCGGGCGGTGCTGGGGCCCGAGGCCGAGGAGGAGTTCTTCAACTTCGACGCCCTCAACATCCCGCCCCACCACCCCGCCCGCGACATGCACGACACCTTCTGGCTGCGCTCCGCCGAGGGGTACGCCGAGCGCTTCCCCAAGCCCCTGCTCCTGCGCACCCACACCAGCCCGATCCAGGTGCGTTACATGCGGAGCCACACCCCGCCCTTCAAGGTGGTGGCCCCCGGCAAGGTCTTCCGTCACGAGGCCACCGACGCCACCCACGAGGCGATGTTCCACCAGCTGGAGGGGCTGGTGGTCGGGGAAGGGATCACCCTGGCCGACCTCAAGGGGGCCCTGCTCTCGATGGCCCGGGCCCTCTATGGCCCCGAGGCGCGGGTGAACTTCCGGCCCAGCTACTTCCCCTTCGTCGAGCCCGGGGTCGAGTTCGAGGTCTGGTGGCAAAACCCCCGCACCGGCCGGGGGCAGTGGCTGGAGCTGGGGGGCGCGGGGATGGTGCACCCCGAGGTGTTCCGGGCGGTCGACGACCTCCGCCAGGCCGACGGCCTCCCCCGCCTCTACCAGGGAATGACCGGATTCGCCTTCGGCCTGGGGGTGGAACGGATCGCCATGCTCCGCTACCAGATCCCCGACATCCGCGCCTTCTTCCAAAACCGGCTGGCCTTCCTCGGCCAGTTCCGGGAGGAGGTCTAGCATGAGGCTCGTCTACTCCTGGCTGCTGGAACTGCTGCCCGAGGCCCCCGCCCCCGAGGAGCTCGCCGGCCAGCTGGCCCGCCTCGGGCTCCCGGTCGAGGAGGACCTGGTGCTGCCCCGGCCCCCCCGGGGGGTGCGGTTCGCGGTGGTGCGCCGGGCCGAGCCGATCCCCGGCACCGAGCTAAAGGCGCTGGTCCTCGACGCCGGCCGCGAGGTCCAGGTGGTGAGCGGGGCCCCCAACGCGACCGCCGGGGTGGGGGTCGCCTGGGCCGAACCGGGGACCGTGCTCCCCGAGGGGTTCCGGGTGGAGGTCCGCACGATCCAGGGCCACCGCTCCGAGGGGATGGCCCTGGCCCCCGCCGAGATGGGGGTGGGGGCCTACGCCGGCGGGCTGCTGGTCCTGCCCCCCGACGCCCTGCCCCCGGGCACCGAGCTCGCCGAGGTCTGGCCCGAGGAGCGGGTCCTCGACGTCGAGGTCACCCCCAACCGGGCCGACGCCCTCAGCGTGCTCGGCATCGCCCGCGACCTGGCGGCGGCGCTGGGGCTTGAGCTCCGCCTCCCCGACCCCCGGCCCCGCCTGAGGGACTTGCCCTTCCCCCTCGAGGTCGCCGTCGAGGACCCCCAGGGGGCCGACCGCTACCTGGCCGCCTACGCCCGGGGGGCGCGGATCGGGCCCGCCCCCCTGCTGGCCCAAAGGCGGCTGCTGGCCGCCGGTCAGCGGCCGATCCACAACCTGGTCGACGCCACCAACTACGTCCTCCTCGAGCTCGGCAACCCCCTCCACGCCTTCGACCGGGCCGCCCTCGGCGAGGGGCTGGTGGTGCGCCGGGCACGGCCCGGCGAGCGGATCGTCACCCTCGACGGGGTCGAGCGGGTCCTCGACCCCGAGGACCTCCTGATCACCGCCCGAAGGGACGGGGCCACCGTGCCGGTGGCGATCGCCGGGGTGATGGGCGGGGCCAACAGCGAGGTCGGCGAGGCCACCCGCGAGGTCGTCCTCGAGGCCGCCCACTTCGACCCCGTCTCGATCCGCCGGACCGCCCGCCGGCTGGGCCTTACCACCGAGGCCAGCTACCGCTTCGAGCGGGGGGTCGACCCCAACCTGCCGCCGCTGGCCGCCCGCCGGTTCCTGGAGCTCGCCGAGGCCTGGGCCGGCGCCGAGGTGAGCGGGAACTGGCTCGACCTGGGGGGGGAGAAGCCCCGCCGGGAGGTGCCCTTCCGGCCCAGCTACGCCAACCGCCTGCTGGGCACCGGCTTCCCCGAAGGGGACCAGCTCGACGCCCTCCGGCGCCTCTCGATCCGGATCGAGGGCGAGGCCGAGCCCTACCGCGCCTACCCTCCGACCTGGCGGGTCGACCTGGCGATCGAGGAGGACCTGGTCGAGGAGGTCGCCCGGATCCTCGGCTACGACAAGATCCCCGAGACCCTGCCGGAGTTCTTCCCGGCCGCCGACAACCTCGAGGCCG
>JALSRQ010000003.1 GCA_026984675.1 Thermaceae bacterium
GCTCTCCCGTAGCCCGGCAGTCTACCTCACCGGCGCCCGCCAAGTGGGAAAGACAACCCTCGCCCTGGAGATCGCCCGCGAAGAGGGTATGGCCTACCTCACCCTCGACGACCCCACCCTCCTCGCCGCAGCCCGACGCGACCCGAGCGGGATCGTCGCCGGGCTCAAGGGCCCTGCCGTGATCGACGAAGTGCAGCGGGTCCCCGAGCTCCTCCTCGCCATCAAGGCAACGATTGACGAGGACCGCCGGCCCGGCCGCTTCCTCCTCACGGGCTCCACCTCCCTCCCCGGGCGCAGCGACGTGGCCGCAGCGCTGGTGGGCCGGGCCGAGTACCTCACCCTTTATCCGCTCGCCGAGGCCGAGATCGAAAAGGCCCCAAGCAGCCTGGTCGAAGCCCTTTTCCAGGACATCTTTCCGTATCCCCCCGGGGCACGCTTTGCAGCCGAAGAGGTCGAACCAAGACTTAGGCGGGGCGGCTACCCCCCCGCGGCCCAGGCGGACGAGGCCGCGCGCGAGGCCTGGATGAGAAGCTACCTCGCCGCCCTCATCGAACGCGAGCTCCTCACCCTTAGCCGCATCGAACATCCCGAGGGCGCCCTCGACCTCCTGCGCCTCCTCGCCCAACGGACCGCCACCCCCCAAAACATCGCGAGCATGGGAAGCGAGATCGGACTACCCGCCGCCACCACCCGGCGCTACGCCGAGCTCTTCGAACGGGTTTTTCTTCTCGTCCGCGTCCCCGCCTGGACCAAAAACCCAGCAAAGCGCCTCACCAAGCGCCCGAAGATCCTGATGAACGACCCCGCGCTGGCGCTTTTCCTGGCCTTCGGTTCGCTCCAGGCCCTGACCCCCCACCCCGAGTACGCCGGCCGCCTGCTCGAAACCTTCGCCCTTCTTGAGCTGACCAAGCAAGCCAGCTGGTCCGAGCCCACTCCCCGGCTCTACCACTACCGCACCGCCAGCGGAAGCGAGGTGGATGTGGTCTTGGAAGACGAAAAGGGCCGGGTCGTGGGCGTCGAGGTGAAACGGGCGAAGACCCTGGGCAAGAGGGACCTCAAGGGCCTTTGGAGCCTCAAGGAAGCCGCCGGGGAACGCTTTCTTCGCGGGGTGGTGCTCTACCTGGGCGAAAGCGTCCTGCCGCTAGGGAAAAACCTCTACGCCCTGCCATTTTCAGCGCTTTGGCGCCCCGCGCTATGATCTTGGCCATGGACCGGCTTCGCACCGTCATCGTCGGCGGCTCCGGTTACGCTGGGGGGGAGTTTCTGCGGCTTTCGCTCCTTCACCCCAACCTCGAGGTGGTCCAGGTCACCTCCCGGCGGCAGGCGGGGGTGCCGGTGCACTTCGTCCACCCCAACCTCCGCGGCCTTACCGACCTTAAGTTCTCAAGCCCCGACGAGATCCAGGACGCCGACCTCGTGGTCCTCGCCCTGCCCCACGGCCTCGCCGCGAAGGAGTTCGAACGATACGCGGGGGGCGCACCTTATGTCATCGACCTCTCGGCCGACTTCCGCTTGAAGCGGGCGGACCTTTACGAGAAGTACTACGGCGGTGCCCACCCGCGGCCCGACCTCCTCCCCAAGTTCGCCTACGCGAACCCGGAGGTGAACCGGGAGGAGATTCTCGAAAAGAACTACCTCGCCGGCGCCGGCTGCAACGCCACCGCCGCCCTCGTCGCCCTCTACCCCCTCTACCAGACCGGGGTGGTGAAGCCGGGACCGGTCTTCGTCACCGTGCTGGTGGGCACCTCGGAGGGCGGCGCCGAGGCGAGCGCGGCCAGCCACCACCCCGAGCGCGCCGGTTCCTACCGGGTCTACAAGGCCACCGGCCACCGCCACACCGCCGAGGTGATCGAGTACCTCCCCGGCGAGGTCGAGGTCCACATGACCGCGATCGCCACCGACCGGATCCGGGGCGTGCTCATGACCGCCCAGCTCTTCTTGCAAGACGGCCTCTCCGAACGCGACGTCTTTGCCGCCTACCGCGAGGTCTACCGGGAGGCACCCTTCGTCCGCATCGTCAAGCAAAAGCGGGGCATCTACCGTTACCCCGACCCCAAGGTGGTGGAGGGGACGAACTACGCCGAGGTGGGGTTTGAGCTCGAGCCCGACACCGGCCGGCTGGTGGTGATCAGCGCCATCGACAACCTGGTCAAGGGCACCGCCGGCCACGCGATCCAGGCCTTGAACCTCCGCATGGGCTGGGACGAGAAGACCGGGCTCGACTGGCCGGGCCTTCACCCCTAGCCGGGGTAGGCTAAGGCATGGATTCGCTCCCGCTTCCCTTGCCCGGCCAATCCCTCCTCGCCCGTTTCCTCACCCCTGAGGTCTTTGAAACGCTCAAGGATCGCGAGACCTACTTCGGGGTCCGGCTTTCACACCTGATCGCCTCGGGCGTCAAAAATCCCGATTCGGCCATCGGCGTCTATGCCGGCGACGAGGAAAGCTACACCGCCTTCGCCCCGCTTCTCGATCCGATCATTCAGGCCTACCACGGCCTGGGCCCCGAGGACCGGCACGTCACCGACCTCAACCCCGCCCACCTCGAGGCCGAGAACCCCGACCCCGAGGGCCGCTTCGTCCTCTCCACCCGGATCCGGGTGGCCCGCAACCTCTGCTGCTTCCCCTTCGGACCGGTGATCGGCCGCCGGGAGCGGCGGATGGCCGAACGGGCGATCGTGGGGGCGCTCGGCACCCTGGAGGGCGAGCTCGCCGGCACCTACCACCCGCTCCCCTCCCTCGACGAGGCCACCCGCGCCCGCCTGGTGAAGGAACACCTCCTCTTCAAGGCGGGCGACCGCTTCCTGGAAGCCGGCGGCTTCAACCGCGACTGGCCCGACGCCCGCGGCGTGTTCATGAACGCCGAGAGGACCTTCCTTGTCTGGGTCAACGAGGAGGACCAGCTCCGGATCATCAGCATGGAAAAGGGGGCCGACCTCGGGCGGGTCTTCGCCCGGCTGGCCCGGGCCCTGGCGGTGCTGGAGGCGCGGCTCACCTTCGCCCGCTCCGAGCGCCTCGGCTACCTGACGAGCTGCCCCACCAACCTGGGCACCGGCATGCGGGCGAGCGTTCATATCCGGCTGGTCCGCTTGCCCGAGCAAGAAGTCCAGGCGATCGCCGAGGACCACGGCCTCCAAGTCCGGGGCACCCACGGCGAACACACCGCCGCCGAGGGTGGGGTTTACGACGTTTCCAATAAGCGCCGGCTGGGCATCACCGAAGTCGAGGCGGTGACGCAGCTGGCAGAGGGGGTGTCCGCCCTCATACGCGCCGAACGCGGCGCGTGAAGGCGATCTTTGCTAGGAAGGAGTTCCAGAACACCCTTTCCCCCAAAGATGCAAACTAGAGTTTCTTCATGAAGCGCAAAGCCTGGGTGGGGGTGCTCGCGGCACTCATCCCCGCCTGCCAGAGCACCGCGCCGCCCGCGGAAAGTCCCTATCTCCTCGGACTTCATCTCGCGGAAACCGCAGACCTCGCCTCCTATCAGGTAAAGCTTGCGCGGGCCGCCGATTTAAAAGCCGGCATCGTGCGCATTCCCGCCGATTGGGCGGTGCTCGAGCCCGACGAGGCCGGGCAGTTCGACGCCGCGTACCTCGCTGAGCTCGAGGGCCGCTTCCAAAGAGCCGAGGAGCTTGGCCTCAAAGCCGTGCTCCTCTTCGCCCAAAGCCCTGCCTGGGCCAATGCCGGTGCCCACCCCGCTCATCCGCCGCTCCCCGATTACTACGACGATTATGCCAATGCCCTGATGCGCCTCGTCGAGGCGATCGGGCCCGAGCGCATCGCCGCCGTCGAGGTCTGGAACGAACCCAACAGCATCGAGTTTTGGGGCGAGGTCGAGCCCCGGGAGGGCACCTACGTGCTCGTGCCCCTAACCCACGCACGGGAATACGCGGATCTCCTAAATAATGCCTACGACGCGCTAAAAGCGCGTTTTCCAGAGCTCACCGTGCTCGGCGGGTCGCTGGCCTCCGCCGACCTCGACTACCTGAATGCGCTCTTTGCCGCCGGAGCCCGGATGGACGCCCTCTCCCTCCACCCCTACGCCCGGGTGGACGAGCGCGAGGGACCCCACTACGGCCGGGCGCAGTACCCCGACCAGTGCAACGCGGAGGACCCCCTTTCCCCGCCCTGGTGCTTTGAGGCCGGGCTCGACCAGATCCGGGCATGGCTGAACCAAAACGGCCGCGCCGAACTCCCCCTCTGGCTCACCGAGTTCGGGGTAGGAAGCAGCGACGCCTGGGGGGACGCGGGAAACGAGGCCGAACAGCAAAAACACCTCGGGATCGCCCTCGACCTCCTTGAGGCCCACGCCCGCCGCTGGCGGGTCCGGGCCGCCATCTGGTACCGCCTCCAGGACGAGGGCGAGGACAAGATGGGCCTTTTCCGCGAAGACGGCAGCGAAAAACCCGCCGCGGCGCTCTTCCGGGAACGCGCCCCCTAGCCAAGACCCGCCCCGATGCAAGAAAATGCGGGGCGTGGAAGACGGGCTGATCGTCGTCAAGGTGGGCGGGGCCGAGGGGATCGACTACGAGGCGGTGGTCGAGGACGCCGCCACCCTATGGAAGAAAGGGCAAAAGCTAATCCTCGTCCACGGCGCCAGCGCCGAGACCAACCGGGTCGCCGAGGCGCTCGGCCACCCGCCCCGGTTCCTCACCCACCCCGGGGGCATGACCTCGCGCCTCACCGACAAAAAGACCCTCGAGATCTTCAACATGGTCTACGCCGGCAAGATGAACAAGTACCTGGTCGAGCTCTTCCAAAAACGCGGCGTGAACGCGGTGGGGATGAGCGGCCTTGACGGCCGGATCTTCGAGGGCAAGCGGAAGAAAGCGATCAAGTACGTGGAGAACGGAAAGGTCAAGATCCACCGCGGGGACTACTCGGGCTCGGTGGAGCGGGTGAACAAGGAGCTCCTTTCGCTGCTCCTCGAGCACGGCTACCTCCCGGTCCTCACCCCGCCGGCCGTGAGCTTTGAAGGCGAGGCGATCAACACCGACGGCGACGTCGCCGCCGCGCGGGTGGCCGAGGCCTTCCAGGCCGCCGCCCTCGTCTACCTCTCGAACGTGCCCGGGCTCCTCGAGCGCTACCCCGACGAAACAAGCCTCATCCCCAAGATCCCCGCCGCCGAGGTGGAAGCGTTCATGCGATTCGCCGAGGGACGGATGAAGAAGAAGGTCCTTGGGGCCGCCGAAGCCGTGCGGGCCGGGGTGCGGCGAGTGGTCTTCGCAGATGCCCGGGTCCCCTCGCCCATCACCCGTGCCATTGCCGGGCGGGGCACGGTGATCGAGTAGCATCGAGGCATGGACTGGCTGGCCATCGAAAAGCGCCACGACTCCGGGGTCTACGCCAAGTCGGACTTCGTCATTACCCGGGGCGAGGGCGCCTACGTCTTCGACACCGAGGGGAACCGCTACCTCGACCTGATCACCGGCATCGGGGTGGGGTTTTTGGGCCACGGGCACCCCAAGGTCGTAGCGGCGATCCAGGCCCAGGCCGAGCGGCTCATGGTACTCCCCCAGGTCTTCGCCTCCGACCGCCGGGCGGAGTTCTACCAAACCTTAACCGGCGTCCTCCCTGAGCCCCTCACCCGGGTCTTCCCCACCAACTCGGGGACCGAGGCGGTGGAGGCCGCCCTTAAGTTCGCCCGGGCGGCGACCGGGAAAAAGAAGTTCGTCGCCGCCATGCGCTCCTTTCACGGGCGGAGCTTCGGCTCCCTCTCAGTGACCTGGGAAAAAAAGTACCGGGAGCCCTTCAAGCC
>JALSRQ010000004.1 GCA_026984675.1 Thermaceae bacterium
GCAGGAGAAGGAGCGCCGCAAAAAGCAAAAGCGCCAGGAGCAAAAGGCGATCAAGTTCCGGGTCAAAGTCAGCGAGCACGACTACCAGACCAAGCTCAAGCACGTGCGGCGGTTCCTCGAGGACGGCCACAAGGTCAAGGTGACCATCATGTTCCGGGGCCGGGAGATGGCCCACCCCGAGCTCGGCCGGAAGATCCTCGACCGGGTCGCCGAGGACCTCAAGGAGATCGCCACCGTCGAGATGCCGCCGGTGCAGGCCGGACGCGACATGAACATGGTCCTGGCCCCCCTCCCCCCCGAAAAACGCGGCCGGGCGAGCGCCTAGGTTTTCCCGCCCGCCCCCCTTGTGCTAAGCTTGGGGGCGCTGCGCCCGGGCCCGAAGACCCCACGGGGCGCCCGGCCAGCGGAGGTGAACGATGCCGAAGATGAAGACCCACAAGGGCGCCAAGGGGCGGGTCAAGGTGACCGCCCGCGGCAAGGTGGTGGCCTATAGGACCGGGAAGCGCCACCTCAACTACAAGAAGTCGGGCAAGACCATCCGGCAAAAGGGCCGGAAGTTCGTGCTCGCCGAGGGCGAGGCCCGGAAGTTCCGGATCCTCCTGCCCTACGAGGGGTGGTAGGCGATGCCCCGCGCCAAGACCGGTGTCGTCCGTCGCCGCCGCCACAAACGGCTCCTGAAGCGGGCCAAGGGGTTCTGGGGGCTCCGCTCGATCTCCTACCGGCGGGCCAAGGAGACCCTCCTCAACGCGGCGGAACACGCCTACGCCGACCGTAAGAAGAAGAAGGGCGACTTCCGCCGGCTCTGGATCGCCCGCATCAACGCCGCCGCCCGCCAGAACGGGCTCAGGTACTCGGAGTTCATGCACGGGCTGAAGAAGGCGGGCGTGAAGCTGAACCGCAAGGCGCTCGCCGACATCGCGGTACGGGACCCCGAGGGGTTCAAAAAGCTCGTCGAGGTGGCCAACCAGGCCCGCGGCTAGGGCGTGGCCGCGCTCTACGTCTTCCTGATGGCGATGGCCCCGGTGGTGGAACTCCGGGGCGCCATTCCTTTGGGGCTCGGGCTGGGCCTGAGCCCGGCCGGGGCCCTGTTCTGGGCGCTGGCCGGCAACCTGCTGGTGGTGCCGGCGCTGCTCACCCTGCTGCCCTGGGCGGTGGCGAAGATGGAGCGCTGGCCACGGGTCCGGCGCCTCTGGGAGGGCCTCGAGGCCCGGGTCCGGCTCAAGGGCGAGGACAAGGTCCAGCGCTACGGCGCCCTGGGGCTCTTCCTCTTCGTCGCCGTGCCCCTGCCGGGCACCGGGGCCTGGACCGGCAGCGTGCTGGCGGCGGTGCTGGGGGTGAAGAAACGCTACGCCCTGCCGGCGATCGCCGCCGGGGTGGTGGTCGCCGGGGTGGCGGTCCTTCTGGCCACCACCGGGGCGATTCGGGGGCTTTCCTTCCTGGTAAGGTAGCGGCGTGGAAGCGCTGGGCGTCGTCCTCCTCTTCCTTGCCTACTTCGTCGGCGCGCTCCCCTTGGGTTCGTGGATCGTCCGCCGGCTCTCCGGCACCGACCCCCGGCTGGCCTCGGCCTACAACCTGGGGCTGGAGAGCGCCCTCAAACGGGTGGGGGCCAAGCCTCTCCTGGCGGCGTTCTTCGCCGACTTCCTGAAGGGCTACCTGGCGGTCTACCTGCTCACCGGGTTCGGACCGCCCTGGACCTTCGGCGCGGCGGTGCTGGCCTACCTCGGCCACCTCTACCCCTTCGCCTTCCTGGCCCCGCCAACCCCCCTCAGGGGCCGCGGGGCCGGCGTGCTGCTTGGGATCCTGGCGGGGCTCTCGCAGGGGGGGCTGGGCACCCTCTACGCGCTGGTGCCGCTGGCGGTGGCGCTCTTCGTCTACGCCGCCAGCGGCTACGCCGCCCTGGCCAGCCTGTCCCTCGCCCTCACCCTGGCCCTGGTCGCCGCCGCCTTGGCCCTGGATCCCCTCTCCAAGGCGCTGGCCTGGGCCCTCTTTCTGCTCGCCCTCTGGCGGTACAAGGAGAACCTGGGGCGGATCCTCGAGGGCACCGAACCCAAGCTCGGCCGGCCCCTCCCCCTTCCCGACGAGCGGACGGCGGTCTGCGCCTTCATGATCCACCCCCTCACCCCGGAAGACCTCTGGCAGTCCCCCCGCTTTCGCTGGGCCCGGCCGCTCTACGAGCGGGGGCTTTTGCCCAAGGGGTGGATCGAACGCCTGGCCGAGCGCTTCCGACCGATGAAGGTCGGCGAGATCCGGGGGGTCCAGACCGCCGACGGCCGCGAGATCCGTTGCCACCTGATCTCGGCCCCGCTTCTGCCCCACCAGATCGTGGGCCGCCCCGAGCTGGCGGTGACCCGGGCGATCCAGGGGGCCCGGCTCGCCAGCGAGCTCGGGGCCACCGTCTTCGGGCTGGGGGCGTTTTGGAGCGTGGTCGGCGAAAAGGGCACGCGGGTCCAGGCGGCGGTCCCCGAGATCCAGGTGACCAACGGCGGGGCCCTCACCGCCGGCACGGTGCGGGCGGCGATCCCCCGGATCCTGGAGCGCTTCGAGCGGCAGGGAAAGGAGCCGAAGAGGGCGACCGCCGCCGTGGTCGGGGCCACCGGGGTGGTGGCCTTCGGCATCGCCCGCCAGATCGCCCCGCACTTCGGTCGGGTGATCCTGATCGCCCGCGATCCGGAAAGGCTCGAGAAGATCGCCACCAGCTTAAAAAAGAACCTGGCTCGAAAGGGTGCCGGGACCGAGGTCGTAGCCGCCACCGACTACGCTCGGCTTAGAGAAGCCGACCTGATCTTCACCGCCACCAGCGACCCCGAGCCGGTGATCCTCCCCGAGCACGTAAAGGAGGGGGCCTGGATCTACGACGAGGGGGTGCCCCCCGACGTCCACCCCGCGGTCAAGCGGGTGCCCGGGGTGCGGGTGATCCCCGGGGGGGTGGTGCGGCTCCCCGGCAAGGCGAGGAGCACCCTCGATCTCCACTTCGGCGGTCCCGACCTGGTCCCCGCCTGCCTCGCCGAGACCATGATCCTGGCCGCCGAGGAGGCCTTCGACCGCAAGAGCCTGGGGGGCGCGACCAAGAGCGAGAATATCGCCTACTTCGTCGAGCGGGCCGAGGCGCTGGGGTTCGAGATCCTGGATTGAGCCGGGAGGGGCATGGCCAAGGCGAGGAGCACCCGCTACCGGAGGGTCTGGATCACCGGGGGTTCCAGCGGCATCGGCCGGGCCCTGGCCCGCCACTACCGGGCGGCGGGGGCCGAGGTGTTCCTAAGCGCCCGCGGCCCCGAGCGCCTGGCCCGGGTGGCCGAGGCGATCGGGGCCCCCGCCTACCCCCTCGACGTCACCGACCCAAAGGCGGTGCACCGCACCGTGGAGCAAATCTGGAAGGAGCACGGCCCCCTCGACCTGGCGGTCCTCAACGCCGGGGGCAGCCCCCGGGGCGAGGGGGGTCTGGCCTCGGTCCTCGAGGCCAACCTCCGGCTCAACACCCTGGCCGCCGCCCACGCCATCGACGCCCTCCGCCCCCGCATGCGGGCGGCCGGCGGAGGCACGATCGCGCTGGTGGGCTCGCTGGCCGGCTACCTCCCGCTGCCCGGCGGCTACGGCTACGCCACCAGCAAGGCCGCCCTGATCCACTTCGCCGCCGGGCTCTACCCCGAGCTGAGGCGCGAGGGGCTGGACCTCCGGCTCGTCAACCCCGGCTTCGTGCGCACCCCGCTGGTGGAGGCGAACCGCTTCCCGATGCCGTTCATCCTGGAGCCCGAGGAGGCCGCCCGGCGGATCGCCCGGGGGCTTGAGGGCGGCCGGTTCGAGATCGCCTTCCCCCTTCGCCTGGCCTGGCCCCTGCGGCTTTTAAGGGCGCTCCCCCTCACCGCCTGGGTCCGGGTCCTCGCCTGGGCCGACCGCCGGCGCCCCCGCTAGGGGGCCCTGGCCGCCCCGGAGGAAAACCCCCACTGGGCGCTGGCCCGCTTCTACGCCCGGCTGGCGGTGGCGCAGCGGCCCACCCACCCGTTGCTGGGCGCCAGCCAACTCACCCCCACCGTTCTTTCGGCCGATACCGAAAGCCAAAACCGCACCCCCGGGGCGATCGAGCTGATCCTCGACTGGCGCACGGTGGGGGAGCCGCCGGAGGCCATGCGGGCCCTGCTCGCTGAGCTCTTAAGGGACCTTCCGGCCGAGGCCGAGGTCCCCGGGCTCTGGGAGCACGGCGAGCTCGAGAACACCCCGGGCTTCGTCACCCCGCCCGATCACCCGCTGATCCGGGCCCTGCTCGCCGCCCGCCGGGCGGTGCTCGGCGAGGCGGGACGGCCGGCGCTCTGGTTCTTCGCCACCGACGGCCGCTACACCGCCGCCGCCGGCATCCCCACCGCCGGGTTCGGGCCCGGCGACCCCCGGCTCGCCCACACCGAGGAGGAGTGGGTCCTCGCCCAGGACCTGGTGCGGGCGGCCCGGGTCTACGCCCGCCTGGTGGCCGGCCGGTGGCCGGTTCAGTAGCCCCCCAGGAGCCCCCGGCGCTTGGTGACCCGGATCGCGGCGGCCAAGAGCCCCAAACCCAGGAGCAGGTAGGCGAGGCCGTTGGCCAGCGCGAGGAGAAGGCCGCCGGGGTCGAGGGGGGCGCCGCGGGCCAGGAGGTCGCGGAGCATCCCGGCGGCCGGAGCCAGGGGCAACACCGCCCCGGCCAGGCGACCGGGGGCGGCCAGGCGCTCGAAGGGGGTCATGATCAAAAACATCATCACGAACTGGAAGAGGTTGAGGAAGGACTGGATCCGCTTGAAGTAGAGCGCCAGGGCGCCGAGGCCATAGCCCACCCCGTAGGCGGCGAGAAGCGCCGCCGCCAAGGGCAGGAGGGCCGGCGGGGAAAACGCCAAGCGGGCGCCGGTGAGCCCCAGCAGGAGGAGGAGCACGGCGAGGTTAAGGACCAGGGTGGCGGCCAGGTTGGCGAGGCTGCGGGCGAGGTAGACCCGCAACGGACCGTACGGCGAGAGGAAGACCTGCTCCAGGGTCCCCTCGCGGGCCTCGTTCATCAGCCCCCAGCTCAGGTCGCCGATGGCGAAGAGGGCGAGCGTCCAGAGCACATAGCCGACCACCAGGGCGTCGAGGCGTTCGCCGAACCGAGCGGTGGGGCCGGCGACGTAGCGGGCCCCCAGGAACAGGCCGTAGAAGATCAGGGCGATCACCGCCAGCTGCCCGGCGGTCTCCATGGGGTAGCGCCTTAGCATCAAAAGCTGCCGTTTGAACTCGATCGCCACCAGCCTAAGCATGCCGCCCCTCCTTGACCAACCGCAGGAAGACCTCGGTGAGGTCGGCGCGGTCCCGCTCGACCCGCAGGAGGGGGCGGGGCCGGAGCGCCTCCAGCACCGCCCAGAGCCCCTCGGGCCCGCCGGCGTAGAGGACCCGTGCCCCCTCGACCCGGGCCCCCAGGGCGGCCAGGCGGGCGGCGAGCTCGGGGCCGGGAGGGGCCTCGAGCTCGACGACGTAGTGCCTGCCGGAGAACCGGGCGAGCAGGGTCGCGGTGGCGTCGGCGGCGACGATCCGGCCCCGGCGGAGGATCGCCACCCGGTCCGAGAGGGCCTGGGCGACCTCGAGCCGGTGGGTGGTGAGCAGGATCGCCTGCCCCGCCCCGGCCAGCTCCCGGACCAGGGTCTTGACGTGCTCGGCGGCCTCGACGTCGAGCCCCAAAGTGGGCTCGTCG
>JALSRQ010000005.1 GCA_026984675.1 Thermaceae bacterium
ACGCCGGTGCCGTCGTCGCGGGAGACGTAGTCGGCGAGGACCACGAAGTGGGCGGGTTTGTCGGGCTCGACGAAGCGGTAGGGGGGTTGGTAGCGGGCGCCCTCGAGCTCCCGCCATCTAAACCGCTTCAGGATCCGGGCCCCCTCGCCGAGGAGGGCCCGGCCCCGGCCCTCCTCCAGCACCAGCACCCCGCCCTCGGTTTGGAAGGCGGCGTAGGCGAACTCGGGGTGGACGGCGGCGGCGACGTTGGCGGTGAGGGTCCAGGGGGTGGTGGTCCAGACCAGCAGGCTCGCCCCCGGGGGGAGGCCCAGGCGCTCGGGCTCCTCCAGGGGGAACCGGACGTAGACCGAGGGGTCGCTGATCTCCTTGTAGCCCTCGGCCACCTCGTGGGAGGAAAGCGGCGTCCCGCAGCGCGGGCAGTAGGGGACCACCTTGTAGTCGCGGTAGAGCAGGCCCTTCTTCCAGAGCTCCTTCAGGCTCCACCAGATCGACTCGATGTAGCGCTTGTCGAAGGTGTAGTAGGCGTCCTCGAGGTCCACCCAGAAGGCGATCCGCTCGGTGAAGCGCTCCCACTCCTTCTCGTACTCCAGCACCGAGGCCTTGCAGGCCCGGTTGAACTCGGCGATGCCGTAGCGCTCGATGTCCTTCTTGTTCTTGAGCCCGAGCTTCTTCTCGACCTCGAGCTCGACCGGCAGGCCGTGGGTGTCCCAGCCGGCCTTGCGGGGGACGTAGTAGCCCCGCATCGTCTTGTAACGGGGAAAGAGGTCCTTGTAGCTGCGGGCCTGGGCGTGGTGGACCCCGGGCCGGCCGTTGGCGGTGGGCGGCCCCTCGTAGAAGGTGAACTGGGGCCCTCCCCGGCGGAGCTCCAGGCTGCGCTGGAAGATCCGCCGCTCCTTCCAAAAGGCCAGGACCTCCTCCTCGATCCGGGGAAAGTTGGGTTTTCCGACCTCCTCGAACACCGCTCGCACCCCCTATCAAAAAAGCGCCGCGCGCCTTCGGCGCGCGGACGAGGCGTTCGGCCCCGCGGTACCACCGCGCTTCGGATGGTGGCCTGTGGAGAGGATTCCCCGATCTACAAGCTACAAGCCACAGGCTACAAGCCCCCATCCGCTCTCGTTTCGCGCTGTCACGGGCGCACCCGGCGGGCATTACTCGGAGGGAATCCTCCTTTCCTCCCGCGGCTCGGGGGCGATCTTCGGCCCGGACCCCCGCCCGGCTCCCACCGCCCCGGGCTCGCTGTCTGGGGGGCGCCCCGGACCTACTCCTCCCCGTCTTCGCCTTTACAAGGGCCCCTAACGGGCGGTATAATGACCCCCCGGAAGACCGGCGGGCACGAGCCAATCCTAGCAAAGGGGCTCCGGCCCCGCAAGCAAGCCGGGTTTTCCATCCCCCGAAAGGCAACGAGAGGCCAAAATGGAGCTCTATCTAGATACCGCTAAGATCGAGGAGATCCGGGAGATCGCCGCCTGGGGCGTGCTCAGCGGGGTGACCACCAACCCCAGCCTGGTGGCCCGGGCGGGGCGCGACCTCAAGGAGGTGGTGGTGGAGATCGCCGAGATCGTCAAGGGGCCGGTCTCGGCCGAGGTCATCGCCACCGACACCGAGGGCATGGTGGCCGAGGGGCGGGAGCTCGCCCGGCTCTCGGGCCACGTGGTGATCAAGGTGCCCCTGACCCCCGAGGGGCTGGCCGCCACCCGCCGGCTTGCCGACGAGGGGATCCCGGTCAACGTCACCCTGGTCTTCTCGGCCGCCCAGGCCCTGTTGGCGGCCCGGGCCGGGGCCCGTTACGTGAGCCCCTTCCTGGGGCGGATCGACGATGTTGGCGGCGACGGGGTCGCCTTGGTCGCCGAGATCGCCGAGATCTTCCAGCTCCACGACCTCGACACCCGGATCATCGCCGCCAGCGTGCGGCACCCCCGCCACGTGATCGAGGCCGCCAAGGCCGGGGCGGACATCGCCACCGTCCCCTACAAGGTGATGAAGCAGCTGGTGAAGCACCCGCTCACCGAGATCGGCATTGCCCGGTTCCTCGAGGACTGGAACCGGGCCACGGAGTTGAAGCGATGACCACGCGAGCCCGAAGCAAGAAAAAGAACCAGGTCGAGAAGCTCTCCTTCCAGGAACTCTCCGGCAAGATCCTCCCCGAGCTGCACCTGATCGCGGCCCAGGCCGGGATCGAGGGTTACAAGCGGATGAAGAAGGACGAGCTGGTCATGGCCCTCCTCGAGCGCGAGGCCGAGGGCGAGGGGCTCCAGCTCGCCAAGGGCTACCTCGAGATCAGCCCCGACGGCTACGGGTTTCTGCAGGAGAGCGCCTACGACCTCGACACCAAGAGCGTGATCGTCTCCGCCGGGTTGATCAAGCAGTTCGCCCTGCGGGCCGGCGATTACGTGGTCGGCAAGGCCCGCCCCCCACGGGACAACGAGCGCTACGGCACCCTGATCCGGGTCGAGGCGGTGAACGGCCTCGACCCCGAGGCGGCCAAGAAGCGCCCCAAGTTCGACGCCCTGATCCCCCAGTTCCCCGACCAGCGGATCCGCCTCGAGACCGACCCCGCCGAGCTCGCCACCCGGGTGATCGACCTGCTCGCCCCCATCGGGCGCGGCCAGCGGGGGCTGATCGTGGCCCCGCCCAAGGCCGGTAAGACCACCCTCCTTAAGAAGATCGCCAAGGCGGTGGTCAAGAACGAGCCCGACATCCAGGTGATCGTGCTCCTCATCGACGAGCGCCCCGAGGAGGTCACCGACTTCCGGGAGGAGGTCGAGGGGGTGCAGGTCATCGCCAGCACCTTCGACGAGCCCCCCCAGAACCACATCCGGGTGGCCGAGTTCGTCCACGAGCGGGCCAAGCGGATCGTCGAGGAGGGCGGCCATGTAATGATCCTGCTCGACTCGATCACCCGGCTGGCCCGGGCCAACAACCTGGTCACCCCGCCCACCGGCCGGACCCTCTCCGGCGGGCTCGACTCGGCCGCCCTCCACTTCCCCAAGAAGTTCCTGGGGGCGGCCCGGAACATCCGGGGCGGGGGCTCGCTGACCATCCTGGCCACCGCCCTGGTGGAGACCGGCAGCCGCATGGACGACGTGATCTTCGAGGAGTTCAAGGGCACCGGCAACATGGAGCTCCACCTCTCCCGGCGGCTGGAGGAGCGGCGGATCTTCCCGGCCATCGACATCCTCAAGTCGGGGACCCGTCGCGAGGAGCTCCTCCTCGGCGAGGACGTGCTCCACAAGATCTGGCTCTTGCGCAAGGTGCTGGCCGACATGGACCCGGCCGAGGCGATGGAGATGCTCCTGTCGCGGCTGGCCAAGACCAAGTCGAACGCCGAGTTCCTTGCCACCCTGGCGGCCCGCTAGGTATACTCGGGCCGTGGAGGGGGCGCGTGAGGCACGCTAGTTGGCCAAACTGGTTCTTCGCCGGTTTGGCCCTTTCGCTGCCGTTTGCCCCCCAGAGGATCCTGGCCGACTACGCCGCCGAGCTCGGGCGGGTCGAGGTCGTCCTCGAGCCCGAGGCCCCGGCCTTTTCCCAGGACCTGGGCCGGAGCCAGGGGCTCGCTTTTCACGTGGTCCGGCCCGGCGAGAGCCTGGCGGTGCTGGCCGCCCAGTACGGCACCACGGTGGCGGCGATCCAGCGGGCCAGCGGCCTCAAGGGCTGGCGCATCCAACCCGGTCAGGAGCTCAAGATCCCCTTCGTTACCAAGGCTTCGGCGGGCCCCCGGCTCCCCCCCGGGGTGGTGACCTATACCACCCGGACCGGGGACACCCTCGAGGCCATCGCCCATCGCTACCGGCTGAGCCTCTTGGAGCTGGTCTCGGCCAACCCCGGGCTCCCCAGCCTCGACCGCATCCCCCTCGGCTACACCCTGCTGATCCCCGAGGGCGAGCGGGGGACGATCGTGCCCCTGGCCCCGGGGACCACCCTGGTGGACCTCGCCCGGCGCTACCGGTTGGACCTCGCCGAGCTGGCCCGGGCCAACGGGGTCGCCGACCCCACCGCCCTCAAGCCCGGCGACCTGGTCCTGCTCCCCGGCCTCCTCGACAAAGAGGCGATGGCCCGCCTGGAGCGGAAGCGGGCCGAGGAACGCCGGCTGGCCGCCGAGCGTCGGCGCCGCTGGCTGGCCGAGCGGGCCCGCCGCCGGGCCCGCCTCAAGCGGGTGAGCTACCGGCCGGGCAAGGCCTCGCTCAAGGGCTTCCAGTGGCCGCTCTCCCGCTTCCGGATCACCAGCTACTTCGGCTACCGCCGGATCTGGGTGGCCGGGAGCAACTTCCACGCGGGCATCGACCTCGCCGCCCCCGCCGGCACCCCGGTGCGCGCCGCCAAGGACGGGCGGGTGATCTTCGCCGGCTGGGGGTACTACTACGGTCGCTACGTCCGGATCGACCACGGCGGCGGGGTGGAGACCCGTTACGCCCACATGCTGCGGCTGGCGGTTCGGCCGGGGCAGTGGGTGCGTCGGGGCCAGGTGATCGGGTACGTGGGGGCCTCGGGACGGGGCGCCTACGGGGTGCACCTCCACTTCGAGGTGCGGGCGGGCGGCCGCCCGGTGAACCCCCTTTCCTACCTTCCCAGGTAAACGGAGGCCGAGATGGAAGCCAAGGGAACCCTGAAGGTCAAGACCGGCTTCGCCGAGATGTTCAAGGGCGGGGTGATCATGGACGTCACCACCGCCGAGCAAGCGGAGATCGCCGAGGAGGCCGGGGCGGTCGCGGTGATGGCGCTGGAGCGCGTCCCCGCCGACATCCGTGCCCAGGGCGGGGTGGCCCGGATGGCCGACCCCAAGAAGATCAAGGAGATCATGGCCGCGGTCAGCATCCCGGTGATGGCCAAGGTCCGGATCGGCCACCTGGCCGAGGCGATGATCCTCGAGGCCCTGGGGGTCGACTTCATCGACGAGTCCGAGGTGCTCACCCCCGCCGACGAGGAGCACCACATCGACAAGTGGGCCTTCAAGGTGCCCTTCGTCAACGGCGCCCGCGACCTCGGCGAGGCCCTGAGGCGGATCGCCGAGGGGGCGGCGATGATCCGCACCAAGGGCGAGGCCGGCACCGGCAACGTGGTGGAGGCGGTGCGCCACGCCCGCCGGATGTGGAAGCAGATCCGCTGGCTGCAGTCGCTCAGGGAGGACGAGCTTCCGGCCGCGGCCAAGGAGCTCCAGGCGCCCCTGGAGCTGGTGCGCTGGGTCCACCAGCACGGCAAGCTGCCGGTGGTGAACTTCGCCGCCGGCGGCGTCGCCACCCCGGCCGACGCCGCCCTGATGATGCACCTGGGGATGGAGGGGGTCTTCGTCGGGTCGGGGATCTTCAAGTCCGGGGACCCCAGAAAACGGGCCCGGGCGATCGTGCGGGCGGTGACCCACTACGACGACCCCGCGGTCCTCGCCGAGGTCAGCGAGGACCTGGGCGAGCCGATGGTGGGGATCAACATCGACCTGATCCCCGAGGAGGAACGGCTCGCGAGGCGCGGCTGGTAGCCGGAACCCACCGGGGGCCGAGCCCCCGGTGGCCTTTTCCCCTTTAAGTGAAGAAGTTCACGAAGGGAGGGGCGTTCCACCCTTCCCAAGCCCTTGACCACCCCGCCGAAAGGGTCGAAGATGGGCGCGATG
>JALSRQ010000006.1 GCA_026984675.1 Thermaceae bacterium
CCGACCGCACCCCCGAGGGCGTCGTCTTCGCCCCCTTCCACTTCGCCGAGCAGCCCGCCAACCGGCTGACCAAGGACGTCTACGACCCCACCTCGAGGATCCCCGAGTTCAAGTTCGCGGCGGTGCGCTTGGAGCCGGTTGGCCGCGCGGCCCGGGAGGCCGCCGGAGGGCCGCCCGCCTAGATGCCCAGGTAGGCCCGGCGCACCTCCTCGTTCTTGGCCACCTCCCGGCTCGGCCCCTCGATCTGGATTCGGCCCTCGGCGAGGACGTAGGCGTAGTCGGAGAGCGCCAGGGCCAGATGGACGTTCTGCTCCACCAGGAGGATGGTGAGCCCCTCCTCCTTGAGCTGCTTGAGGGTTCCGAAGAGGCTCTGGGCCAACACCGGGGCCAGCCCCAGCGAGAGCTCGTCGATCATCAGCACCCGGGGGTCGGCCATCAGCCCCCGGCCCACCGCCAGCATCTGCTGCTCGCCCCCCGAGAGGGTGCCGGCCCGCTGGCCGCGCCGCTCCTCCAGGCGGGGAAAGAGCTGGTAGACGCGCTTTAAGTTGGCGTCGAGGTGCTTGCGGGCGCGGGGGGAGTAGGCCCCCATCTCGAGGTTCTCCTCGACGGTCATGTCGGAGAAGAGCTGCCGCCCCTCGGGCACCAGCACCAGCCCCATCTGGGCCTTGGCGTGGGGGGTGAGGCGGGTCACGTCCTCGCCGTAGAACCGCACCGACCCCTTCCAGGGCCGCACGGTCCCCATGATTGTCCGCAGGGTGGTGGTCTTGCCGGCGCCGTTCGCCCCCACCAGGGTGGTCATCCCCCCCTCGGCGACCTTAAGGTCCACCCCCCAGAGGACCTGGACCTCGCCGTAGCCGGCCTCCAGACCCTGGATCTCGAGCGCCGCGCTCATGCCTCCTCCTCCAGGATCTTCTTGGCCATCTCGGGGTCGCCGAGGTAGGCCTCGATCACCCGGGGGTCGCTGGCCACCTCCTGGGGCCGGCCCTCGGCGAGCTTCTGGCCGAAGTTCAGCACCACCACCCGGTCGGAAAGGCTCATGATCGCCTGCATGATGTGCTCGATCATCAAAATCGAGATCCCCTGTTCCCGAATCCGGCGGATCACCCCCAGCATCCGCTCCACCTCGGCGGGGTTCAGCCCAGCCAGCACCTCGTCGAGCAAAAGAAGCTTGGGGCGGGCGGCCAGGGCCCGGGCGACCTCGAGGCGCTTCTTCTGGGCCAGGTTCAGCTTCCCGGCCAGGGTGTCCCGGAACTCGGCGAGTCCGACGAACGCGAGCACCTCCTCGGCGACCCGGGCGGCCGGCTCCAGCCCCAGGTTCTCGGCCCCGAAGCAGGCCCCCACCACCACGTTCTCCAGCACGGTCATCTCGTTTAAGGGCCGGACGATCTGGTGGGTGCGGGCGAGCCCCCGCTTGACCACCTCGTAGGGGGGCAGCCCGGTGATCTCTTGGCCCAGGAAGCGGACGTGGCCCCGGGTCGGCTTGTAGACCCCGTTGACCAGGTTGAAGAGGGTGGTCTTGCCGGCCCCGTTGGGGCCGATCAGGCCCAGGATCTCCCCCTCGTACATCTGGAAGGAAACGTCGTTTACCGCGAGGAGCCCGCCGAAGGCCTTGGTCAGGTGGTCGACCTCGAGGATCACCCGGCTCATTCCAGCACCCTCCTAAGCCGCGGCCAGACCCGGTAGAGCCAGCCCATCAAGCCGCCGGGGGCGAAGAGGATGATGAGCAAAAGCAGCGCCCCGGCGATCACCAGGTGGAAGTTGGAGAGCCCCTGGATGGTGAGCAAAAGCCCCCGGAGCCGCTCGTAGAGGGCCGCCCCCACCGCCGCCCCGGTCACCGTCCCCTGGCCGCCCAGCATCACCATCACGATCGCCTCGATCGAGAGGTGGAGGTTGAAGGCCTCGTCGGGGACCACCGAGCCGTTTTTGAAGAAGTAGAGCCCCCCGGCCACCGCCGGCAAGAACGCCGACAGGCTGTAGGCCAGGGTCTTGTAGAGCGGCGCCCGGACCCCCAGCACCACCGCCGCGTCCTCGTCCTCGCGGATGGCGAAGAGCCCGAGCCCGAACTTGGACCGCTTGACCAGGTAGGCGACCAGGAGCGAAAGCCCCATCACCAGCACGATCAAGAGGTAGACGGTCCAGAGCGCCTTCCCCGGCCCGCCCATGGCTTTGAAGGCGGTGAAGGGGAGGAAGATCCCCTCGGCCCCGCCCCAGGGATCGAAGTTGGCGACGAAGTCCTTCACCGCCTCGTTGATCCCGATGGTGGCCAGGGCGAAGTAGGCCCCCCGGAGCCGGAGCACCCCGATCCCTAGGAGGAAGGCCAGCAGGCTGGTCACCGCCCCGGCGACCAGCACCGCGGGGTAGAGGCCCCACCGGTGGTCGGCCACCAGCCACAGGGTGAGGTAGCCGCCCAGGCCGAAGAAGACGATCGAGCCGAAGTTGACGTAGCCGGTGTAGCCGATCATCAGGTTGAGGTTGGTGGCCAGGATGACGTAGATCGCCGAGAGCACCAGGGTCTCGCGCAGGGTGACGTTCTGCCCCCAGAAGGGCAACGCGGCGTAGACCAGCGTCGCCGCCACGATCAGCCAGAAGAAGGGACGGGCGAGCAGCTTCATCGCCGGCCTCCAAACAACCCGGTGGGGAAGGTGAGCAGGATCAGGACGAAGATCGCGAACTCGATGACGTTGGTCCAGCTGATCTTGATGAAGGGGGCCACCGAACCCTCGATCAAGCCCAGGATCACCCCGCCGAGGAGGGCCCCGGTGGGGTTGCCCAGCCCACCGAGAACGCTGGCGACGAAGCTTTTCAGCTCGTAGACCCCGCCGGAGAGGATGGTGAAGGGAAACAGGGTGGCGATCAGCGCCCCCGAGAGCATGGCCAGCGCGGTGCCGATGCCGAAGGAGATCGCCAGGATCTGCTGCGAGGGGATCCCCATCAGCTCGGCGGCCTCGCGGTTGTTGGCCACCGCCCGCACCGCCTTGCCCAGGGTGGTGCGGTAGAGGAAGTAGTAGAGGAAGCCGGTGACCAAGACCGCCGCCAGCGCCGCCACCAGCCGGGCCGAGGTCACGGTGTAGCCGAGGATCTTCAGGGTGGTGACCGGAAAGTTGACGTTGTAGGGGCTGGTCGACCAGACCGCGGTGCCCACCCCGATGATGATCATGCTCACCGAGAAGGTCGAGAGCAGGGTCATCAGGGGCGGGGCGTTGAGGATCGGCCGGACCGCGATCAGGTAGACGACCACCCCGAAGGCCAGACCGAGGAGGGCCACCACGAAGAGGCCCAGGTAGGGGTGGAGCCCGGCCCCGAAGAGGAGGTACACCGCGAACATCCCCAGGGCGATGATCGCGCCGTGGGCCAGGTTGACCACGTCCATCACCCCGAAGATCAGGGTCAGCCCGATCGCGGCCAGGCCGTAGACCAGCCCGATCAAGAGGCCGTCGAGGACGGAGGCGAGGATTTCCGGCATGGCGTTCCCTCGTAGAAGGCACCCGGGGCCCGCCTGCCGGGCCCCGGGTGGGCCCAGGAAGCTAGCGGATGGGGTAGACCAGGTCGGCGGTCTTGGCGCCCAGCGGCCAGACGATCTGCTTGGCGAGCCGGCCGCCCTGCTTCTGCCACTGGATCTGCACCATCTCGTGGCCGAGCTGGAGGCCGTGGTTGGCGGGATCGGTGGCGAACTTGATGTGCCCGAAGAAGAGGGTGATGTCCATGGCGTCGAGGGCCGCCTTAACCTTGGCCGGGTCGGTGCTGCCGGCGTCCATCATCGCCCGCTGGAGCACCAGCCCGGCGGCGAAGCCCCCGGCCGCCCGGTAGGCGGGGAGCTTGCCGTAGGCGTCCTTGTACATCTGGGTGAACTGGGCCGGGCTGGGGCCGCAGGTCTGCTGGTACTTGACCAGCGGCTCCCACTGGCTGGGGGCCACCACCCCGAGGGCGGCGTCGCCAAGCTGGGCGAACTCGTCGCTGGCCGGGGCCACCAGCAGGGCGATCAGCTTCAGCGGCACCTTCTGCTCGTAGAGCTGGCGGGCGAAGGTGGCGCCGTCGGCGTAGTGCCCGCCGCCCACCAGGGCCTCGGCCCCGGCCGCCCGGATCTTGTTGATGATCGGGCCGAAGTCGGTGGTGCTCTTGGGGTAACCCTCGAAGAGGACCACCTCAAAGCCCTTCTTCTCGGCGTAGGCCTTGGCCGCGGTGGCCACCGCCTTGGCGAACTTGGAGTCCTCGTAGACGATGGCGATCTTCTTGAGGTTGGCGTCGGCCGCCCGCAGCATGTCGAGGGTGCCGGTCAGGTAGCGGCTGGCCGGGGTGTAGATCTGGTAGACGTGCTCGTACCCGAGCTTGAAGATCGAGTCCGAGGCAGCCCCGGTGGCCACCATGATCTTGCCGTACTGCTCGCTGATGATCGCCGCCTTGGCGGTGAGGCCGGAGGAGTAGGGGCTGATCAGGAAGTCGACCTTGTCCTGCGAGATCAACCGCGAGTAGAGCTGCTGCACCCGCTCGGCCTTGGACTCGTCGTCGTAGTACTTGAGGGCCACCTTGTAGCGCTGGCCGCCGATCGGGATCCCGCCCTGGTCGTTCACCCACTTCTGCCAGAGCTCGATGCCGTGGAGCTGGTTCACCGACTCGACGTTGTACTTGCCGGTCTTGGAAACGGTGAAGCCGATGGTGACGGTGTGGCCCTGGGCCAAGGCCAGGGCGCCCAGGAGCGCCAAGAGTACCCAGAGTCGCTTCATACTTCACCTCCTCGATCTTGCGTCTTCACGCTAGCACGCCGAAAAACCGTCGGCAAGGGCAGGTGTCCCGCCCCCCGGAAAGGGGGAGAATGGGTCCATGCGCCCGATCGACTTTCGCAGCGACACCCTGACCCGCCCCACCCCCAAGATGCGCCGGGCGATGGCCGAGGCCGAGGTGGGGGACGACGTCTATGGCGAGGACCCCAGCGTCAACCGGCTGGAGGCCGAGCTCGCCGAACTCCTCGGGTTCGAGGCGGCGGTCTTCTTCCCCTCGGGGACGATGGCCAACCAGACCGCCCTGCTGCTCCACGCCCCCCGGGCCTCCGAGGTGCTGGCCCCCGAGGGGGCCCACGTCCTCGAGTTCGAGCTGGCCGCCCCGGCGATGCTGGCGGGGGCCCTGGTGCGGCCGCTGCCGGCCCGGCGGGGGCGGCCCGACCCGGCGGCGGTGGCCGCGGCGGTGCACGCCTCGCCCCACCAGGCCCCCACCGCGGCCCTCTGGCTGGAGAACACCCACAACCTCGCCGGCGGCACCGTGCTCGACCGCGACCTCACCGAGGGGCTCCTCGAGGCCGCCCGGGCCCACCGCCTTCGGACCCACCTCGACGGGGCCCGGATCTGGAACGCGGCGGTGGCCCTGGGGGTGGCGCCCGCCGCCCTGGCCCGGGGGTTCGACAGCCTCATGGTCTCGCTCTCCAAGGGGCTCGGGGCCCCGGTGGGGAGCGCCCTCCTGCTGCCCCGGGGGCTGGAGGGCGAGGCCCGGCGCTACCGCAAGGTCCTGGGGGGCGGGATGCGCCAGGCGGGGGTGCTGGCGGCGGCGGCGCGGGTCGCCCTGGAGGGGTGGGAGCCGATCATCGCCGCCGACCACGCCAAGGCCCGC
>JALSRQ010000007.1 GCA_026984675.1 Thermaceae bacterium
GCCGACGCCGACTTCATGCTCTGGCGGATCGCCTTCGACCCCGACCTCTTCCAGGCGATGCAGGCGGAGTTGAACCGCACCCGCCTCGCCGGCTACCTGACCCAGCCGTATAGCTTCCTCTCCATGCAAAAGCGCTCGATCTACGTGGACCGCTACAACCCCGAGGGGGAAGGGGTGGAGCTCAGACCCGGCGAGGGGAAGTACCTCTTCGTCTACCCCTTCGTGAAAAAGCGCGAGTGGTACAAGCTCAGCCCCCACACCCGCCAGGGGATGATGGACGAGCACATCTACCTCTCCGCCCCCTTCACCGGGGTGCGGCTCAACACCAGCTACTCCTACGGCATCGACGACCAGGAGTTCGTGGTCGCCTTCGACGCCGACCACCCCCAGGAGTTCGTCGACCTGGTGCACCGGCTCCGGTTCTCCGAGGCCAGCCTCTACACCCTCCGGGACACCCCGATGTTCGCCTGCAGGAAGAAGGGGATCCGCGAGGTCCTCGAGGACCTCGCCTAGGCCGGCACCGCCGCCTTCTTGGCCTTGCCGTAGGCCATCCTTAGCTTGAAGAGGGCGCGCCGGTGGAGCTTCCTGGCCGCCTCGGGGTCGAGGCCGAGCGCCCGGGCGGCGGCCTCCAGCGCCTCCCCCTGTCCCTCGACCCGCTCGGCGATCGCCGCCTCCTCGGCGGTGAGCTCGGGCAGGAAGGGCCGGAGGTCGGCCCAGGTGGCCTTGGGCGTCTTGGCCCGGGGCTTTTTGGCCTTCCCCTTGGACTTTTTTTGCCCCTTTTCCAGGAGGCGGGGGTAGGCGTAGTCGGGGCAGGCCGGGTTCGAGCACTTGAGGGTCCCGGCCTTCCCCTTCCTCACCAGGATCCAGCCGCACTTCGGGCACTTCTCCTCGGTGGGGGGGTCGAAGACCACGAAGTCGCAAGCCGCCTCGCTGCAGCGCCAGTAGGTGCGGCCCCGGCGGCTCTTCTTGGCGACGATCTCGCCGACCCCGCATTTGGGGCAGGTAATGCCGGTGGAGGGGGCCTCGTCGCGGGTGTAGTCGCACTCGGGGTAGCGGCTGCAGGCGATGAAGGGGCCGTACCGCCCCCACTTGCGGACGAGCGGGGCCCCGCACTTGGGGCAGGCCTCGCCGATCGGCTCGGCCTCGCGCCGCTCCTCCAGGGGCTCAGTGTAGGTGCACTCGGGGTAGCCGGTGCAGCCGAGGAAGGCCCCGTACCGGCCCACTTTTAGCTCCAGCGGCCGCCCGCAGACGGGGCAGGTCTTCCGGGGCACCTTCTCGAACTCCTCCATGAAGGGCTGGAAGAACACCCGCACCGCCTCCGGCCAGGGGCGCTTGCCCTCCTCCACCCGGTCGAGCTCCTCCTCCATCTTGGCGGTGAAGTCGTAGGCCAGGACGCGGGGGAAGTGCGCCTTCAAAAACCCCACCACCTCGCGGCCGAGCGGGGTGGGCTTTAGGGCCCGGCCCTCGCGCTCGACGTAGGCGCGCTTTTCCAGGGTCTCGAGGGTGGGGGCGTAGGTCGAGGGCCGGCCAATCCCCAGCTCCTCCAGGGTCTTGACCAGGGTGGCGTCGGTGTAGCGGGGCGGGGGCTGGGTGAACTTCTGCTCGGCCTTGAGGTCGAGCAGCCGGGCCGCCTCGCCCTCCTTGAGCGGGGGGAGGTCCCGCGCTTCCTCGTCGCGGCCCCAGACCTTGAGGTAGCCGTCGAAGAGGAGCTGGCTGCCGGTGGCCCGGAACACCAGGCCGCCGGCCTCGAGGCGGGCGCTGGTGTTCCGGTAGCGGGCCGGCTTCATCTGGCTGGCGACGAAGCGCCGCCAGATCAGCTCGTAGAGCTTCGCCTCCTCGTCGGAGAGGTGGCGCCGGACCTTCTCCGGGGTTCGCTCGACGCTGGTGGGACGGATCGCCTCGTGGGCGTCCTGGGCCCCCTTCTTGGCCCGGTAGGCGGGGGGTTTCTCGGGCAGGTACGCCTGGCCGAAGGTCTTCCCGATGAACGCCCGGGCCTCCTTGACCGCCTCGGGGGCGACCCGGGTCGAGTCGGTGCGCATGTAGGTGATGAGGCCCACCCGCTCGCCGCCGAGGTCCACCCCCTCGTAGAGGCGCTGGGCCACCCGCATGGTCCGGCCCGCGCTCCAGCCGAGCCGGGAGGAGGCGGCCTGCTGCAGGGTGCTGGTGGTGAAGGGGGGCGGGGCCTTCTTCTGGCGCTCCTTGGCCTCGACCGCGGCCACCCGGTAGGTCCCGGCCGCCCGGGCCCGGGCCTCGACCGCCCTGGCCTCGGCCTCGCTGGTGAGGAGGAAGACCTCCTTGCCCCCCCGCTTCTCCCGCACCCGCCGGCCGTCGACCTCGTGGAGCGAGGCGGAAAAACCGGCCCCCTCGGCCTCAAACCGACCGGTGAGCTCCCAGTACTCCTGGGGGCGGAAGGCCTCGATCGCCTCCTCGCGCTCGACCACCAGGCGGAGGGCGACGGACTGCACCCGGCCGGCGGAGAGCGCCCTTTTCCGGAACTTCTCGGAGAGCAGCGGCGAGAGGTTGTACCCCACCAGCCGGTCGAGGACCCGCCGGGCCTGCTGGGCGTCGACCTTCTTGAGATCGATCGCCCGGGGACGCCGGATCGCCGCCCGGATCGCCCGGGGGGTGATCTCGTGGAACTCGGCGCGGATGGGGGCGGTGGGCTCGAGCTCCAATAGGTTCGCCACATGGTAGCCGATCGCCTCCCCCTCGCGGTCGGGGTCGGTGGCCACCAGGATCCTCGAGGCCCGCCGGGCGGCCCGCCGAAGCTCGTTGACGACCTTCTTCTTACCCCGCTTGATCTCGTACTCGGGGGCGAAGTCGTGCTCAACGTCGACCCCCAGCCGGCGCTCGGGGAGGTCGACGAGGTGGCCGAGGCTGGCCTTGACCTCGTACCCCTTGCCCAGGATGCGCTCCAGGGTCCGGGCCTTGGCCGGCGACTCGACGACGATCAGGGTGCGGTCGGGCACGGCCCCCAGTATAGGGAGGGGACCCGCGTTTGCCAAACCGAATCGGCTATGATGGGCGAAGTATGGCGGAAAAGAGGATCGGGAGACGATCGTTTATCAAACGCGCGACCGCCACGGTGGCGGCGTCGGCGGCCTTCGGGCCGGTGTTCGCCCAGAGCCGGCGGCGGGTTCGTTGGCGGATGCCCACCAGCTGGCCCGAGAGCCTGGACACCATCTACGGCGGGGCGCGGCACCTGGCCCGGCGGGTCAAGGAGCTCACCGACGGCCGCTTCGAGATCGAGGTCTACCCCGCCGGCAAGCTGATGCCGGCCCTGGCGGTCTTCGACGCGGTCCGGAAGGGGAAGGTGGAGATCGCCCACACCGCCTCCTACTACTACACCAAGCTCCACCCCGCCTTCGCCTTCGCCACCGCCCTCCCCTTCGGACTCACAGCCCGCCAGCAGAACGCCTGGCTCTACCAGGGCGGCGGCGCCGAGCTTTTAAACCGCGAGCTCTACGCCGCCTACGGGGTGCGCGCCTTCGCCGCCGGGAACACCGGGCTCCAGATGGGGGGCTGGTTCCGGCGGCCGGTCGACACGATCCAGGACCTCCGGGGCCTTCGGATGCGGATCCCCGGGCTGGGCGGGGAGATCATGAAGCGGCTCGGGGTCCAGACCGTGCTGCTCCCCGCCGGCGAGATCTACGGCGCCCTCGAGGCCGGCCGGATCGACGCCACCGAGTGGGTGGGCCCTTACGACGACGAGAAGCTGGGCTTTTACAAGGTCGCCGCCTACTACTACTACCCCGGCTGGTGGGAGCCCGGCACCACCCTCCACGCCTTCGTCAACCTGAAGGCCTGGAACGGCCTCCCCGCCGACTACCGCGCCGCCCTGGCCGCCGCCGCCCGGGAGGCCAACGAGCTGGTGCTCGCCGACTACGACCACAAGAACCCCCTGGCGCTGGAACGGCTCCTCGGTTCCGGCGTGGCGCTGCGCCCCTTCCCCCCCGAGGTGCTCCGGCTGGCCGCCCGGGAGGCCGACGCCCTCTACCAGGAGCTGGCCGCCAAGGACGCCACCTACGCCCGGATCTACCGGAACTGGAACCAGGCCCGCACCCGGCTCTTCCGCTGGTTCGGAACCAACGAACGGGCCTACGCCGACTTCGTCTTCCCGCAGGTCTAGGGGTTCCGCCAACGGGTCCCGGGCCGCGGCCCGGGACCCCGCCTTTTTCGGTCTAGAACTCCTCGTCCCACTCGACCACCGACTCGCTGGTGGCGGTGGGGGAGAGCTCCTGGGCGGTGGTGGGGGCTCCGGCCCGCTCGCGGATCAGGCCGAACTGGTGGGCGATGCCCCTAAGGCCCCAGCCCGCCAGCACCACCACCAAAAGGATCGAGACCCCCCAGCCCACCTGGGCGGCCAGGCTTTGGAGCACCGAGAGGTTGATGAGCTGGGCCAGCTGGGGCAGCCCCCCGTAGTTGGCCAGGATGTCGCCGAGGTAGGTGAGGGCCTCGATCATCGCCGGCAAGAGGAGGAAGAAGAAGGCGAGGCCCAAAAGCCGCCAGTAGACGTTCCGCCCTCCGAAGGTAAGCCGGATCAAAAACAGGGGGAAAAAGGCCAGCGCCCCCGCGAGCAGGAACATCACCGCCCGGGGCAGCCCGGTAAATCCGAGCAGGCTGGCCTGCAGGTCGAGCCAAATCCGTTCCGCTTTTGTCGGTTGACCGTTTAAAAACGTGCTTTCCACCGCACTGATCAGGGTGTACAGGGTGGTGAGGTCGGAGGTGCGGACGCCGGGGATCCGGCGCAGCCGCTCAAGCAGCGTCCCCACCCGGGGGGCGAGCGGGCTGGCCAGCTCGGCCAGGGGGACGACCCGGGTTTGGTAGTGCCACCAGGCCCGGTCGAGGTAGCGGCGGGCCCCCTCGATGTCGGCCGAGCCGAGCAGGGCGGTGGCCCGGCCCACGTCGTCGCGGACGTCCTCGGTGGCCTCGACGTAGTCGGAGAGGTAGAGGTAGCCGAGGGCGGCGGCCCGCGACCTCACCTTGACCGCCAGCCCCTTGGGCATCCAATCGGGGGCCCGGAAGGTGTCCACCCGGGCGGGGGGGGCCGCCCGGGGGAGCAGCGGGGCCGCCGCGCGGGGGGCCGGGGGTTTGGGGGCGGGCTTGGGCGCCGCCGCCCGCGGGGGGGCCGCGGGCGGGGTCTGGGTCTCCGGGCCGGGGCTGGGGGGCGGGGCCGGCTTGGGGGCGGGAGCCTTCGGGGCTCCCTTCACCGCCTCCAGGGCGGCGGCCAGCCGGCCGCGGATCTCCCCGAGCTTCTTGCGGTAGGTCGCCGGGTCCCCCTGGGTCAGCGCCTTGAGGGCGTCGATGAAGTCCTGCACCTGGACCTCCCGCACCCGCGGCGAGTCCTGCACGATCAGGAAGAGCCCGTAGGCCTTGGAGGTGAGGGCGTAGGCCCGGACCCGGTCGTCGCCCTGGCGGGCCAGGTCGAGGGTCTTGACCATGGCCTCGAGGTACGCCCCCTCAAAGAGCTTCCGGAGCCCGGCGAGGTCCTTGGCCTCGGCGAGCTTTTCGGCCTCGGCCTTGAGGG
>JALSRQ010000008.1 GCA_026984675.1 Thermaceae bacterium
ACCCCGCCGAGCGGGTCGAACGCCTCCCCGACCGCAAGGGCAACCCCGACTTCCCGGCCTTCCACCCCCCCGGCCACGGGGTGCGCCTACCCTAGCCGGGGCAGCAGCCTGACCAGCTCGCGGTGGTCGCTGATCACCGCGGTGGGGGGGGCGGTGGGGTCACGGGCGGCCCGGCCGGTGTAGAGCACGGCGTGGGCGTAGCCGGCGGCCAGCGCCCCCTCGATATCGGCCCGGGGGAGGTCCCCGGTGTGGAGGGCCTCCTCGGGCGGGGCCCCGATCGCCTCCAGCGCCTTCAGGAAGGCCTCCCTTTGGGGTTTTACCGCCCCGGTCTCGTCGGAGAAGCTGGTGGCGTAGAAGTAGCGGGCGAAGTTCAGCCGGGCCAGGAGCTCGCGGATCACCCGGCCCGGGGTCAGCCCGGTGTCGGAGACGATCCCCAGGGGGTGGTTCTCGGCCAGGGCGGGGATCGCCTCGAGGGTCCCCGGGAGGGGCACCAGGTCGCCCTCCAGGGCGGCGTCCTCCAGCCGGCGGGCGGTGAGGGCCACCAACCCCTCGTCGAACCGGACCCCGAGGGTCTTGAAGATGTAGGCCACCCGTTCGTAATTGGACATCATCTCGCCGGCCTCCCAGGCCGCCCGGAAGGCCCGGGAGGCGGCCCGGTAGGCCTCGCGCACGGCGTCCTCGTCGGCCGGGGTGCCGGCCTCGGAGGTGGCGTCGAGGAGGATCTCGTAGCGCTTGGGCAGGACGACCTCGAGAAACTTCGGGCCTTCGGTAAAGAGGGTTCCCCAAAAGTCGAAGGTGAGTGCGTTGACCGCCATGTCGCCTCCTTTCCGGCTCCCTTTTTTTCAGCCTACACCAGCCCCAGCCGGCGGTAGAGGTCATCGACGTGGCGGAGGTAGTGGGCGGGGTCCATAAGGGCGGCGAGCTCCTGGCGGGACAGGGGCACCCCCTCGGCCAGGAGGGCCTCGAGGAACGGCCGTTCCTCCTCCCAGCTGACCAGGGCCGCCCGTTGCACCAGCCGGTAGGCCCGGTCGCGCTCCAGCCCTGCCTCCACCAGCGCGGTGAGCACCCGCTGGCTGTAGACCAGGCCGCGGGTGCGCTCGAGGTTTTGCCGCACCCGCTCCTCGTGCACGACCAGGGTTTTAAGCAGCCCGGTGGTCCGCCGCAGGAGGTAGTGGGCCAGGGTGGTGGCGTCGGGGAGGATCACCCGCTCGACCGAGGAGTGGCTGATGTCCCGCTCGTGCCAAAGGGGCACGTTCTCCAGGGCGGGGACCACCAGGCTGGCGAGCAGCCGGGCGAGCCCGGAGACGTTCTCGAACCCCACCGGGTTCTTCTTGTGGGGCATCGCCGAGGAGCCCTTCTGCTCCCCGCCGGCGAAGCCCTCCTCGACCTCGCCGACCTCGGTGCGGGCCAGGTGGCGCATCTCCAGGGCCAGCCGGCCGAGCTCGGCGGCCAGCAGGGCCAGGGCGGCGAGCACCTCGGCGTGGCGGTCGCGGGGGGTGACCTGGGTGGTCACCGGGTCGACCGCAAGCCCCAACCGCTCGGCGACGAAGGCCTCGACCTCGGGGGGGATCAGGGCGTAGTTCCCCACCGCCCCCGAGAGCTTGGCCACCCGGATGCCCTCCCGCGCCCGCTCCAGCCGCCTTTGGTGGCGATCGAAGGCGGCGTAGAGGTGGGCGAACTTGAGGCCGAAGCTGGTGGGTTCGGCGTGGACCCCGTGGGTCCGGCCCACGGTGGGGAGGTCCTTGTAGCGGAGGGCCTTTTCCCGGAGGGCTCCCAGCAGGCCTTCGAGCTCGCCCAGCACCAGCCCCAGGGCCTCGGTGAGGGCGAGGTTCTGGGCGGTGTCGACCACGTCGGAGCTGGTCAGGCCGTAGTGGAGGTAGCGCCGCACCGCCTCCGAGCCGCTCCACTCGCCGAGCACGTCGACGAAGGCGGCGAGGTCGTGGCGGGTGACGCGCTCGCGTTCGGCCACCGCCCGCGCGAAGGCGGCGTCGATGGGGCGTTCCCGGAGGGCGGCCTCGAGGGCCCCCGCGGTGCCCTCCGGAACCTTGCCGAGCCGTTCCCAGGCCAGCAGGGCGAGCCGCTCGACCTCGGCCCAGCGGGCGAACTTGGCCTCCTCGCTCCAAAGCCGGGCGGTTTCCGGGGTCTGGTAGCGGGGGATCATCGTAAACTAGCCTATATTGCTTGAGCGGTGCCGGCACCCGCGCGCGCTCCTCGGCGGGGTGGGGTTTTTGGACCCGGCCAGCGACGGGGGGCTCGCTCGCCTGATGGAAGCCTGCGAGTGCCGCGAGCTGGACCGGGGGGAGACCCTCTTTCTCGAGGGCGATCCGGCCGAGCGGTTCTTCGTCGTCGAGGAGGGTTGGGTCAAAGTTTACAAGGACCGCGACGAACGTCGACTGGTCCTCCATCTCGAGGGCCCGGGGTCGCCCCTCGCCGAGGTCGCGGTCTTCCTCGAGGAACCCCGCTATCCCGCCTCGGCGGAGGCCGCGACCCCGGCCCGGGTGCTGGCGGTCCCGGCCAGCGGCCTCCACGTCTTGATGGAGGCCGAGCCGGCGGTGGCCCGCGGGGTGGTCCGTTACCTCGCGAGGCGCCAGCGGGCATTGATCCGCCTGCTTGGCAAGCTGGCTTTCCAGGACGTGCTCGAGCGCTTGGTCGGCTACCTGGTCGAGCGCCTCGAGGCCGAGGGCCAGGGTTTCGAGCTGCCCACCAACGCCGAGCTCGCCGCCCTTCTCGGCACCGTCCCCGAGATCGTGAGCCGCAAACTCTGGAAGCTCTACCGCGAGGGGCTGATCGAGCTCGACGGCCGCAAGGTGGTGGTCACCGAGCCCGCCTACCTCCTCGCCAAGTTCTTGCCGCGGCGCCGGTAGGCGCCGCGGCAGGAGGCGAGGTGGGCTCTAGTAGATGTCGTTGGCGGTGTTGTAGACGTTGAACTTTCCGGTCGGCGTGATCACCCAGTCGCCGGTGATCCGCGCTTTCTCCTTAAGCGTCTGGGCGTCGTATACAACGATGAAGGTTGGGGTGTTCACGTTGCCCCAGGCCGAGACCCAGAACTCGGTGCCGTCCTTGTTGAACTCGATGTGCACCATCCGAGCTTTCTTCTCCTTCGCGCCCGGTACCTGCCAGCAAACCGGGTCCTTCTCCAGGTCGTCCTTGTACCAGGCGCAGAGGGTGGCGTTGGCTTCAGGGGTCGGGGCCACCGGGAAGTCCACGATCAGCCAGGGGCTTTTGGGATGGGTCTTGATGAAGAGGTTGCCCGGATAGGGGGTCTCGATCATCTTGACCACCTTCCAGGCGTACTCGGGGTGGCCCTTGGGGTCGGTGCCGATCACCGCGATCTTGTTGTCCTTGATGTGGCCGGTGGCCCAGACCGGACCGTACTTGGGGTGGACCCAGGTCGCGCCACGGCCGGGATGGGGCTTGTCGCCGACCGGGATGCTGGCCACAAACTCGCGGGTCTTGGTGTCGATGACCACGACCTTCTTCATTGCGTTCGCCGCCACCAGGAAGTAGCGCTTGGACCGGTCCCAGCCGCCGTCGTGGAGGAAGCGCTCGGTGTCGATCACGGTGATGTCGAGCGGACGCCCCTTCCGGGCCAGGTGGCTGTAGTCGACCAACCAGGTCTGGCCGCCCTCCTTGATGTTGACGATCCACTCCGGGCTGTAGTGGGAGCTGACGATCGAGGCCACCCGGTTTTCCCGGAGGAAGGCGCCCTGGCTCTTGACGTAGCCCTGGGTGGAAACCATCTTTAGGGGCTCCAGGGTCTGGCCGTCCACCACCAGCATGGCGCTCGGCCAGTAACAGCCGATCACCGCGTACCGGCCCTCGTAGCCCTCGAACTTCGAGGTGTCGATGGAGCGGGCGTCGAGACAGGCGCGCACCTGAGCCACCACCCGGGGCTTTTTCATCCAGAGGTCGATGACCTTGGCCCAGCCGTCGCGCCCGATGGTGTAGAAGTATCGCCCGTCCTTGGAGGAGCGCAGGATGTGGGTGGCGTAGCCGGTAGGCAGAACGGTCACGAGCTCCTTGGTATCGCCGTCGACGATCGCCACCTTCCCCACGTCGCGGAGGATGACGCCGAAGTAGTTCTGCCAGTCGCGGGTGGTCTCCGGCGCTTTGGGCCTCTGCGCGACCGGGACCAGCACCTTCCAGCTCGACTTGATGTCCTTGAACGTCCACTTGGGGGGCTCGGGCACCGGGTTGAGGAGGAACCGGGCCATGAGGTCGATTTCCTCGGGGGAGAGGATGCCGAGCTTACCCCAGGCGGGCATGCCGCCGTAGCCGTTGGTGATGATCGTCTTGATAAAGTTGACGTCCCGGCCGCGGGCCCGGAGCTTGTCGGGTTCTAGGTTCTTGCCGGTGGCGCCCTTGCGCAGCACGCCGTGGCAGCCGGCGCAGTGTTGGAAGTAGATCTCCTTGGCCCGCTTCATCTCCTCGGGGGTCAGCTTGGGCGCCGTTTGCTGGGCCAGCGCCCAGGCGCCGAGCAGCACCGCGAGCAGCCCGATCCACCAAACCTTCCTTGGCTTCATACCGCATCACCTTTCCCTTCCAGCCGCACCCGAACGATCGCGTCAGCGGAGCCGTCCAACCCGCTCCGGGGCCACCGGTCCGTAATCGTTGCCCCAGGCGGTACGGACGTAGCTGGCTACCGCCGCCACCTGGGCGTCGTTGAGCTGGGTTCCGAAGGGGGGCATGGCCGTCCCCGGCTTGCCGTGGAGGATCGTTCGGATCACGTGGTCGGCGTCGGCAAGGGTCCGATTGCCGGCGAGCGCCGGGAAGGTGGGCGGCCTGCCCCGGCCGTCGGGTTGGTGGCAGCCGGCGCAGAGGCGCCGGTAGAGCGCCTCGCCGCTTTCGGCCTTCCCGTTCGCCGCCGGTGCTTTCGGGGTCCTTTCCGCTGAGAGGCGCCCTCCCGCCGCGAGGATTTCTTGCGGGGCGGAGGCCTCGCCGTAGTAGCCGAGCCAGGTGGCGACGCCGGCGATGAGCAGGAATAGCAGAAGCGGCAGCAAGGCGTGCGCCAGGGGCCGGGGCTTGGCCGGAGCCTCGATCTCCACCGGGTCGACGAGCTGCACTTCGACCGGGCTCATCAGCGGCGCCCGAGCGATGTGCCCGGCGAAGACCGGGCCCTCGCGGCGCACCTCGAAAACGTACTCGTGGCGGTCGCTGGAGCCGTCGGCGTAGTGGGTCACGACCAGCAGAACGTGCTCGCCGGGCTCCAGCTGGGAGGGGTCGATGCGCACCGCGAAGGGCGGGGCCTCCAGGACTTTCAAGGGGTCGGTGGCGGCATCCAGGTAGACCTCAACGCGGGCGATATCCATGGAACACCTCCTCGTGTGCGTGTTCCTCTTCGGCGTGGAAGGTGGTCACCACCCACCACATGCCCTGGGGGATGAAGAGGTAGGCGATCGCCGAGAACGCGATGAGCCGGGTCCAGAAAGCGTCCAGGTAACCGGTGAAAATCATCCCGGCGGCGGCCAGCGCCTGGGCCAGGGCGAAGAGGTAGGAGATCCGAACCAGCCAGGGTTTTTCGAAAAGGCGGCCGAGGGCGTAGAACATCGCGTAGAGGCCCGCCGAGAGCACGAAGACGAAGCCGAACACGATGATCCGCCCGACCATCGCCGCCAGCTCGTGGCTAGTGGGCACGGGCTTCCTCCTTCCGGCCGATGGTGAGCAGGTCGTAGACGAGGATCAGGTAACCGATCAGGAAGAGCAGGCCGAAGCCGAACCGCCAGGCCAGGGTGTTGGCGTACCAGGGGTGGGTGTAGGACTGGATGAGGGCGTTCCAGGTACTGCCCAGCTCGGCCCGCTCGATCATCGTCTGAGCGAAGCCGGAGATGGTGAACGAACCCGCGATCCCGAAGATGCTAAGGATCATCAGGGCGAACGCCCAGCTCCAGAGCTTCGAATCCAGGGGGATCGTCGCCGGGCGCCGGATGTTCTGGACCGCGATGTAGACAAGGGTGAGCACGGTGCCCACGTAGGCTCCGAAGAAGGCCAGGTGGCCGTGGGCGGCGGCGAGCTGGGTGCCGTGGGAGTAGAGGTTGATCTGGGGCAGGGTCTGCATGAAGCCCCAGACCCCGGCGCCGACGAAGTTGCCGAAGGCCTGGGCGATGGCCCAGAAAAGCGCCGGCCGGTTCACCGTGTGCAACCGGTGCGCCCCGGCGTCGTAGACCGCGTGGACCACCATGGCCACCAGCGGCAAGGGCTCCAGCGCCGAGAAGAACCCGCCAAGCCCGATCCAGTACTCCGGGGTGCCGATCCAGAAGTAGTGGTGGCCGAGCCCCAGGATGCCGGTACCGAAGACCAGCGCGACCTCGAGGAAGAGCCAGGTCTCGATCAGCTTGCGGGGCGTGCCCAGGAGGTACATCAGGCTCCAGCCCATCACCACGCCGACCAACACCTCCCAGGTGGCCTCGACCCAGAGGTGCACCACCCACCACCAGAGGTACTGGTCCATGGTGACGTTCACGGTGTAGTGCATTCCGGCGGTGTAGAGGGCGCCGAGGGCCACCAGGTCGAAGATGAGTACGCCAAGAAGCCCGGTGATCCGCCGGGCGGCCAGGGTGGTGGCGATGACGTTGTAGAGGAAGATCGCCACCCAGGCCACGATCGCGAGGTCGGCCCATCTTGGGGCTTCGACGTACTCCCGCCCTTCGTTGATGAACCAAAGGGTCAGGGCGTTGCCAGGGCCGATCTGGACGAAGAGGTAGACCAGCACGACCACGCCGACCCCGGCGACGATCACCCACCAGATGAACTTGGCGAGCTTAACGCCGACCACCTCGCGGCCGGTTTCTAAGGGCAAGAACCAGTAGACACCCCCCATCAGACCCACCAGGAGCCAGACGATCATCGCGTTGACGTGGAGGGTCCGGTTGGTCATGAAGGGGAGCTTGGCGAGGAGGAAGTCGGGGTTGATGTACTGGTAGGCCGCCAGCAGCCCGAAGACGAGTTGGGCGCCGAAGAGAACGATGGCCACCGCGAAGTACGCGAGGGCCAGCTTCTGGGACTCGAAGAGTTCCTGGGCCTTGGGCCTTGCGAAGGACGTCGCCATACCCACCTCCTTACTGGGCCACCGCGAAGCGCGGCGGGAAGCCGTTGGTGTCGATCGCCGACATCCACTTGAGGAAGGCGATCAGGGCTTTTAGCTCCTCGTCGGTAAAGCGCAGGTTGGGCATCTTCCGGGGACCTTGGGGCATCGCCGGCGGGTTTTTCAGCCAGGCCCTCATCGCCTCCTCCCGGGTTTTGGCGCCGGTTAGCGGCATGATCCGCTCCTCCCACCAGGGGTCGAGCCAGGCCCGGGTGAGGTCGGTGGCGTAGTAGGCCCCGTTCCCTAGGATCTGGTGGCACTCCATGCAGTTTCTGGACTGCAAGGTCATCTTTCCCTTATTGATCAGTTGGTAGGCTTCTTCCCGGCTCCAGATTTTCCCGAAGAAGCCGGTTTCGCGACCCACCGCGGGGATCTGCCTTCTTTTTTCAGGGTCCCAGACCAGCCGGATCTCGTAGTTGATCACCGACCAGTCGGGGACCCGCCCGGCCCCCGCGCGGATGCGGTTGGCGGTGTCGAAGGTGAGCCAGAGGAGGACGAAGGTCATGATGAGCGAGCTCACCACCGCTGCGTTGCGCCAGAAGGTAGGGGAGAGCCAACCGTACCCGCGGGAGAGGATCAAGGTGACGACGACGGAGAGGAAGATCGCCGCGACCGCGATCTGAATCCAGCTGTAGTCCATTCCGCCCTCCTTTCCCTGAAAAGGATGAGGGCGGGAGGGCGGCCAGGGCCATGACCCCGGTCAAGGGACAGATGTCCTGGGACTACCTTTCGAGCAGTCGGGCGAGGGCGGCCTCGCGGGCCAGCGCCTTTTGGGAGTAGATCCGCACCGCCTCGCCGCCCGTCCCCCGGTGGCCGGTGGCGGTGGACCAGACCAGGTAGGCGCCGGCGAAGGGCCCCCGGAGGATTCGGAAGACCCAGTAGTTCGTCCCCTCGCCGAGGAGCTCGACCTCGCCGAGCTCCTCGGGCTGGATCGGGGGGCCCTGGGTGCCCGGGGTCAGTTCCAGGACGAAGTCGTCGGGAGCGCCGGGGCGGGTGGCCAGGAGCACGGTCTCGAAGGTGCGGTCGCCGAGCTTGAGGTTCAGGTACTCGTAGACCTTGAGCCCGGCCTGGGGCGAGCCCGCCGGCATCTCGGCGGTCTGGTGGGCGGGGCGGGCGGTGGGATTTTCGACCAGCCGCCGGGCCGCCCGCGTCCAGGGGCGGGGCTCGCCCTCAAGCCGGTGCTCGGCGGCGGGCGGCTTGCCGGCCAGGGCCGGAACCAGGACGAGGAGGAAAAGGGAAAACCAAAGCCGCATGCCCCAAGTCTAGCCCCTGGGTATGCTGGGCTCGTGAAGTTCGCCCACCTTCACCAGCACACCCAGTTCTCGCTGCTCGACGGGGCGGCCAAGCTAAAGGACCTCCTCGAGTGGGTCAAGGCCACCAGCCCCGAGTACCCCGCCCTGGCGGTCACCGACCACGGCAACCTCTTCGCGGCGGTGGAGTTCTACCGGCTGGCCCACAAGATGGGGGTCAAGCCGATCCTCGGCTACGAGGCCTACGTGGCCGCCGAGAGCCGCTTCGACAAGAAGCGCCGCAAGGGCCTCGACGGCGGGTACTACCACCTCACCCTGATCGCCAAGGACTTTAAGGGCTACCAGAACCTGGTCAAGCTCGCCACCCGGGCCTACCTCGAGGGCTTCTACGAGAAGCCCCGGATCGATCGCGAGCTCCTTCGCGAGCACTCCGAAGGGCTGATCGCCCTCTCCGGTTGCCTGGGCTCGGAGATCAACCAGTTCCTGCTGGCCGGTCGCGAGGACCTGGCCGAGGCCCGCCTCAACGAATACCTGGCGATCTTCAAGGACCGCTTCTTCATCGAGATCCAAAATCACGGCCTGGAGGAGCAAGCGCGGAACAACGCGATCTTAAAGGAGTGGGCCCGCAAGTACGGCCTCGGCATGGTGGCCACCAACGACGGCCACTACGTCCGGCGCGAGGACGCCGAGGCCCACGAGGTGCTGCTCGCGATCCAGACCAAGACGACCTGGGACGACCCCGGCCGCTGGAAGTTCCCCTGCGACCAGTTCTACGTCAAGACCCCCGAGGAGATGCGGGCGGCGCTGCCGGCCGAGGAGTGGGGCGACGAGGTCATCGACAACACCGTGCTCATCGCCCAGATGGCCAACGTCGAGCTGCCGGTGGACGACAAGAAGCGCTACCGCATCCCCAAGTACCCCACCCCCGAGGGCAGGAGCGACGCCCAGCACCTGGCCGAGCTCACCTTCCGGGGGCTCGCCGAGCGCTACCCCGACCGGATCACCGAGGACTACTACCGGAGCGTTCTGCGGGAGGCCGGGGTGGCGGTGCCCCACGGGGGGGTCGAGGCGCTGGCCGAGGCCCTCGCCCTGCTCGCCCCCGAGGCCCGCGAGCGGCTCCGGCAGCGCCTGCCCGACCCCAAGGAGGTGCGCCGGTGGGACGCCGACGCCATCCTGGCGCGGGCCCTCTACGAGCTGGCGGTGATCGAGGAGATGGGCTTCCCCGGCTACTTCCTGATCGTTCAGGACTACATCAACTGGGCGAAAAAGCAGGGCATCAGCGTGGGGCCGGGCCGGGGAAGCGCGGCCGGCAGCCTGGTGGCCTACGCCACCCGCATCACCAACATCGATCCCCTGGAGTTTCACCTCCTCTTCGAGCGGTTTTTGAACCCCGCCCGGGTCAGCATGCCCGACATCGACACCGACTTCTCCGACGTCCGCCGCGACGAGGTGATCGAGTACGTCCGCGATCGCTACGGCGCCGACCGGGTGGCCCAGATCGCCACCTTCGGAACCATGGCGAGCAAGGCGGCGATCAAGGACGTCGCCCGGGTCTTCGGGATCCCCCACAAGCGGGCCGAGGCGATCGCCAAGCTGGTGCCCACCAAGTTCGGCCGGCCGATCCCCCTGAAGGAGGCGATCGCCACCGTTCCCGAGCTCTCCCAGATGATGAAGGGGGACCCCGAGGTGCGGCGGGTCCTCGAGGTCGCCCAGCGGCTGGAGGGCCTCACCCGCCACGCCTCGATCCACGCCGCCGGGGTGGTGATCGGGGAGGGGCCGCTCACCGACCTGGTGCCGCTGATGAAGGAGACCGGCGGCGGCGATAAGATCATCACCCAGTACGACATGAACGCGGTCGAGGCCCTGGGTCTTTTGAAGATGGACTTCTTGGGCCTCAGGACCCTCTCGTTCCTGGAGGAGTCGGCCCGCATCGTCCGGGAGTCCCGGGGGGTCGAGCTCGACTTCGACCGCCTGCCCCTCGACGACGCCAAGACCTTCGAGCTGCTCCAGCGGGGCGAGACCAAGGGGGTCTTCCAGCTCGAGGGCAGCGGGATGACCAACACGGTGCGGGCCTTCAAGCCCGAGCGGATCCACGACCTGATCGCGATCCTCTCCCTCTACCGCCCGGGCCCGATGGACAACATCCCCACCTACCTCCGCCGCAAGCACGGCAAGGAGCCGGTCGCCTACAAGGAGTTCCCCCACGCCGAGAAGTACCTCCGGCCGATCCTCGAGGAGACCTACGGCATCCCCGTTTACCAGGAGCAGATCATGCAGATCGCCAGCGCGGTGGCGGGCTACGCCCTGGGCGAGGCCGACCTCCTCCGCCGGGCGATGGGCAAGAAGAAGGTCGAGGAGATGAAGCGCCACCGCGAGCGCTTCGTCCGGGGCGCGGCCGAACGGGGGATCCCCGAGGAGGAGGCCAGCCGGCTCTTCGACATGCTGGAGGCGTTTGCCAACTACGGCTTCAACAAGTCCCACGCCGCCGCTTACGCCCTGATCGCCTACCAGACCGCCTACGTCAAGGCCCACTACCCGGTCGAGTTCATGGCCGCCCTGCTCACCGTTGAGCGCAAGAACTCCGACAAGGTGGCGGAGTACATCCGCGACGCCCGGGCGATGGGGATCCCGGTCCTGCCCCCCGACATCAACCGCTCGGGGTTCGACTTCAAGGTGGTCGGGGGCGAGATCCTCTTCGGCCTCTCGGCGGTGAAGAACGTCGGCGAGGCGGCGGCCGAGGCGATCCTGGCCGAGCGCGAGCGGGGGGGGCGGTACCGCTCGCTGGCCGACTTCCTGAAGCGGCTCGACCTCTCGCTGGCCAACCGGCGGGCGGTCGAGGCCCTGATCAAGGCCGGCGCCTTCGACGCCTTCGGCGAGCGGGGAGCGATGCTGGCCGCCCTCGACGAGCTCCTCAAGTGGGCGGCGGCGGAGCAGGAGAAGGCCCGGGCCGGCCTCACCGGCCTGTTCGCCGACGCCAGCGAGCCCCCCCTCCCCGAGACCCTGCCGCTCCCCGAGGTCGAGCGGCTCAAGATGGAGAAGGAGGCGCTTGGGATCTACGTCACCGGCCACCCCCTCGGCCACTACGAGGGGCTCGCCGAGCTGGCCACCGCCCCCATCGGGGAGCTGGCGGCCTACTACCGGCGGGAGGCCCGGGGGCGGCGGCGGCTCAAGGTGGTGCTGACCGGGATGGTCGAGGACGTGGCCCGCCGGCCCACCAAATCGGGCGGGATGATGGCCAAGTTCCAGCTGGCCGACGACACCGGGGCGGTCGAGGTGGTGGCCTTCGGGCGGGCCTACGAGCGGGTCTCGCCGCGGCTCAGGGAGGACGCCCCGGTGGCCCTGGTGGCCCTGGTCGAGCCCGACGCCGAGGGCGAGAGCCTCCGGGTGGTGGCCGAGGACCTCTACCCCTGGGAGGAGCTCGAGGGGCTGCCCCGGCTGCTGGAGCTCGAGCTTGACCTCGAGCGCTTCGACGACCGCGCCGTGCTCGAGCTGCGCAGCCTGCTCGACGCCCACCCCGGGCCCCATCCCCTGCGGCTTCGGGTCCGGGGGCCCTGGGGCTGGGCGCTCCTGGAATCCCGGGAGGTGCGGGCCGGGCCCGAGGTGCTCCCCGAGCTTCGGGCCAGCGGGGTCCCCGGGCGGCTGGTGCCCGATCCCGCCGCCCTGCTCGCCGGCCGCCCCGACGAGGGCGGGGGCGCCGAGGCGATCCCCTTCTAGGCCTGGAGGCGGGGCTCGGTGCCCGGCGGCGCCGGCTCCTCCTCGCCCCAGGCGAGCTCGACCAGCTCGATCAGCTCCTCGACCGGCACCCGGTGCCGCTCGGCCAGCCGGGCCAGCCGGCGGCCAAGCCGCTGGACCAGCCGGCCCTCGCGCTCGTCGGTGTCCTCCTCGAGGAGGCCGATCAGCCAGGTCAGGAGCTCCTGGGCCTCCTGCTCGCTGAGGCCCCGGGTCAGCGACTCGTCCTGAAGCAGTTCCTCAATGAGGCGTTCGAGCATAGAGGACCTCGTCCTTCCGTACCCAGCCCATCTCCCGGGCGAGGGCCTCGAGGAGGGCGGGGTCGTCGCGCTTTTCCAGGGCCGCCTCGAGGCCCCGCACGCGACGCCAGAGCCGGGCGTTCTCGGCCTCCAGCACGGCCACCCGCCGGTGGAGGAGGTGGAGGCGGTAGAGCTCGAAGCCGGCCAGACCCACCGCCTGGAGCACCCCCAGGGCGAAGATCAGGGTCAGCAGGCGGTAGCTCGGCCGCGGGCGATCCACGGGCCCACTATACCGCGGGGGCGCACGGGGCGGGGTTTTTCGTGTATACTGGAATTGTTAGGAGGTGGATTGGAAAATGCCAAGAATTCGCAATAAGGATCGGGCCTCGGCGTACCGGGAACGGTTACGGAATGTTGGCTTGCGGCACACCCTCCCCCGGGAGCGCATTCTTTCGTTCCTGGACCGCAAGAACGTTCACCCCACCCCCGAGGAGCTCTACCAGGGGCTCCGCAAGAAGGGGTACGCCATCGGCCTCTCCACCGTGTACCTCAACCTCCAGGTGCTCCGCGACGTCGGCCTGATCTACGAGTTCAAGGACCCCAAGGGGGTCACCCGTTACGACGGTTATTCCAAGCCCCACCATCACCTGGCCTGCCGCTCCTGCGGGCGGGTCGAGGACGTGCTGGCCTCGGAGCTCCCCGAGTTCCTGGAGCCGGTGATCCCCGAGGTCGAGGCCAAGAGCAACTGGGAGGTCGACTCGGCCCGGGTCACCTTCCTGGGCTACTGCCCCCGCTGCAAGCGGAGCCGCTAGCCGAGCCGGGCGGGGCCGGGCGCCAGCGGACCGCCCGCCAGAACCGCTCGGGCCCCAGGGGGCAGCCGCTGGCGGGGTCGAGCGGTCGCCAGACGAAGGGGCCGACCGGCGGGGTCTCCCAGGCCGGGGCCCGGCCCTTGCGGAAGCGGACGGCCACCCCGTTGGGGCGGGGAACCCCGTCGAGCAGGTCGATCCTGGCCACCTCGAGGCCCTCCGGGGCGGGGTAGTCGCCGGCCGGGCGGCCCTGCAGGGCGGCCTCCACGAAGCGCCGCCAGATCGGCGGGTTGATCACCGAGGAGGACGGCTCCTTGCCGTGCCAGCGCATCGGTTGGTTGTCGTCCCGCCCCACCCAGACCACCGCCACCAACCCCTTGGTGATGCCGGCGAACCAGAGGTCGCGGGCCTCGTTGGAGGTGCCGGTCTTGCCCCCCACCACCCGGCCGGGGATGCGGGCCCGCCAGGCCAGGCTGCGGCGTCCGAAGGGGTCGGGGTCGTTGACGTATCCCTTCAGCATGTCCCAGCCCAGGGCGGCGACCTCGGGGGGGAAGACCCGCCGGCCCTCGGGCCGGGCCCGGTAGAGGAGGTGCCCCTGGCCGTCCTCGACCTTCTTGACCAGGACGGCGGCGGGCATCCGCCCCTCCTCGACGAAGCTGGCGTAGGCCCGGGCCATCTGCAGGGGGCTCGCCCCCACCGCCCCGATGGCGATCGCCAGGCTGGGGTGGGCGGGCACCTTAAAGCCGAGCCGCGTGAGCTTGGCGGCGATGCGGGGGACGCCCACCCGGTCGGCGGTGAGCACCGCCGGGATGTTGAGCGAGCGGTCGAGGGCGTAGCGGATCGTCACCGCCCGGTCGAGGAAGGTCCCCGAGAAGTTCTTGGGTTTCCAGACCCCGCCCGGCTGGGTGGGGTCCTTGAAGGCGACCTCCTTGTCCCAGACCGGGCTGGCCTGGGTCCAGCCGGCCTCGAGGGCGGTGGCGTACACGAAGGGCTTGACCGCCGAGCCCGGGCTGCGCTCGACCTGGGTGGCCCGGTTGAACTCCCCGGCGGTGCCCGGCCGGGCGCCGACCATCGCCTTGACCTCGCCGGTGGCGGGGTCGAGCCCGACGATGGCGAGCTGGGCCCCGTCGGGGAGGAGGCCCTTCTCCACCGCGTACTGGGCCGCCGCCTCGGCGGCCGCCTGCATGCCCAGGTCGAGGCTGGTGGTCACCTTGAGCCCGCCCTGGCCGAAGACCCGCTCGGCCCCGAACCGCTTGAGGAGGAACTTGCGCACCGCCAGCACGAACCGGGGGGCCACCCGGGTGGTGAGGTCGGGGAGGGCCTGGGCGGCGGGGTCGGTGAGCCGGGCCTCGATGAGCTTGCCGTTTTGGTACTTGGCCTCCCAGCCGCGGGGCACCAGCGGGGTCTGGAGGGCGGCCCTGGCCTGTTCGTCGGTGATCCACCCGGCCCGTTGCATCGCCCGGATCAGCCGGTGGGCCCGGGCCAGGGTCCCCTTGAGGTCGCGGTAGCGGGCGTTGGGGGCGGGGATCAGCGAGGCCAGGTAGGCCCCTTCGGCCAGGGTAAGGCGGGCGGGGTCCTTGCCGAAGTAGGCCTCGCTGGCGGCGGCGATGCCGGTGAGGTTGCCGCCCCAGAAGGCGACGTTTAGGTACATCCCGAGGATCTCTTCCTTGCTGTAGCGGCGCTCCAGCTCCAGCGCCAGCAGGAACTCCTTGAACTTCCGCTCCAGGGTCCGCTTGCCGGCGAGCTCACGCAGGAGGGTGTTCTTGATCACCTGGGTGGTGATCGTGCTGCCCCCCTGGAGGTCGCCCCTCAGGGTGTGGTAGAGGGCGCCCAGGAACCGGATCCAGTCGATCCCGTGGTGGAGGAAGAAGCGCTGGTCCTCGCTGGCCACGATCGCGGCGATGGCGGCGGGGGAGACCTGGTCGAGGCCGACCAGCCGGCGCCGCACCGCCCGCCCCTCCTCCACCGAGGCCAGGGTGGCGATCGGGGTGCCGTCGGCGGCGAGCAGGGTGGTGGTGGCGGTGAGCCGGAGCGACTCGAACGCCGCCAGGCTGGGGAGGTCGCGGCTCCATCGCCAGGCCACCGTCGCCGCCGCCAGCAGCCCCCCGGCCAGCAGGGCGAGCACGGCGAAGACGAGGTAGCGGAACCGGCGCATCGTCTAGTGGCGGGTCTTCATCTCGATGGTGCGTCGGGCGAAGGCGCGGAACTCGCCGCCCACCAGGGGTTTGACCAGGAGCTTGTCGACCCGGGCCATCCGGGCGGCCACCTGGGTGCGCTGGTCGGCGGTGGAGACCAGCACCACCACCGGCACGTCCTTGAGCCGTCGCACCCGCTTGATCCGCCAGGCCAGGTCGAGGGCGTTCAGCTCGCCCTTGACCTCCTCGTCGAGGACGATCAGCGAGGGGGTGTGCTCCTTGAGGTAGCGGAGCGCCTGGACGCCGTCGGCCAGGCTGGTGGTCTGGAAGCCTTCGGCCTCGAGGGTGACCTCGAGGTACGCCCGCATGGTCGTGTTGGCGCTCACCACCAGGGCTTCCATTACCCCTTACTCTACCGCCTTTTCCGAGGGGGAGGTGAAAAAATTGGCTGGGGCGCGTGGACTCGAACCACGACCGGCGGATCCAAAGTCCGCTGTCCTGCCATTAGACGACGCCCCAAAGCCGTCCCCATCTTAGGAACCGGGGTTGGGGCTGTCAATGTAGAATCGGGGCGTGGATCAGGACGCCTGGCTGGCGCTGGCCGAGCCCTTCCCCGAGAGCGAGATCCAGTGGCGGGTGGAGGCGGTCAGCAAGGACAAGAAGCGGGCGCTGGTGGTGCCCTACGTCGACGCCCGGGCGGTGCTCGACCGCCTCGACGAGGCGGTGGGCCCCGGGGGCTGGTTCGACGCCTACCAGCCGCTGGTGCTGGAGAAGGGGGCCTACCAGGTGAAGTGCCGCCTCACCGTGCTGGGGGTGACCAAGGAGGACGTCGGCGAGGGGGAGAGCCTCAAGGCGGCGTTCTCCGACGCCCTGAAGCGGGCGGCGGTCAAGTTCGGGGTGGGCCGCCACCTCTACCGCATCGAGAAGACCTGGGTGCCCTACGACGAGGCCACCGGCCGGTTCACCCCTCCGGGTCGGGGCGGCAAGCCCGAGCCCCAGGAGCTGATCGACCGCCTCGTCGAGCGGCTCCGCCAGGCCGGCAAGGGGAAGGAGGCCGCCCGGATCCTCACCAGGTACGGGGGCTACGGCAAGACCCCCGAGGAGACCCGCCGCCTCTACGGGGAGCTCCGGGCGTTGCTAAAGGAATGATCAAGGTCATCGCCCTGGGGGACGTCCACGCCGAGTTCGAGCGGATGTGGGCCGCGCTGCGCTCGGCCTACGCCGCCGACGCCGAGGGCCTGCCCACCCCCCCGGTGCGGGAGGGCCGCTACCGGGTGGTGCTGCTCGGCGACCTGGTCCACCCCAAGACCCTCGAGGGCTACCGGCGGCTCACCGGCCTGGCCGACTACGACGACAAGAACCCCGACCACCTCAAGCGGGCGGCGCTGGCCCAGGTCGGCGAGCTGCTGAAGCTCAAGCGCTACCTCGAGGCCGCCGGCGGCCACGCCGTGGTCCTCCTCGGCAACCACGACCACGCCGCCCTCACCCACGACCTCCTCCTGGGGAACGCCTACGGCATCGAGCACCGCGAGTTCGACCCCGCCTACGGGGGGGTCGAGCTGCCCCCCGGGGTGGCCGAGTGGATGCGGGGTTGGCCGCTTTCCTACGAGATCCTGGGGGTGCAGTTCGCCCACGCCGGGCCGACCCCCTGGCTCCAGAGCTACGACCCCCTCTTCTACCAAAGCCGCGAGGCCAAGACCTGGTGGCGCGAGCACCCCGAGTACGTGCGCCGCTCGGGCTTTCGCTTCGGGGTCTACGGCCACACCCCGGTGGACGAGATCGTCCTCGACGCCGCCCACGGCTTCGCCCTCATCGACGCCCTCGACCGGGGGCAGTACCTCGAGCTCCTGCTCGGCGAGGACCGCCTGGAGGCCGCCCCGGTTCGGTTCCGATGACCGCCGATCCCAGGACCAAGCGGGGGCTTTTGGCCCTCCTCCGGCGCCACCGAATCCGCCTCGCCAAGGGCCTCGGCCAGCACTTCCTGGTGGACCGCAACCTGCTCGCCTCCATCGTCCGAGCTGCCGGCGTCGTCCCCGGCGACCGGGTCTACGAGATCGGCCCCGGCGCCGGTGGGCTCACCCTCGCCCTCCTCGAGGCCGGGGCCCGGGTCACCGCCGTCGAGAAGGACCGGCGCCTGGCCCCTTTGCTGGCCGAGGTCACCGGCGGCCGGGCCGAGCTGGTCTTCCAGGACGCCCTGGCCTACCCCTGGGAGGCGGTGCTCGCCGGCAGCCTCCTGGTCGCCAACCTGCCCTACCAACTCGCCACCCCCCTGATCCTCCGGCTGCTCGCCGCCGGGCGGTTTCGCGGGATGGTGACGATGGTCCAGCGGGAGGTCGCCGAGCGGTTGACCGCCGGTCCCGGCCGCCGGGACTACGGGCCGCTTTCCCTGAAGGTGCGGCACCTGGCCGGGGTCGAGAAGCTCCGGGACGTGCCCCCCTCGGTCTTCTTCCCGCCCCCCGAGGTGACCTCGGCGGTGGTCCGGTTCACCCCCACCGGGGCCGCCCCCGACCCCGGCTACTTCGCCTTCCTGGAGGCCGCCTTTCGGAGCCGGCGGAAGACCCTGAGGAAGAACCTCGAGGCCGCCGGTCGCCCCCGCCAAGCGGTCGAGGGCGCCCTGGCCGAGCTGGGGCTCGATCCCCGGGTGCGGGCCGAGGCGCTGCCCCCGACGACCCTGCGGGAACTCTACGCCCGCCTCACCCGCCCCCCCTCCAGCCGGTAGCGGGGGAGGCCCAGCCCGGGGAGCGGCCGGTGGCTGATCCACAGCGCGCTCCGGCCCCGGAGCAGCTCCGCCAGCCGGCGCAGCAGCGCCCGTTCGGTGCTGCCGTCGAGCCCCTCGGTGGGTTCGTCGAGAAGCCAGACGGGGGCGTTTTTGAGCACCGCTCGGGCGATGGCGAGCCGCCGGGCCTCGCCGCCGGAGAGCACGACGCCGCCCGGTCCCAGCGGGGTGTCGAGGCCGGCCGGAAGCCGACGGACCCGTTCGGCCAGCAGGGCGGCCTCGAGGGCCCGCCAGAGCGCCTCCTCGTCGGCCTCGGGGTCGGCCACCCGCAGGTTTTCCCGGACGGTGCCGAAGAAGACCACCGGGTGGGGGTCGAGGTAGACGAGCGCCCGGCGGGCCTCGGTCCCCTCGAGGGCGGCGATCGGGCTCCCCCCCAGCCGGGCCTCGCCCCGCTGGGGGAGGAGGAAGCGCAGCCAGGTCCAGGCAACCGTGCTCTTGCCCGATCCGCTGGGGCCGGCGAGCCAGAGCTGCCGGCGCTCGGGGAGGGCGAGGTCGGCCCCCCGGAGGACCGCTTCGGACGCCCCCGGGTAGCCCACCCAGGCCCCCCGCAGCTCGAGATCGTGCCGGCGCGGCCGGGACCGGGGCCGGGCCGGCTCGGGGGCGGGATCGGGCAGGGCGATGAGGGTGCCTATCCGCCGCCACGCCGCGCCGGCCTCGGCGAGGAGCACGCCGGCCTGGGGCAGAGGCCGCGCCGCCTCGAAGGCGGCAAAGCCGGAAAGGACGACCGCCGGGAGCCAGCGAGCGGGAAAGTCGCCCTGGCGGATGGCCTCGGCCCCGATCCAGAAGAGGCCGACCAGAACGGCTCCGGCTGCGAGCTCAAGCAGCGCCTCCCCGAGGGCGAAGAGCGCGGCCTCCTGCCGTTCCAGTCGGGCCTGACGGCGGGCGAGCTCGCCGAGGGCCCGCACCCTGCCCCCGGCCTCGCCGTAGACGAGGAGCTCCGGTAGCCCTTCGGCCAGCTCGCCGGCCGCCTGGCGGAGCTCCTCCGACAGGGCGCCGCGTCGGGGGCCGAGCCGGACGGCGGTCAGGTAGCCGAGGGCGGGGATCGGAACCGTGGCGACCAGGAAGCCCAGCCCGAAGACCGCCCCCAGGCCCGGGTGCAGCCGGCCGAGCCCCAACCCGACCGCCGCCAGCACCGCCAGGGCCGCCCCCAGCGGGACCAAGAGCCGAACCGGGACCGACTCCAGCCGGCCGACGTCGCCGATCAACCGCTCCTGCAGCCGGCCGCTGGCCAGACCCCGGGCGGCGGCCGGCACCCGGGGGATCAGGGCGGCGAACAACCGGGTCCGCAGCCGGGCCAGGTAGCGGAAGGTGGCGTCGTGGGCCAGGAGCCGTTCGAGGTAGCGGAAGAAGCCCCGGCTGGTTCCGAAGAAGCGGACCCCGGTGACCAGCAGCATCAATCGGTAGAGCGGGGGGTGGAGGGCGGCGGTGGCCAGCAGGGTGCTGGCGGTGGCCATGAGCCCCACCCCGGCCAACACGGTTAGCGCGCTGGCGAGGACGGCGCCCAACAGGGGTCCCGCGCTAGACCGCACGCTCCGCCTCCCCCGCGAGCCGTCGGCCGCGCTCCAGGCGGACCACCCGGTCGGCGGCCCCGATCAGCGCCGGTCGGTGGGCGATGGCCAGCACCGGAACGCCCTCGTCCCGCAGGGCCAGGATGCCGGCCAGCACCCGGGCCTCGCTCTCCTCGTCGAGGTGGGCGGTGGGTTCGTCGAGGAGCACCGCTTCCGGACGCTTAAGGAAGGCCCGGGCCAGCGCCAGCCGCTGGCGTTCCCCGGCGGAGAGGCCGAGCCCGCCCTCCCCAACCGGGGTCTCCAGCCCGCTGGGAAGGCGGGCCACCACCTCGTCCAGGCCGGAGCGCTCCAGGGCCCGGCGAAGCGCCGCCCGGTCGGCCTGGGGGCTGGCCAGGAGAAGGTTTTCCCGGAGGGTGCCGGGGAAGAGGAAGGGCGTCTGGGGGAGGTAGGCGAAGCGGTCCGGGCGGACCGGGCGGCGGTTCAGGCAGATGGTCCCCGCGTCGGGGTCGAGAAAGCCAAGGACCAGCTTGAAAAGGGTGCTCTTGCCGGCCCCGCTGGGTCCCACCAGGGTCACCAGCTCGCCGGGCCCGACCGCCAGGTCCGCCCCCTCGAGGCCGCCCCCGCCCCTCGGGTAGCGAAAGCGTACCCCCTGGAGAACGAGCCCCGGGGGCGTTCCCGGGGGGCACGCCGGGGCCGGGCGGGGGAGGGGGGCGGCGTTCAGCCGGGCCAGGGTGGCGGCGGCGTCCTGGGCCGAGCGGGCCGGGTGGAACTGGGCCCCCAGCGCCCGCAGGGGGCCGAAGTACTCGGGGGCCAGGAGCAGCACGAAGAAGGCCTCGAGGTAGCCGAGCCGGCCGGCCAGCAGCCGGAGCCCCACCTCCACCGCCACGATCGCGGTGGAGAGGGTGGCCAGGAGCTCCAGTACCAGGGCCGAGAGGAAGGCCACCCGGAGCACCCGCAGGGTGGCCAGCCGGTGGTCCTCGGCGAGGCGCTCGAGGGTTTTGCGCGCCCGCCCCTCGGCGCCGAAGACCCGGAGGGTGGCCATGCCCTTGAGGGCGTCGGCGAAATAGGCGCCGAGGGCGAAGAGCGCCCGCCACTGCCGGGCGGTGACCCCCTCGGCCCACCGACCGATCAGCACCATGAACAGCGGGATAAGGGGGGCGGTGACCAGCAGCACCAGGGCGCTCAGAGGCTCGAACCCGGCCACCAGCACCAGGATCCCGAGGGGCACCGCGGCGGCCTCGGCCAGGGCCGGGAGGTAGCCGCGAAAGAAGCCGTCGAGCCCCTCGACCGCGTCGGAGAGCGCCATGGCGACGCGGGCAGGGGGTTCCCCCAGCCGTTCCGGCCCCGCCGCCGCCACCCGCGCGGCCAGCCGTTGGCGGACGGCCGCCTTCACCTCCGCGGCCAGGGCGCCGCCCCCGGCGGTAGCCAGCCCTCGGGCCAGGGCGAGAACGGCGGTGCTCCCCGCCGCCCCCACGGCGTAGGGCAGGAGGTCGGCTGGGGGGGCGGCCTCGAGGAACGCCGCCTGGATCCCCCGGGCCAGGAACCAGGCCCGCACGACCGCGCCCGCGCCCGCGGCCAGGGGAGACCCCAGGGCGAGGGCGAGGAGCGCCGGCCGGCCCAGGGCTTCCCGCAGCAGCGCTCGCACCTAATAGCCTCCGCCGGAGCCCACCCGGACCCGGTCCCGGAAGACCCAGTAGGTCCAGCCCTGGTAGAGCAGCACCAAGGGGGTAAAGATCGCCGCCACCCAGGTCATCACCCGGAGGGTGTAGGGGCTGGCGGCGGCGTTCACAACGGTCAGGCTGTAGGTGGGGTCGAGGCTGGAGGGCATGACGTTGGGGTAGAGCCCCGAAAAGACCATCGCCACGGCGAACACCACCCCGAGACCGGTGGCCCAGAACGCCGCCCCGTCGCGGCCCCGGACCCGGGCGTACCATCCCCCCAGCAGCCCTAGGGCGGCCAGCAAGGCGAAGAACCGGGCGGCTACTCCTCCCTGGCGGCCGAAGAGCCCGTAACCGGCGGCCCCGAGCACGAAGAGGATTGCCAGAATTCCCGCGATCGGAGCCCAGAGCCGGGCGGCGGCGCGGGCCCGGTCCGCCAGGGGTTCCTCGAGCTTGAGGCCGAGGAAGTTGGCGCCGTGGAAGAGGAAGACCGTCACCGCCGCCAGCCCGCCCAGCAGCCCGAAGGGGTTCAGGAGGGTGAGGAAGCTCCCCCGGTAGTTCATATCCGGGCCGATGGGAACGCCCCGCACCAGGTTGGCCACCGCCACCCCCCAGAGCAGGGCAGGAAGGAACGAGCCGAGGAAGATCATCCAGTCCCAGAACGAGCGCCAGCCGGGGCTTTCGACCTTGGAGCGAAACTCGAACCCCACCCCGCGAAGGATCAGGGCCACCAGCATCAGGAACAGCGCCAGGTAGAAGCCGGAGAACAGGGTGGCGTACCACTGGGGAAAGGCGGCGAAGATCGCCCCCCCGGCGGTGATCATCCAGACCTCGTTCCCGTCCCAGACCGGGCCGATGGCGTTGATCACCGCCCGGCGCTGGTCGTCCTCCTTGGCCAGGAAGGGGAGCAGCATTCCCACGCCGTAATCGAAGCCCTCGAGGAAGAAAAATCCCACGAAGAGCACCGCCACCAGGGCGAACCAGACCGTGTTCAGAAGCATCCCGCACCTCCCTCCTAGTACGCCGGCGCCGCCTCGGCCTCGGCGTCGGGGTCGGCCTTGGCGAAGCGGACCAGGAGCCAGACGTCGATCACCCCCAGCACCAGGTAGAGCAGCGTGAAGCCCACCGCCGAGAGCCACACCAGGCTGGCCGGCACCACGCTGGTGGGGGTAAGGCCCTGCTCGATGGTAAGCAGGCCCTGCACCATCCAGGGCTGGCGCCCGAACTCGGCGGTCCACCACCCGGTGGTGTTGGCCAGGTAGGGGAGCAGCACCGCCCAGAGGAGGGCGACGAGGAAGCCTCGGGCGGCGGCAAGCCGACGGCGGGCCCAAAGCACGACCCCCCAGGCGGAGAGCAGGAGCATGAGCAGCCCGCTAAAGACCATGATCCGGAAGCTCCAGTAGGTCAGCTTGACCGGGGGAACGTAGCGGCCGGGACCGTAGGTCTTTTGGTAGCGCCGGTCGAGGCTCTTGATGCCGGGAAAGACCCGCTTGCCGTCCTCCCGAGCGGGGGCGTGGGCCAATAGCGAGAGGACCCCCGGCAGCCGGATCTCGAAGGTGTTCCGCATGGCCTTCTCGTCGATCGCCGCCGCCAGGGTCCAGGGGGCCGGTTCCGGGAGGTCGTCCCAGATCGCCTCCATGGCGGCGAACTTCATCGGTTGGTGGCGGACGATGAAATCGGCTTGGAAGTGGCCGATCACGATGACCAGGAGGCTTCCCGCCAGCGCCGAGGCCAGCCCCAGCCGCAGGGCCGGGAGGAAGAGCTCGGTGCGGTGGTCCCGGAGCAGGTGCCAGGCCGCCACCGCGGCCACGAAGAAGCCGGCGGTGGCCAGGGCGGCGAAAAGGGTGTGGGGGAACTGCAGCCACACGTGGGGGTTCAGGAAGATCGCCGGAAAGCTCGCCAACAGGGCCCGGCCCTGTTCCAGCCGGTACCCCACCGGGTGCTGCATGAAGGAGTTGGCGATCAGAATCCAAAGCGCCGAGAGGTTGGAGCCGATCGCCACCAGCCAGATGAAGAGCGCGTGCAGGCCTTTGGGGACCCTCTCCCAGGTGAAGAACCAAAGTCCCAGGAAGGTGGACTCCAGGAAGAACGCCAGCAGCGCCTCGATCGCCAGCGGGACCCCGAAGATGTCCCCCATGAAGCGGGCGTACCCCGACCAGTTCATGCCGAACTGGAACTCCTGCACCAGCCCGGTGACCACCCCCAGGGCGAAGTTGATCATGAACAGGTGGCCGTAGAACCGGGCGAGCTTGCGGTAGCGTTCGTCCCCGGTCCGGACGTAAGCGGTCTCCAGCAGCGCGACCAGGATCGAAAGCCCCAAGGTAAGGGGCACAAAGAAGAAGTGGTAGGTCGTGGTGCTGGCGAACTGGAAGCGTGCGAGTCCCAGGGCCTCCATCGACATCACCTCGTAATACGAATAGTTCGCGTCAAGGGGGTTGAACAGGGACATTAATCCTGAGCATTTTTATCTGATTACTTGAAAATATGAGCCAGCCCTCAACCTTGCCGGGTGCGGTGTCCCACTGCGCCAAAACCCGGTATAGTAGGGCAAGCCAAACGGGGAGGCGGCATCGATGCGCTTCTTGGTCATCGGGGACGTTTCTGTGGACCTAATCTACCTTACCGACCGGCTGCCCGAGCCCGGGGAGGAGGTCGCCGCCCGCCGCATGCTCTACCGTCCGGGCGGGGCGGGGGCGACGATCGCGGCCCAGCTGGCCAGCCTGGGGCACACCAGCTTCCTGGCCTCGCGGGTGGGCACCGGCCCCCTCTCCCAGGTCGCCCTGGCCGGGCTCAAGGCGGCGGGGGTCGACCTTCGCTACCTCCAGGAGGACCCCGATCGTCCCACCACCTCGATCCTGGTCTTCCTGTTCCCCGGCGGGGAGCGGAGCATGGTGGCCTACGCCGGGGCCAGCCGCTACCTCGACGCCGCCGGCTTCAAGGCCCGCAGCCTCGACACCCTGCACGCCCTGGTGGTCTCGGCCTACGCCCTGGTCGGGGGTCCCCAGCGGGAGTACGCCGCCAAGGCGATGGTGGCCGCCCGCAAGCGGGGCCTGCCGGTCTTCGTCGACCTTGGCACCGGGGCGGTGGAACAGGCCGGCGAGGACCTGCTCCACCGCATTGGGGTGCCCGACTACCTCTTGATGAACGAGCGGGAGCTTTTGGGCCTTACCGGCGCGGGCTCGATCAGCGAGGGGCTGGCCCGGTTGCGGCAGGCCGGGATCGAGCGGGCGGTGGTCAAGGTGGGGCCGCTGGGGGCGATCGTCGCCACCCCCGAGGAGGAGGCCCTGGTCGAGCCCTACGAGGTCGACGAGATCGTCGACACCACCGGGGCCGGCGACGCCTTCACCGCCGCCTTCGTCCACGCCGTGATGGAGGGCCGGCCGCTGGTGGAGGCGGCCCGGCTCGGCAACGTGGCGGGGGCGCTGGCGGCCACCGCGGTGGGGGCCCAGGGGCGGCTGGTT
>JALSRQ010000009.1 GCA_026984675.1 Thermaceae bacterium
TACTCGTGGGCCAAGTCCTCGTTCAGTCCTTGGATCAAGCGTTCCAGCATCGTCGCACCTCCGTCTAAAATCATAACGATTATGTAGCTCGGGCGCAACCCCCCCGCGGCGGGATTCCGGCCGGGGCCGGGGGTCCGCGCCCGCGGGGCCGGCGGCCGCAACCTAGCGCTTGCGGGCGAAGAGCCCGATCAGGACGAGGAGGGCCACCCCCACCACCACCAGGCTGTCGGCCAGGTTGAAGACCGGCCAGAGCCCGGGCCCGATGTCGAGGTAGTCGACCACGTAGCCGCGGCCGATGCGATCGATCGCGTTGCCCACCGCTCCCGAGGCCACGAAGCTGAGGGCCAGCTGACCGGCCACCCCCATCCGGGGGCCCACCAGCCAGAGGTAGAGGAGGAGGGCCAGCCCCACCGCCAGGCTGACCCAGCCCAGGAGCTCGCCGTTGCCCTGGAAGAGCCCGAAGGCCGCCCCGGTGTTCTTGACGTAGGTGAGGTAGAGCCCGGGCAGGAAGGGATCGGGGACCGGGTCCAGGTAGCGCTGGGCCCAGAGCTTGAAGATCTGGTCCAGGGCGATCAGCGTGGGCACCAGGAACGCCGACACGAACCGAGTCTAGCACGCGGCCGGGGTATTGGTTATAATCGCACGCTGAGACGCGCCGCGCGCGCGGCACCAGGAAGGGAGCGACCATGTCGAGGATTTGCGAGGTGAGCGGCAAGCGCCCGGTGGTGGCCAACCGCATCGTCCGCCGGGGCAAGGCCAAGCGCGAGGGCGGGGTGGGGAAGAAGACCACCGGGATCTCCAAGCACCGGCAGCACCCCAACCTCCGGAAGCTGAAGCTGGAGGTGGCCGGCAAGACGATCACCCTGCGGGTGGCGATGAGCCACGTGGACCGGGTCTACGAGGCCCTTCCCCGGCTGCGGGGGATGAAGCTGGAGCGGATGAGCGAGGCCGAGATCAAGCGGGCGCTGCTCCGGCTCGTCCGCTCCTAGCCGATCCGGGAGCGGGGCGGGGGCCCTGGGCCCCCGCTTTTAGTTGGGTCGCTCGGGGGCGAAGCGGAGGGCGGGTTCGGGGGCGAAGACCGACTCCCCGGGCAGGATCCGCTTTTTCCTCGCCCAGCGGTAGGCCTGGTCCCAGGTCTTGCAGAAGGCGCAGACCTCCCCGGTGGTGGGGTAGCCGCAGCGCTCGCACGCCTTGAGGGCGACCTCGCCGGCGGGCAGACCCGCCTGGAGGACCGGCTCGATCCGCTTCAGGTACTGTTCGAGGAACGCCTGCTTGGTGCCGGGGCTTTGGGCCTCGATGCGGTTGAGGGCCTCCTTGTAGAGGAGGCTCTTGGCGCCGACCGAAAAGGGGCACTCCTCGTGCTGGTAGGGGAGCCGCCGGAGCAGCGTGTAGGCGAGGATCTCCCGCTCGGTGAGGAGGTAGAGGGGCTTGACCCTTTTCGCGAGCTTCTCCTTGGCGGGCAGCACCGGCCCCTGGCGGACCAGGGCGTCGGTCTGCCAGTGGAGGACGTTGCCCAGAAGGACGCTCGCCTCGTCGTCGAGGTTGTGGCCGGTGGCCACCGCGTCGAAGCCCTCCTCCACCGCCACCCGGTTGATCACGTAGCGCTTGGTGAGCCCGCAAACCGAGCAGGTGCGGCGCCGGGTGAGCTCGGCGAGCTCGGGGATCGAGAGGCGGTAGGCCTCCCGGAGGTCCACCACGATCAGGGGAAGCCCGCGTTCGCCGGCGTAACGGCGGGTGGCCTCCAGGGCCCGCTGGGAGTAGCCGCCGATCCCGAGCTGGAGGTGGAGCCCGGTGGTTGCGTAGCCGAGGCGGCGAAGCACCTCCCAAAGGGCGATCGAATCCTTGCCCCCGGAAACCGCGACCAGCACCCGGTCGCTCTTTCGGAGCATCCGGTGGCGGCGGATCGCCCGCTCGACCTGGTGCTCGAACCACTCGAGGTAGTGCTCGGGGCAGAACGCCTGCCCCTGGCGGCGCACCTCGACCGCCGCCTTCCGCCCGCAGACCCGGCACTTCACCGCCGGCCCCCCGAGACCGCCGAGATCACCTCGACGGTGTCCTGGTCGCCGACCTCATCGTCGAGGGTGAGGAGCTCCCCGTCGCGGGCCACGATCACCCCCTCGGGGACGACGTTGAGCCGCTTTAGCAGCTCGGCGACCCGGAGGGGACCCTTAAGCTCGCGCTCCTCGCGATCCGGCGTGCGCAGCACCACCTTCATCCCGCCCACCCTAGCACAGGGCGGGGGCGGGGTTTTATGCGCCAGGGCTCAAAAGCGGTAGCTGAGGCCGATCGAGAGCGGACTGAAGGCCGACCATTCGGCCTCGCTGGTGAGCCAGGGCGAGACCACGAAGAGGGAGGCCTCGAGGCCGAAGACCAGCCGGCCCTCGGTGACCGGCACCGGCAGGTTGACCCCCAGCACCACCCCGGGCAAAAGCCCGCCCTCGGCCGGACGGTAGGGGCCGTCGTTGACCTTGGCCGCCGACCAATAGGCGCGGGCCCGGGGCCCGGCGTAGGCGCGGCCGTACCGCACCGGCACCTCCCAGAGGTAGCTGGCGTCGAGGGCCAGGCCGAAGGCGCGGTGCTCGAGGGTGCGGGAGCCCTCGCCGTCCCAGCGCTCGGTGGTGAAGAAGAGGTAGGCGGCCTCGGCCTGGACCGCGTAGCGGCCCCGGCTCCAGGCGCCCCGCAGCTTGGCGCCCCCGGCCGCGCCCCCCACCCCCACCAGCTCGCCCTGCCAGGGGGCCTGGCGGAGTCCCAGGCTCAACCCGTCGGGGCCGATCCGGGCGAAGAGCCCGTCGCCGGTGGGGGCGGCCGCCCGGGGGGTGGTGGGGTAGGGCCCCACCTGGTAGGCCCCGCCGGCGGGCGGGGGCCCCAGCCTGCCGGGGGCGCACCCGGCCAGCAAGAGGCCAGCGACCAGCGCGATCCGGACGGGTTTCATGCCTCAGTATACCCCGGGGGCGTTCCAGGAAGGCCCGTTTTGACAAACCCCCGCGCCCCGATTACACTGTTCGGTGCGGCTGGGGCCGTGGCGCAGCTGGGAGCGCGCCTCAATGGCATTGAGGAGGTCGTGGGTTCAAGTCCCACCGGCTCCACCAAAAAGGCCCGGGGAAACCCGGGCCTTCCCCGTTGGGCCGCAGGCGTCAGCCGCAGGGGGCCGGCTCGGCCAGCTCGTACTCCCCCTTGTTGTCCATCTCGGTGACCAGGTCCTTGGGTTTTTTTCCGGCGAGCTCGGCGGCCCGGGCTCCCAGGCGGTTTAGGGCGAGCTTGTGGAAGCCGGTGAAGGCGATCTCGACCTTGCCGTCGACCACCAGGTAGGTGGCCGGCACGAAGCCGCCCCCGAAGGCCCCAAGGGCCTGGCAGCCGGCCTCGACCAGGGGGAAGTCGTCGAGGTAGCCGCCGGCGTAGACCTCGGTCTCCTCGGGCCGGGCGGTGGAGAGGAACCACACCGGCAGGTCGGGGGCGATGCCCGGCAGCCGGCGCAGGTAGCCGACCACGTGGCGGCTGGCCAGCACCACCGGATGGAAGAAGCAGAGCACCAGCGGCCCCGGGGTCGTGGCCGGGTTGAGGGTGCGGCCGTCCTTGGCCTTGAGCTCCAGGCTTGGAACCTCGGTGCCTTTTTCCAGTACGTCCACCGCGGGCCTCCTAGCGAATCCGGGCTCGGTAGGTGCCGAGCGCGGTCATGCCCAGGTCCTTAAGCGTGCCCTCGGGCAGGGGGAGGGGGTCCTCGAGGCTCACCTCGAAGTCGCCCGCCCCCACGCTGCGGGCGAGCGCCGCCGCCTGCTCCAGGAGCGCGAGGGCGGCCTCGGGGGTGCGGTGCTCGGGGTCGAGGAGGAGCCGGTCGACCCGGGCCACCGGGAGGTCGTCGAAGACCCCCTGCCGGACCCAGACGCTGGCCGCCCCCACCACCCGTTCCCCCTCCTCCAGGAGGAGGAGGGCGTTGCCCTGCCCGGAGAGGAAGTAGAGCAGGTTGCGGGCGAGCTGGGCGGCGTGGTGGTCCTCGAGGCGCCGGTCGAGCACCGCCTCGAGCAGCCGCCGAATCGCCGCCGCGTCCCTGGGAAGCGCCTCCCGCACCCGCACCACCGGGATTATACGCCGGTCGGGTGGGGGGTTCGTCCCTGGTAGACTGGCCCCGATGCAACTGGTCCTGCTCTCGGGGCTCTCCGGAGCCGGCAAGACCACCGCCCGGTTCGCCCTCGAGGACGCCGGCTACTACACCGTCGACAACCTGCCCCCGCCGCTTTGGCCCGAGCTGGTCGAGAGGCTCGCCGGGGTCGGGGTGGAGCGGGCGGCGATCGTGGTCGACGTCCGGGCCGCCCCCTGGATCGGGACGCTCGAAGCGGTGCTGGCCGGGCTTAGGGCGCGGGCCGGGACCACCGCGATCTTCCTCGAGGCCCGCCCCGAGGTGCTGCTTCGGCGCTACAACCTCACCCGCCGGGTCCACCCCCTGGGCACCGGTCAGCTCACCCGCGAGCTCCAGCGCGAGCGGGCGGCGCTGGCCCCGGTGCGGGTCCTGGCCGACTTCGTGATCGACACCTCCGACCTCGCCCCCCGCGAGCTCAAGGCCCGGATCCTCGACCTGCTGGGCGCGGGGCGGCGGTTTTTGCTCCGGCTGGTCTCCTTCGGCTTCAAGTGGGGGCTGCCCCAGGACGCCGACCTGGTCCTCGACGCCCGCGGCTTCCCCAACCCCTACTACCGGCCCGAGCTCAAGGACCGCCCGGGGCTCAACCCCGAGGTCCAGACCTACGTGCTCAAGGGCCAGGAGGACCGCTACCAGGCGATGCTGGCCCTGCTCGGCTTCGCCGCCGAGGCGGCCGAGCGGGAGGGGCGCAAGGGCTACACCGCCGCCGTGGGGTGCACCGGGGGGTTCCACCGCAGCGTGGCCCTGGTCCTCCGGTTGGCCGAGGACCTTTCGAGCCGCTTCGAGGTGGAGGTGGCCCACCGTGATCTGGAGAAGTCCTAGCCTCGAGTGGCTCCGCCCCGGGCTGCGGGTCAAGCGCTACGCCGCCCTGGCCGCCCTGGGCCTCTTGCTCGCCCTCTTCGGGGTGGGGCTGGCCTCGGCCGGCGCCCCCTTCCCCGAGCTCGCCCGCTGGCTGCTCGCCCGCGGGGTCTCGCCGGTGGGGGTGGGCGCGGCGGCCCTGGTGGTCGGGGTGCTGCTGCTCGTCCTCGGCATCCGGTGGATGAACCGGAGCATCCTCTCGGCCCTCACCGACCCCGACCGGGTCCCCGCCCTGGTCTACCGCCGCCGGCGGCTGGAGGCCGGCCCCCGGGTGGTGGCGCTGGGGGGCGGGACCGGGCTCGGGCGGCTGCTTTCTGGGCTCAAGTCGGTTACCGCCCACACCACCGCGGTCGTCGCCGCCACCGACGACGGCGG
>JALSRQ010000010.1 GCA_026984675.1 Thermaceae bacterium
GCTCGGGCCGGTCGGGGAGGAGGGCCCGCCAGACCTCGAGGCCCGACCCCCGGAGCTGGCGCACGAAGGTCGCCGTCCGCCCCCCGGTCAGGAGCCGGGCCGCGCGCACGCTGCCGGCCCCCGCCCAGAACCGCACCGAGACCCCGGCGGGCACCCGGGAGACGAAGGCGGGGTCGCGGGGGTCGTGGCGGAAGTCGAGGGCGGCGGGGGCGCCGGGCTTGGGGGCCGGGGCCCGCACGATGCGGACCGCGTTTTTTCCGCCGAAGCCGTCGTCTTCGCAGCCGTCGGCCTGGGGGTCGACCATCGGGCGGCCGAAGGTGGGGTCCTGGCACATGTCCTTGGGCCACCGGCCGTTGATGAAGAACTTGTAGGCGTACTCGCCGGGGGCGAGGTCGAGGGTCACCGACCAGGAGCCGTCGGGGGCGGGCTTCATCGGGGTCTGACCCCAGCGGTTGAAGCGGCCGCGGAGGGTGACCGAGCGGACCTCGAGGCCGGCCGGGGGCCGGTACCGGAAGGTCACCGGCACCGCCAGGGCCAGCCCGGCGAGCAGCCCCAGCCAGAGGATGGAGCCGAGCCTTCTCATTTCCCGTTCCTTTCCGGCCGAAAGAGCAGGAGCCCCTCGGCCTCGGTCTCGCCCTCCAGGGCCGCCCCGCTCCAAAGGTCGGTCCCCGGCGGCAGGACCACGCGGTAGGGGGTGGGGCCGGCGAAGACCCAGACCTCCTCCCCGGACCAGATCCGCCGGAAGGCGAGCACCCCCTTGGGGGCGGCGAGCGGCCGCATCGCCCCCCGGCGGAGGGCGGGGTGGGCCTTCTTTAGGGCCACCAGCCGGCGGACGTGGGCGAGGACCTCGAGGTTCCAGCGCCGGCGGTCCCAGGGGAAGGGGGCCCGGTTCAGGGGGTCGCCGATCCAGCGGTCGGGGGGGTTCGGCTGGGAGAGGCCGATCTCGTCGCCGTAGTAGATCCCCGGCGCCCCGGGGTAGCTAAGGAGCACCCCGAAGAGGAGCTTCAGCTTCTCCACGTCGCCGCCCACCCGCCAAAGCGGCCGCGGGGCGTCGTGGGAGCCGATCAGGGTGTACATCGTCGCCCGGAGGTTCGTGGGCAGGGCGGCGTACTGGTCCCAGAGCACCCCGGCCAGCTCGGCGGCGTCGAGCCGGAGCGGCCGGCCGTAGGGGTCCCGGCCGGTGAGCCAGGCGAGGAGGGGGTGCATGAACCCGGGGTAGTGCATCGCCCCGTCGAGGGCGCCGGTGCGGAGGTAGGGGACGGCGTCGAAGGAGAGCTCGGCGAAGAGGTAGCTTGCGGGCTTCTCGGCCCGGGCGGCCCGGCGGAGGCGGTCGAGGACCCGGGCGTTTTCCCGGTCGCCGTCGCCCTCGCCCATCTGGTGGGCGCAGTCGAGCCGCCAGCCGTCGGCCCCCCGCCGGAGCCAGTGGCGGAGGGCCCCGAGCAGGTAGTCCCGGGCCAGCGGGCTCCGCCAGTCGACCTTGGGGAGCTCGGGGAGGTCGTAGAAGGCGGCGTAGCCGCCGTCCGGGCGGAAGACGAAGGCCTCCCGCCAGGGGGAATGGGGGTTTTCCAGCGCCTCCCGAAAGCCCCAGAAGGTGCGCCCCACGTGGTTGTAGACCCCGTCGAGGACGAGCCGCATGCCCCGCTCCTTGAGGGCCCCCACCAGGGCGTCGAAGGCCGCCTCCCCGCCCAGGTGGGGGTCGACGCGGAGGTAGTCGGCGACGTCGTAGCGGTGGTTGGAGGGGCTTTGGAAGATGGGGGTGAGGTAGACCCCCTCGACCCCCAGGTCGGCGAGGTGGTCGAGGCCCTCGATCACCCCCCAGAGGTCGCCGCCGAAGAACTGCCGGGGCCCCAGCTCGGGGTCGGGGTCGGCGTCCCAGGGGCTCACCACGATCGGCCGGCCCCGGTAGGTCCACGCCCCCGGCCGGGGGGTGAGTTCGGGCCGGCCGTTTCGGAAGCGGTCGGGGAAGATCTGGTACCAGACCCTTCCCGCCGCCCACTCCGGGGGCCCCGGCGCGATCAGGTGGAAGAAGCGGTCGTAGCGGGGCAGGCTTTTTTCCAGGCCGTGGGCCGAGAGGTAGCGGTCCTCGAGGAAGAAGACGTAGCGGAACACCGGCTCCTCCACCACCGCCTCGGCGAAGAGCCCCCCCTCGGCCGGCCTTAGGGGCTTCGCCCAGAGTTCCCCCCGGGCCCGGTAGAGGAGCTCGCCGCTCGCCGCCCGGGTGCGCACGAAAAGCCGCACCGGCCGCCCCACCTCGGGGCGAAGCGGCTGGATGCAGTCGGGGTCGTGGTCGTGGTAGGGCGTCCCCCTCATTCCTTCACCGCCCCAGCGGTGTAGCCCGATACGAAGTACTGCTGGAACCCGTAGAAGATCAGCACGATCGGCAGGCTCCCCAACACGCTGGCGGCCGCGAAGATCCCCCACTTGGTCTGGAACTGGCCGGTGGTGAAGCTGTAGAGCCCCACCCCCACGGTCCACTTCTCGACCCCGGTGAGGACCAGGTTGGCCAGGATGAACTCGGAGTAGGTGGCGACGAACTGGAGCAGGAAGATGAACACGAAGATCGGAGCCGAGATCGGCAGCACGATCCGGAGGAAGGCCTGGAAGCGGGTGGCCCCGTCGATGTAGGCGGCCTCCTCGAGGCTCCTTCCCAGGCTCTCGACGTAGCCCTTGTAGACCCAGCTCCCAAAGCTCACGATCCCCCCCGAGTAGGCGAGGAGCAGCCCGGTGAAGGTGTTCAGGAGGTCGAGGGCCGAGAGCAGGTAGTAGATCGCGATCAGGGCCAGAAAGCCCGGGAACATCTGGACGAAGATGAAGGCCAGCAGGGTGGGGTAGCGGCCGGGGAAGGAGAACCGGGCGAAGGCGTAGCCGGCGGGGGCGGTGAGGGCCACCGCCAGCAGCCCGGTGGCCCCCGAGAGCAAAAGGGTGTTCCGCACCCAAAGGAGGAACTTGGTCTCGGTCCCGAGGCCGTGGAACTGCCCGGGGTGGACCAAAAGCACCAGCAGGAAGAGGGCGGCGGCGAAGAGGAAGAGGAGCCGCCCGGCAAGCTCCCGCTTCTTGAGGTCGTCCTGGATCCGGCCCCAGGCCCCGACCAAGAGGGCGGCGAGCAGGAGGGCCGCCGAGAGCCCGAGCAACCCCCACTGGTAGGGGGGGACGCGGACCCCTTGGACCAGCGCCCGGTAGTTGGCCAGGCTGACCCGGGCGAAGTCGGGGAGGACCTTGGCCCGGATCAGGAGGAAGGGGCTATCCACCCTTCGGAAGCTGAAGAGGTTGTTGGTGGGGTCGAAGGAGGCGGCGACGATCTGGACCACCGGGTAGAAGACCAGGAGGACCAGGCTCCAGAGGAAGAGGTGCAAGAGGGCGTAGCCGTAGAAGGCGAGGAGGCTTTGCCGCCGGCCGGTAAGGCGGTTTTTGACCCCCACCCAGAGGGCGCTTAGGAAAAGGAGCAAAAGGGCGAGGGCGGCGTAGCCGAGGACCAGGTAGCGCCACCCGAAGGGCACGAACACCGCCCCGAAGGCCGGGCGGGGGGTCACCGCCCGGGCCATCGCCAGGGCGAGGGAAAGCAGGTAGTTGGCGGCCTCGAGCCCCCCCACCCAAAGCGCCCCCGACCGGCCGGGAAGCCCGAGGAGCCGGGCGAGCCCGGCCGCCGCCAGGACCCCCATCACCAAGAGCCCCGCCTCTCCCCAGCGATCCCGCTGGTAGGCGTCGAGCAGCAGCCCCCCCACGCCGGCTCCGGCGAACCGGAGCAGGCCGGCGTAGCCGGCCAGGGCCAGGAGCCCGAGCACCCACCGCCTCACCGCCGCTCCTCCCGGAAGGCCCCGGTGACGCGGAAGTTCACCAGGCTGATCCCCACCGTGATCGCGAAGATCACCAGGCTGATCGCCGCCCCCAGCCCGTAGGCCGACTGCCCCTCGGCCCGGAAGGCGGTCTTGTAGGCCCAGGAGATCAGGATGTCGGTGGCCTGGGCGGTGGAGAGCCGGCCCTCGGCCGGGGGCCCCCCGCCGGTGAGCAGGTAGATGAGGTTGAAGTTGTTGAAGTTGAAGGCGAACGACGAGAGCAGGATGGGGATGAAGGGCGGCCAGAGCAGGGGCAGGGTGATCGCCCGGAGGCTGGCGAGGCCGCTGGCCCCGTCGACCCGGGCGGCCTCGTAGAGCTCGTCGGGGATCGTCGAGAGCGCCCCCAGGGTGGCGGTCATCATGTAGGGAAACCCCAGCCAGAGGTTCACCAGCAGCACCGCCGCCTTGGCCCAGAGGGGGTCGAGGAGCCAGGGGATGGGGTAGACCCCGAGGAGCCCCAAAAGCCGGTTGATCGCCCCGAACTGCTTGTTCAAAAGCGCCACCCACACCTGGATGGTGATCACCGCCGGCAGCGCCCAGGGGATCACCAGCAGGGTGCGGTAAAGGTTCCTGAGGGGGAGCCTGGGGTTGTTCAGCACGATGCCCAAAAGCCCGCCCAGCAGGGCGGTTGAGAGCACGGTGAGGAGGGCAAAGACCACGTTCCAGCCAAAGACCGGCAGGAGGGCCTTGGAGGCGTTTTGGAAGATGAAGACGAAGTTCTTGAAGCCGACGAAGTGGAAGGCGTTCACCCGGTAGGCGTAGGCCGGGGGGAAGGCCGGGGCCCGGGTCAGCACCAGCGTCCGCCCCCGGGCGGCCTCGACCCGGAAGTCGCCCCTTCGCCCGCTCCCCACCAGCTCAATGAGCTCGCCCCGGCAGCCGGGCCGGCGGCACCGGAGCCCCCGGTCGGCGGGGAGCGCCAGCTCGAGCCGCCGGCCGGCGTGGCCGACCACCCGGGTCTCGGTCGAGCGGTCGGGCTTGCCGTTGCGGAGCCCGGAGTAGTCGGTGAAGGCGAGGTAGACGGTGAGCACGATGGGGTAGACGGTGAAGGCAAGGATGAAGAGGATCCCCGGCAGCAGGTAGTACCAGTCGGTGATCCAGGGGTAGCGCCGGGCGAGGAGGAAGAGGATCGGCACGAGGGCCAGGAGGCTGGTGACAAGGATCAGGTAGTTGGGGACGCCCTCGGGGTTTTGGGGACTGGTGAAGGCCGCCTCCAGCCCCCAGTAGGCCGCCGCCCCCACTGCGAAGGCGACGAGGACGGCCCCGGCCAGCAGGCCGATCTCGATCAAGAAGCCGGCGAGCCCCTGGGGACGGTGCAACGGGGGCGGGGTGCGGGCGGGCCCGCACCCCTTCCTCCCTTCGCCTACCTACCCTGGATCGCCTTCTTGATCTCGGCGACCATCTGGTCGATGATCTGCTTCACGTTGGAGTCGGGCTTTTGGGTGATCAG
>JALSRQ010000011.1 GCA_026984675.1 Thermaceae bacterium
GGCTGATCCAGGGGGGCACCCCCCGCCCGGCCGCCACCAGGGTCAGGGGGCCGGGCCAGAAGGCGGCCGCCAGCCGGAGGAACCGGGGGTCGTCGGGGTCCTGGAGCAGGGCGCGGGCCTTCTCCAGGCTCTCGACCAGGACCTGCACGGGCTTATCCTCCACCCGGCCCTTGAGGGCCCGGAGCCGGGCCACCGCCTCCCGGTTCCGCCAGTCGGCCAAGAGCCCCCAGACGGTGTCGGTGGGGAAGGCCACCACCCCGCCCCGGGCCAGGACGGCGGCGGCTTGGGCAATCTCGGGAAGCATTCCGGCGCTATACTATAGGACAACATGCCGATCTATCACTACCGCGCGCGCGACCGCCAGGGCCGCACCATCGCGGCGACCATCGAGGCCGCCGACCTGAGGGCGGCGGCCCGGGTGCTCCGGGACAAGGGCTACTACGTCACCGAGATCAAGGAGCCCGGCAAGGGGCTCCAGGCCGAGATCAGCCTGGGTTTCCTGGAGCGGGGGCCCGGCCTTAAGGACATCGCGATCTTCAGCCGTCAGCTGGCCACGATGATGGCCGCCGGCCTGCCCATCGTCCAGGCCCTGGCGATCCTGGAGAAGCAGACCGAGAACAAGAAGTTCAAGGCGATGCTCAAGGAGATCCGCACCGACGTCGAGGGCGGCACCGCCTTCTCCGACGCCCTGGCCAAGTTCCCGGTCTTCGGCCGCCTCTACGTCAACCTGGTGCGGGCCGGCGAGGCCTCGGGCACCCTGGACACGATCCTCGATCGGCTGGCGACCTTCCTGGAAAAGGACCTCGAGCTGAGGGGCAAGATCAAGTCGGCGATGACCTACCCCACCATCGTCTTCGTCTTCGCCATTTTGGTCACCTACTTCCTGCTCACCGGAATCGTGCCCCAGTTCGCCCAGATCCTCACCGACCTGGGCTCGGAGCTGCCCCTGCTCACCCGCTTCCTGATCGCGGTCTCGAACTTCCTGCGCTCCAGCACGTTGTGGCTGGTGGTGGGGGCGGGGGTGCTCTTCTTCGCCTACCGGGCCTTCTACCGCACCGAGCGGGGGCGGCGGGTGGTCGACCGCGTCAAGCTCCGGGTGCCGGTGTTCGGAACCCTCAACAAAAAGAGCGCCCTGGCCCGGTTCGCCCGCACCCTGGGGCTTTTGCTCTCCTCCGGCGTCAACATCGTGGAGGCCGCCGACATCACCAAGGGCACCGCCGGCAACGCGGTGGTCGAGGACATCCTGGAGGAGACCAAGAACACCATCCAGGTGGGTGAGCCGCTCCACTCGACCCTGCTCCGCTACCCCGAGATCTTCCCCCCGATGGTGGCCTCGATGGTGGCGATCGGCGAGGAGACCGGCGCCCTCGACGCCATGCTCCAGAAGGTCGCCGACTTCTACGAGCGCGAGGTCGACGAGACGGTCGAGAGCCTCACCGCCGCCATCGAACCGATCATGATCATCTTCCTGGGGGGGATCGTGGGGATGATCGTGGCTGGCATGTTCCTCCCCCTGTTCCAGATCATCAACACCCTCTCGGCCCAGTAGCCGCCCTTCACCCCGCCTTCATGCCCCCGGGCTAGCCTCGGGGGCGTGGAGGCGGTGAAGCTCGGGCCCTTCGTGGTCCCCCTGGTGCGGGCCTTCGTGGCCCTGGCGCTGGCCGGTTTCCTGCTGAGCGCCGAGCTCCTCGCCCGGCGGGGACCGCGGGACCTGGCCGCCTGGGCCTGGAACGCGGTGTTCTGGGGGCTGGTGGGGGCCCGGCTGGGCTACGTGGCGACCCACCTCGGGGCCTACGCCCGGGACCCCTTGAGTGTGCTCTACTTCTGGCAGGGGGGGTTTTCCCCCGTCTCCGGGCTGCTCGCCGGCTCCCTCTACACCCTTTGGTTCTACCGCGGCCGCTGGCGCGCCCTGGCCGCCGCCCTCCCGCCGGCGACGGTGGGGGCCCTGGTGGCGCTCGCCCTCTTTGGCTTCTCGGCCCGGCAAGCGTCGCTCTCCGGCCGGCTCCCCGGCTGGGCCCTGCCCACCCCCGACGGGGGGGTGCTCGCCCTCTCCCGCTTTCAGGGTCGGCCGGTGGTCCTCAACGTCTGGGCCAGCTGGTGCCCCCCCTGCCGGCGGGAGCTGCCCCTCCTCGCCGAGTACGCCGAGCGTTACCCCGAGGTCGCCTTCGTCTTCGTCGACAACGGCGAGAACGCCGAGACCGTGCGGGCCTTCCTCAAGCGGAGCGGGGTGCGGCTCAAGCTGCTGGCGATCGACCGGGAGGGGCGGCTGATCCGCCGGCTCAAGGTGGTGGCCCTGCCCACCACGGTCTTCTTCGACGCCCAGGGGCGGGCGGTGGCCCGGCACCTCGGCGAGCTCTCCCGGGCGGGCCTCGAGGACGCCCTTAAAAAGATCCTTCCGGACGCCAACTGAGCCCGAGCTCGGCGGCGAAGGCGGCGAGCCCGTCGCGGTCGGGGGCCTCGAGGTGGTAGCGGAAGTTCCACAGGTAGTGCTCGAGGAGCTCCGGGGCGACCCCCAGCCGGCGCCCCTCGGCGGCGGCGACCTCGGCCAGGCGGCCGAGCCCCAGCCGCCGGGCCCGTCGCAGCTCGGCGACCACCGCCGGGGGCGGGGGGCGGTCCCGGCGGTAGGCCCAGAGGGCGAACACGAAGGGCAGCCGGGTGCGGCGGTACCAGCGCTCGGCGAGGTCGCTGACGTAGACCCCGCTGGGGCGCTCGGGCAGGGCGTGGACGTTCTCCGGCAGGGCGGGGAGGAGGCCGGCGTAGGCCTTCACCGCCCGATCGCCGATGAGGAGGACCCCGTCGTAGTCCCTAAGCAGCTCCAGCCCTCCCTCGGCCCGGCGGTAGGCGACCCCCTCCCCGAGGAGCAGCCTTAAAAGCCGCACCGAGGTGGCCGACTCGGTGGTCAGCGCCACCCGGCGCACCTCCGGCCAGGGCACCCGGGAGAAGAGGTTCACCGAGTAGACCCGGCCCAGCACCGCCACCGAGAAGTCGGGGAGCAGGGCGAGCCGCTCCCGGTGCTCGAGGTAGAAGACCGAGGAGACCAGCGAGAGGTCGAGCTCGCCGGCCAGGAGCTTCCGGTTGAGCTCGGTGGGAACCGCGTGCTCCAGGCGAAACCCCCGGACCCGCAGGAAGGCGGTGAGGGGGGCGACGTTGGCGTATCGGGGGAGGCCGACCCGGTAGCTCATGCCGCCCGGGGCGCGTGGATCCGGATCTCGCGGTAGAGGGCGTCGCGCTCCACCGGCAGGTAGCCGGCCCGGGCGATCAGGTCCACCAGCGCCGCCTTGGAAAGCCCCTGGGGGGCGCGGGCCCCGGCCATGTGGACGATCTTCTCCTCGACCAGGGTGCCGTCGATGTCGGAGACCCCCCAGTCGAGCGCCACCTGGGCGATCTCCGGGGTGATCGTCGCCCAGTAGCCCTTGATGTGGGGAACGTTGTCGAGGTAGATCCGGGCCACCGCCAGGTTCCTGAGGTCCTCCAGCGCGTCCGGCGGCTGGGTCTTGCCGAGCTCCCTGGCCAGCGGGTTGCCGTCGGGCTGGAAGGCCAGCGGGATGAAGCTCATGAACCCGCCGGTCTCGTCCTGGAGCTTGCGCAACCGCTCCATGTGGTCGATCCGTTCGGCCAGGGTCTCCACGTGCCCGTAGAGCATGGTGGCGTTGGTGGGGAGGCCGAGGGCGTGGGCGGTGCGGTGGACCGCCAGCCAGACCTCGGCCGGGATCTTGGCGGGGGCGATGCGCCTTCGCACCCGCTCGGCGAAGATCTCGGCGCCGCCCCCCGGCATCGCCACCAGCCCCGCCGCCTTCAGCTCCCGCAGGACGGTCGCCACGTCGGTCTTGGCGACCTTGGCGATGTGGGCGATCTCGGCGGCGGTGAAGGCCTTGATCTGGAGACCGGGGAAGCGCTCCCGGATCCCGGCCAGGAGCTCGGTGTAGTAGGCGAGCGGCCGCCGGGGGTGGTGGCCGGAGGCGATGTGGAGCTCGGTCATGCCCGGCTGGTGGCGGGCCTCGATCCAGGCCAGGGCCTCCTCGACCTCGTAGTCCCAGGCCCCCTCCTCCCCGAAACGGCGGGCGAAGGCGCAGAACTTGCAGCCGACGTAGCAGATGTTGGTCTGGGAGAACCGCAGCGAGTGGACGAAGTAGACCTTCTCACCGGCGTGCCGGGCCCGCACCGCCTGGGCCAGGCGCATCAGGGCGGGAAGGTCGGGGGTCTGGTAGAGGAGGAGCCCCTCCTCGGGGCTCACCCGCTCGCCGGCGACCACCTTCTCGGCCACCGGTCGGAGCCTCGGGTCCCGAACCCAGCGCATGGCCTTATCCTACTTCTCACCCACCGCGGTATGGTGGGGGCATGCTCAGGATCGAACAGGGAGGGTGGATCCTCGTCGTCCTCCTCCTGCTCACCATCTACGCCGCCTACGTCTTCTTCGAGCGGTACCTGGCGCTCCGTAAGGAGCGGCTGGGAGGCGAGCGGCTGATGCGCGAGGTCGAGGCGGCCCTGCGCCGGGGCCAGCTCGAGGCCGCCCTCGAGGCCGCCCGGGCCCACGGCGGGGCGATGGGCCGCTTTCTGCTGGCCGGCCTCCCCCGGGTGCCCTTCGGGGTGGCGGCGGTCGACGCCGCCCTCAAGGCCGCCCTCCTGGAGGAGGAGGTGCGGCTCTCCCGCGGCCTCGGCGGCCTCAGCGTCACCGCCCAGGTGGCCCCCCTCTTCGGCCTTCTGGGCACCGTCACCGGCATGATCCGGGCCTTCAACGTCCTGGCCGCCCAGGGCCAGACCACCGCCCGGCTGCTCGCCGGGGGGATCGGCGAGGCCCTCTTCACCACCGCCGGCGGTCTGGTGGTGGGGATCCCCGCGCTTTTCGCCTACCACTACCTGGCCGGCCGGGTGGAGGACATCCTGACCGAGCTGGAACAGCGCCGCGAGGAGCTCCTCGGGTTCCTCGCCGAGGTGGGGCATGCGGCGAAGACGGCTCAGGGCTAGCCCGGCGATCAACCTCGCCCCCTTCGTCGACATCGTCCTGCTCTTGGTGATCTTCTTCATGGTGAGCTCGACCTTCATCACCCCCGAGTCGGGGCTTCCGATCGAGCTCCCCAGCGCCAAGACCGGGGTCGAGGAGCCGGCCAGCGTCCCCACCGTGGTGGTCGACGAGCGGGGCCGGGTCTTCCTCGGCAACCGGCGGCTCACCGACGCCGCCCTCTTCGCCCGGCTGGAGGCCCGCCTGGCCCGCGACAAGCAGGGGTTGGTGATCCTCCGGGCCGACCGGCGGGTGCCCCCCG
>JALSRQ010000012.1 GCA_026984675.1 Thermaceae bacterium
CCCGGCTCTACCACCCGGCGATGAAGCACGTCGCCCCGGTGCGCACCGAGCTTGGGGTGCGCACCGTCTTCAACCTGCTCGGGCCCCTCACCAACCCGGCGCGGCCCGCCTACTTCCTGCTCGGGGTCTTTGACCCCGCGCTCCTAGAGCCCATGGCCCGGGCGCTTTCCGCGCTGGGGGTGAAAAGGGCGCTCGTCGTCCACGGCGAGGGGGCCGACGAGCTGGTGCTCGGGGAGAACGAGGTGGTGGAGCTTGCCGGCGGCGAACTCCGGCGCTACCGGGTGCGGGCGGCCGAGCTCGGGCTAAACCCCGCGCCGCTGGAGGCGCTCGCCGGCGGGGACCCGGAGGAAAACGCCGATCGGATTCGAAAGATCCTCGCGGGCGAGGAGGAGGGTCCCAGGGCCGACGCGGTGGCCCTGAACGCCGGGGCCGCCCTGTACGCCGCCGGGCGGGCGGAAAGCCTAGGGGCGGGGGTGGAACGGGCGAGGGCGCTCCTCAAGGAGGGGGCGCCGGCCCGGTTGCTCGACCGCCTGGTCGAGGCGGGCCGCCGGCCGCAGGGTTAGGGGGAGGCCCCGCCCCTCCCGGCGGGCCCCGGGATGGGCCGGGTTTCGGCGAGGGTTAAGCTGGGGCGTGTTTCGGAACCTCGGCGCCTACCTCGAGGCCCTGAGGGCCCGGGGCGAGCTCGCCCGGGTCAGCGAGCCGGTCTCCGCCGAGCTCGAGGTCACCGCCCTGGCCGACCGGGCCTTCAAGACCGGGGGGCCGGCGCTCCTCTTTGAGAACCTGCCCGGGAAGGACTTCCCGCTCGCGATCGGCCTCTTCGGCACCCCCGAGCGCACCGCCTTCGCGCTCGGGGTGGGGCGCCTCGAGGAGCTCGCCGAGCGGGTCGAGCGCCTCCTGGCCCTGGCCCCCGAGCCCGGGCTCCGGGGCGCGGTCGCCCTTTTGCCCAAGCTCAAGGAGCTCAGAGGGCTTTTTCCCCGGCGGGTCAAGAGGGCCCCGGTCCAGGAGGTGGTTCGGACCGGCGAGGCGGTGGACCTCGCGCGCCTCCCGGTGCAGAAGTGCTGGCCCAAGGACGGCGGGCCCTTCGTCACCCTGCCCCAGGTGATCACCCGGGACCCCGAGACCGGGGAGCTGAACGTCGGGATGTACCGGATGCAGGTGGTGGGCCGGGACCGGACCCTGATGCACTGGCAGCTCCACAAGACCGGCCGCCGCCACTTCGAGAAGGCGCGGGCGCTCGGGAGGCGGCTTCCGGTGGCGGTGGCCCTAGGCGGCGACCCGGTGCTCACCTACGCCGCCACCGCCCCCCTCCCCGAGCTGCCGGGGATCAGCGAGTACCACCTGGCCGGCTTCCTCCGCGGCCGGCCGGTGGAGCTCGCGCGGGGGCGGACGGTGGACCTCCCGGTCCCCGCCGAGGCCGAGTTCGTCCTGGAGGGCTACGTGGACCCCGCCGAGCCCCTCGAGGTCGAGGGCCCCTTCGGCGACCACACCGGCTTCTACACCCAGGAGGAGCGCTACCCGGTCTTCCACGTCACCGCCCTCACCCACCGCCGGGGCGCGGTCTACCCCTCGACGATCGTGGGGGTGCCCCCGATGGAGGACGCCTGGTTGATCGAGGCCAGCGAGCGGCTCTTCCTCCCGGCGGCGAAGACCGTGCTGCCCGAGCTCGTCGACTACCACATGCCCCCCGAGGGGGTGGCCCACAACTGGGTGAACCTGAGCGTACGAAAGCGCTACCCCGGCCAGGGGCTGAAATCCGCCTACGCCCTTTTGGGCCTGGGGCAGATGATGTTCGCCAAGATGCTGGTGGTCCTCGACGGCGACGTGCCGGTGAAGCCCGGTTTTGGCGCGTTCCTTGCCGCCGTGGCGAACCTGCTCCCGGGCCGCGACACCCTGGTCCTCAAGGGGCCCCTCGACGTCCTCGACCACGCCCCCCGGGAGGTGGGCTTCGGCGGCAAGCTGATCCTCGACGGGACCCGGAAGCTCCCCGCCGAGGGCGGGCCGCCGCCCCCGCCGGCGACCCCCGGCCCGGTCGCCCACCCCGGGATCCGCCGCCAGGCCGCCTGGCCGGGGGTGCTCGCCCTTACCCTGGAAAAGACCCACCCCCGCCAGGCCCGGCGGCTGGCCCGGGAGGTCCTCGCCCAGGAGGGGGCGAGCGGCACCCGGCTCCTCCTCCTCACCGACGACCGGGTGGACCCCGGCGACCCCGAGCGGCTGATGTGGCTGCTCCTCGCCAACCTCGACCCCGCCCGCGACGCCTGGGTGGAGGAGACGCCCTTCGGCCCGGTCCTGGGGCTGGACGGGACCACCAAACTCCCCGAGGAGGGGGCCCGCCCCTGGCCCGAGGTCGCCGAGCTTCCGGCCGAGGTCTGGGAACGGGTGGCCCCCCTCCTCCGGCGGTATCTGGGGGAGGGCGGTTAGGGTTCGCGCGGGACCGGTCCCGGTGGGCGGCGAGGCCGCCCCGGGCGCCCGGTCGACCGGGGAACGCGCCCGCCCTTGACTTATGCGAAGGCTACCCCGCAAGCTAGGGGAGTAAAGGAGGTGATTGGGAATGGCTCACGTCATCGCCGAACCCTGCATCGGCACCAAGGACCGCGCCTGCGTCGAGGTCTGCCCGGTCGAGTGCATCCACCCCACCGAAGAAGAGGATAAGGGCGAGTTCATGCTCTTTATCCAGCCCGAAGAGTGCATCGACTGCGGCGCCTGCGTGCCCGCCTGCCCCGTGAGCGCCATCTTCCCCGAGGAGGACCTCCCCGAGGAGTGGCAGGTCTACACCGAGGTCAACAAGGACTACTACGAGCTCGACTACGACGCCTTCATGAAGAAGTGGGGGCACCTGGCCGAGAAGGCCTAGCCTCCTCGAGGCGACCCCGGGCCCGCCAAAGGCGGGCCCTTTTGCTAGGCTAGGGGTATGGCCGTCAAGTGGGGAGAGGACGTGCGGCTGGAGGGGGTCTTGGCCCTTCCGCCGCTGCCGGAAGAGCGGTTTGGGCGCTACCTGGCCTTCGCCGGGATCGACGCCGAGGCCAAGCGGGCGATGCACCTGGACGCCGAGGCGCTCCTTGAGCGGGCGGCCGACTGGGTGAAGGCGGCCTACGACGCCCTCGCCCGCTTTCCCGACACCGCCAAGGCGCTGGGTTGGGAGTCGCGGGTTCCCGAGGACGAGCTCCGCATCCGCCGCACCTTCTTCTCGGCCTGGATCGCCCGCACCATCGGGGTCGACACCTCCGCCGAGTTCGCCCGCTACCTCCACCACGCCGGTCGGGTCCACGCCGGTTACGGCCCCGAGCGCCGCTACGTGCCGCCGGAGTGGGTGGCGATGGCCTACGCCTTCGTCCTCGAGGCCTTCGCCGGGGTGGTGCCGGGTGCGCGGGTGGGGCTTTGGGCCGGCTACCTCACCGCCCAGGAGGAGGTGATGCGGGCCGGCTTCGAGGCCGCCCGGGCCCTCGGCCAGGGGCGGCGGGCGGTCCGGGTCGAGGCCCTGGGGCTGGCCCGGCCGGCCCTGCCCGAGCCGCTGGAGGTGCGCCTGGCCGGCGGCACCCTGCTCGAGGCCCTGGAGAAGACCTTCGCCTTCGAGCCCGGGCTGGTCGACCAGGCCCTGGAGCGGCGCCCGGTGGCGGTGGAGGAGGGGCTTTGGATGGAGGAGGGCTTCGTCTTCGCCTTCAAGCCCCGCTGGACGGTTTTGGTGAACGGCCGCGACGCCCGGTACCTGAAGGGGCTCGCGACCCCCTTAAAGACCGGCGACCGGGTGACCTTCCTGCCCCCTGGCCGTTAGCCCGCGGGTCGGTATCATGGAGGCCGTATGCGCGCGGTCGTCCTAGGCACCCGCGGAAGCCAGCTGGCCCTCGCCCAGACCCGCTGGGTGATGGAGCGGCTCAAGGAGCAGTGGCCCGAGACCGAGTTCACCGTTCGCACCGTCGCCACCTCGGGCGACCGCGGGGCCGACCCCCGGGAGCGGGGGATCTTCGTCAAGGAGCTGGAGCAGGCCCTCCTCGAGGGCGCCATCGACATCGCCGTCCACTCGCTCAAGGACCTCCCCACCCGCCAGCCCGAGGGCCTCTACATCGCCTCGGTGCCGCGCCGCGTCGACCCCCGCGACGCCCTGGTGGGGCGGAACGCGGTGAAACGGCTCGATCAGCTGCCCCGGGGGGCCCGGGTGGGCACCAGCTCGATCCGCCGGCGGGCCCAGCTGCTCGCCTACCGCCCCGACCTGGTGATCGAGCCCCTCCGGGGCAACGTCGACACCCGGCTCAAACGGCTGGGGGCCGGCGAGTTCGACGCGATCGTGATCGCCGCCGCCGGTCTGCTGCGGCTCGACCTGAGGAACCGGATCGACGAGTTCCTCGATCCCGAGGTGCTGACCCCGGCCCCCGGGCAGGGGGCGCTGGCCTTGGAGGTGCGCCGCGGCGACGACCTGGCCGACGAGCTCGCCTACTCGCTCAACCACCGCGAGACCCAGGCCCGGGTGACCGCCGAGCGGGCGTTTTTGGCCCGGCTCGGGGCCGGCTGCCTGGCCCCGGTGGGGGCGATCGCCTACCTCGAGGGCGACGAGCTCCGCCTCGAGGGGGTGGTGGCCGCCCCCGACGGCCGCGAGCTCATCCGGGGCGAGATCGCCGGCCCGGTCGAGGAGGCCCGGGAGCTCGGCGAGGAGCTCGCCGAGGACATCCTGGAGCAGGGCGGGGCGGCGATCCTGAGGGAGGTGCAGGGTGGCGATTAAGCGGTTTACCCGGCAGCGCCGGGCGGTCCTCGAGGTGCTCCGCTCCACCCGGAGCCACCCCGACGCCGCCTGGATCTACCAGGAGGTCAAGAAGCGGGTGCCCTCGATCAGCCTGGGCACCGTCTACCGCACCCTCGACGCCCTGACCCGGGAGGGGATGGTGATCGCCCTCCACACCGGCGGGGCCACCCGCTACGACGCCTTCACCGAGCCCCACCCCCACCTGGTCTGCCGGCGCTGCGGGGCGGTGCTCGACCTCGATCTCGCGCTCGACGGGCTGGTCGAGGCGGCCCGGGCCGCCCACCCCGAGGTGCGGGTGGAGCGGGCCTGGCTGGCCTTCGAGGGGCTCTGCCCCGACTGCGCCCGGGCGCTCGCCTCCTAGGTGGACCCCGCCCTCCTCGGCTGGCTCTACGGCCGCCGCCGGATGGGGATCCGCCCCGGGCTGGGCCGGATCCGGGCGCTCCTGGATCGCCTCGGCCACCCCGAGGGGGCCTTCCGGGCGGTGCTGGTGGCCGGGACCAACGGCAAGGGCAGCACCGCCCGGGCCCTCGCCGCCATCCTCACCGCCGCCGGCGAACCCACCGGGCGGTTCCTGAGCCCCCACCTCGAGCGCTACACCGAGCGGGTCGCGGTCGACGGCCGCGAGATCGAGCCGGACGCCGCCGAGCGGCTGCTCACCCGGATCCGCCCCCACGCCGAGGCGGTGGGGGCGACCTTCTTCGAGATCACCGCCGCCCTCGCCTTCCTCTACTTCGCCGAGGCCGGGGTGCGGTGGGCGGTCCTCGAGGTCGGCCTCGGCGGCCGGCTCGACGCCACCAACGTCAAGGACCCCGCCCTCTCGCTGGTCACCGGCATCGCCGCCGACCACACCGCCTTCCTGGGCCGGACCCTGGCCGAGATCGCCGCCGAGAAGGCGGGGATCTTCCGCCCCGGGGTGCCGGCCCTGACCGCCGCCACCGGCGAGGGGCTGGCCGCCCTCCGCGAGGCCGCCCGGGTCCGCGGCACCCCGCTTTCGGTGGTGCGGCCGGAGTTCGCCCGCCCCGAGCCCGACGGCCTCGGCTTCGGGGTGCTGGGCCGGGCCTACCGGGCCCCCTGGCTGGGGCGGCACCAGGCCGCCAACCTGGCGCTGGCGGTGGCCGCCGCCCGCCGCCTCGGGGCCGACGAGGCGGCGGTCCGGGCCGGTCTGGCGGGGCTGGAAAACCCCGGCCGGCTGGAGCCCTTCCCCCCCTTCCTGCTGGACGCCGCCCACAACCCCGACGGGGCCCGGGCGCTGGCCCGGGCCCTCGACGACCACTTCCCGGGCCGCCCCCGGGTGCTGGTCTTCGCGGCCAGCCGCGACAAGGACCACCGGGCCATGGCCGAGGCCCTAAGGGGGCGCTTCCGGGCGGTCTACCTCACCCGCTACCCCGGCGAGCGGAGCGCCGACCCCGCCGCGCTCGCCCCCCTCTTCCCCGGGGCGGCGGTGGTCCCCGACCCCCTCCCGGCGGTGGAAACCGCCGCCCGGAGCCACCCCGGCGCCCTGGTGGTGGTGGCCGGGAGCATCTACCTGCTGGGGGCGGTGCGGCCCTGGGTCAGGGGTAGGGCCGGACCCCCCGCCGGTCCACCCGCCTGAGCAGCCCGGCGGCGGTGCGCCCCAGGCGGGGGTGGCGCCAGGCGGGGTCGAGCTCGGCGAGCGGCACCAGCACGAAGGCCCGGAGGTGGAGCCGGGGGTGGGGCAGGACCAGGCCGGGGGCCCGGATCGCAAGCCCCCCCCAGTCGAGGAGGTCGAGGTCGAGGGTGCGGGGGCCAAAGCGCACCGTTCGCACCCGGCCGTTTTCCCGCTCGATCGCGAGCATCGCCCGGAGCAGGGCCCCGGGCGGGAGCCCGGTCTCCAGCCGGAGGACCTGGTTGAGGTAGGGCCCCTGGCCCGGCGGCCCCACCGGGTCGGTCTGGTAGAGCCTCGAGGCCCCCCGCACCCGGGTTCCGGGCAGGGCGGCGAGCGCCGCCCGGGCCCGGGCCAGGTAGCCGGCCCGGTCGCCGAGGTTCGAGCCCAGGGCGACGTAGGCCCTCACCGCCGCCGCTCCACCTCGGCGTAGACGTCGCGGAAGACCCCGGGGATGGGGGCTTGGGGCTTGTGGACCCGCACGGTGAGGGCCCGCAGGGCGGGAAAGGCGGCCCAGAGCCGGTCGGCCAGGTGGTCGGCCAGGGCCTCGATGAGGTAGAAGCGGGTCCGCTCCACCGCCTCGGCGACCTCGGCGTAGACCCGGGCGTAGTCGACGGTGGCCTCCAGGCGGTCGCCCCGGCCCTCGAAGGCGACCTCCATCTCGACGTCGACCACGAACCGGGCCCCCAGCCGGTACTCCTCGGGGCGGGCTCCGTGGCGGCCGTAGAACTCCAACCCCTTAAGGACGATCCGGCCCATCGCCCTCCACCGCCCAGAACACCGCCAGCGCCTCCCGGTGGGCGGCGACGTCGTGCACCCTCAAAAGCCGCGCCCCCCGCCGGGCCGCCGCCAGGTGGGCGCCGACGCTGCCGCAGACCCGGGCCGCGGGGTTCTCGACCCCGGTGAGCTCCCCGATCGTCCGCTTCCGGCTGGCCCCCACCAGCAGGGGGTAGCCGAGGCCGGCGAGGGCCCCCAGGCCCCGGAGCAGGGCGAGGTTTTGGCGGGCGGTCTTGCCGAAGCCGAGGCCGGGGTCGAGGACCACCTGGCCGACCCCCAGCCGCTCGGCCCGGCGGGCCCGCTGGAGGAGGAAGGCCCGCACTTCGGTGACCACGTCGAGGTAACGGGCGGCGTCCATCATCCGCCGGGGATCGGGGTCGGGGGTGTGCATCACCACCAGGGGGGCCCGGTGGCGGGCGGCCACCTCCGCCATCCGGGGGTCGGCCAGCCCGCTGGTGTCGTTGATCAGGTGGGCCCCCATCCGGAGGGCCTCCTCGGCGAGCTCGGGCTTGCGGGTGTCGACGCTCACCGGCAGCCCGAGCGGGAGCACCGCCTCCAGCGCCGGCAGCAGCCGCCGCCGCTCCTCGGCGAGCGGCACCGGGGCCGCCCCCGGCCGGGTGGACTCGGCGCCCAGATCGAGGAGGTCGGCCCCCTCCTCCTTGAGTGCTTGGGCCCGCGCGAGCGCCGCCTCGGGACTCAGAAAACGGCCCCCGTCCGAGAAGGAGTCGGGGGTCAGGTTCAAGACGCCCATCAACCGGGGCCGGGAAAGGTCGAGCCTTTGGCCCCTGAGCTCCAGCGTCACGGGACAATTATAGGCCCGCCCAGCCCCTATGCTAAGGGCAAAGGAGGGAAGGCGATGCGCGAGGGCATTCTGGCCGCAGTGGATCTGACCGCTTCCAGCCAGAGCGTGCTAAAAAGCGCCGGGCTCCTGGCCGAGCGGCTCGGCTGGCCGCTCTCGGTGCTGCACGTGGTCGAGGACGGCTACCTGAGGGGCGCCCCCAAGCGGTTTTCCGCCGTCTGGGACGAGGGCTACCGGGAGCCCCTGGAGGCGGCCTCGAGGATCCTCGGCGAGCTCGCCGAGCGGTCGCTCCGGGCCCTCTTGCCGGAGGGGGCCCGGGCGATCGTGCACCACGGCAACCCGGTGCGGGAGGTCGCCGGCGAGGCCCTCGGCCACCGGCTCCTGGTGCTGGCCTCGGAGGGCCGCAGCCCCCTGGAGCGGGTGGCCCGCGGCGGGGTCTCCCACTACGTCCTCCACCGCGGCGAGGTGCCGGTGCTCTCGGTCGACGAGGGGCGGCCGCTGTCGGGGCTCGTGCGGATCGCCGCGGCGGTCGACGACTCCTCGGCCGGTCTCTCGGCCTGGCGCTACGCCGAGGAGCTGGCCCGGGCCACCGGCGCCGAGGTCCTCGCCTTCCACCTGGTGAGCCTGAGGCCGGGGTCCTGTTGCGTGCCCACCTACCTCCCTCCCGAGCTGATGGAGGAGGCCGAGGTCCTGGGCCACGCCCGGTCGGCGCTGATCGAGCGGATCGGGGTCCCCCCCGACCGGCTGGTGATCGAGCGGGGGGAGGAGAGCCGGGGGCTTTTGGACCTCGCCGAGGACCGCGGGGTCGACCTCCTGGTGGTGGGCTCCCGGGCCAAGTCGAGCCAGCGGACCCGGATCGGGCGCACCGTGGTCGAGCTCCTCTACCAGGCCGAGCTTCCCCTCCTCATCGTCCCCGAGGCCGCCCGGCTATAATCGCCGGCAGTGCGCCCCTTCTCCCGCCGCTGGTACCTCCTGCTCTCGGCCTACTGGTTCGCCACCGCCTTCAAGTGGACGCTGGTGCTGTTCGTCCTCCTGCCGGCGCGGGTGGCCGAGCTGGTGCCGGCGGGGGAGAAGGCGACCCGGCTCGGCCTCCTCTTCGGGGCCGGGGCGGTGATGGCCACCCTGGGCCCGCCCCTGATGGGCTGGCTCTCCGACCGCTTCCCCACCCGGTACGGGCGGCGCCTGCCCTACCTGGCGGCGGGGAGCCTGGTCACCGCCCTGGCACTGGGGTGGATGGCCCTGGCGGGGAGCTACCCGAGCCTTTTCCTCGCCTACCTGTTGCTCCAGGTCGCCGACGACCTGGCCACCGGCCCCTACTCCGCTCTGATCCCCGACCTGGTGCCGAAAGAGCGCCGGGGCACCGCCTCGGGGTGGATGGGGGCGCTCCAGGCCACCGCCCAGATCGCCGCCGGGGTGGCGGCGTTTTTGGTGGCCTCGCTGCCGGTCCTCTTCCTTGCCGTGGCCGGGCTGAACCTGGCCGCCGCCGGGCTGACCCTGGCCTTCCTCGAGGAGCCCAAGAACCCCACCCCCCGGCGGGAGGGCCTTTGGGAGAGCCTCCGCCTCCCCTGGCGCGACCCCGACTTCCGCTGGGTCTGGGGCACCCGGTTCTTGGTCATGCTCGGCCAGTACCTGGTGCAGACCTACCTGCAGTACTACCTGGCCGACGTGGTCCGGGTCTTCGCCGCCCTGGGCCGGGTGCTGGCCCGGTCGGCGGCCCAGGCGATCGGCCTGCTGGTTTTGTTGATCTCGCTGGGGGGAGCGGCCGCCTCGGTCCCCGCTGGCCGCCTCTCCGACCGTCTCGGCCGCAAGCCCCTGATCTACGCCTCCGGGGTCGGGCTCGCCGGGCTGCTCCTCCCCGTCCTCCTCTTCCCCCGCTACGACGTCCTCCTCCTGCTCGCCCTCCTTTTCGGGGTCGGCTACGGCGTCTACGCCGCCGTGGACTGGGCGCTGGTGGCCGACGTGTTGAAGCGCCCCGACGCCCACGCCACCGAGATGGGGGTGTGGCAGACCTCGATCGTGCTGCCCCAGATCCTGGCCGGCCTCCTCGGCGGGGCGGTCGACGCCCTTAACCGGGCCGCGCCGGGGCTCGGCTACGCCGCCGTCTTCACCCTGGCCGCCGCCAGCTTCCTGGCCGGCACCCTGCTGGTGCGGAAGGTGCGGTCCACCCGCTGAGGCGTGTGAATAAAGATCGAAAAAAGTTGCGTATTCTTGCCGGTTTCGTTGACGGGGGACCCCCGTCCCGGTAGGATTTGGTCGAATATTGCTTCGGGAGGATCTATGCAAACGCTCCTGCGCCTGGCCCGAGGAATCGACGCCCTCAACGAGTGGGTGGGCAAGCTGGTCTCCTGGCTGGTCCTCTTCATGGTCCTGATCGGGACCTACAACGCGGTCACCCGAAAACTCTCGCAGTCCATCGGGGTCGACCTCTCCTCCAACGCCTACATCGAGCTCCAGTGGTACATGTTCAGCCTGGTCTTCCTCTGGGGCGGGGCGTTCGCCCTCCTCCACGACGAACACGTTCGGGTCGACGTGCTCTACGCCCGGCTCTCCTCGAGGGCCCGCGCCTGGATCGACCTCCTTGGCCTCCTCCTCTTCCTCATTCCCTTCGCCCTGCTCTCGATCTACGTGGCCTGGCCGATCGTCTACGACTCCTGGAAGATCCACGAGATGTCCCCCGACCCCGGCGGCCTGCCCCGCTACCCGATCAAGGCCTCCCTGATCGTGGGCTTCGTCCTGGTACTGCTCCAGGGCGTTAGCGAGGCGATCAAGCGCATCGCCCACCTGAAGGGGCTCTACGACCTCGAGGCCGAGCACGCCGAGGAGCCCAAGGAGGCCGCGCTATGAACATCGAGGACCTGCTCGGCCCCTTGATGTTCGTGGGGGCCCTGATCTTCATCTTCACCGGCTTCCCGGTGGCGTTCTCCCTGGGCGGCACCGCCCTGGTCTTCACCCTGATCGGGATGCACTACGGGCTCTTCGACCTCCACCTGCTTTCGGCCATGCCCGAGCGCATCTTCGGGATCATGGAGAACTACACCCTTCTGGCGGTGCCGTTCTTCATCTTCATGGGCACCATGCTGGAACGCACCGGGCTGGCCGAGAACCTGCTCAAGACCATGGGCATGCTCTTCGGGCCCCTGCGCGGAGGGCTCGCGATCAGCGTGGTGGTGGTGGGGACGCTGCTCGCCGCCGCCACCGGAGTGGTGGGCGCCACGGTGGTGGCGATGGGGCTGATCAGCCTCCCCATCATGCTCAAGTACCGCTACTCCAAGGAGCTCGCCACCGGGGTGATCGCCGCCTCCGGGACCCTCGGCCAGGTCATCCCCCCTTCGATCGTGCTCATCGTCCTGGCCGACCAGCTCGGGGTCTCGGTGGGCGACCTCTTCATCGGCTCCCTGATCCCGGGGCTGATCCTCTCCGGGATGTACATCCTCTTCGTGATCTTCATGGCGATCTTCCGGCCGAGCTCGGCCCCGGCCCTGCCCCTCGAGGAGCGCTCCTTGACGGGCTGGGCGCTTTTCAAGGAGGTCATGCTGGTGATGGTGCCGCCCCTGGCGCTGATCGTGGTGGTGCTGGGGAGCATCTTCGCCGGCTGGGCCACCCCCACCGAGGCCGGCGCCTTCGGTTCGGTGGGCGCGATGATCCTGGCCCTGATCTACCGCAAGTTCACCTACAAGGCGCTGGTCGAGAGCATGGTCGCCACCGCCCGGCTCACCGCCATGGTGGTCTGGATCCTGATCGGTTCCCGGGCCTTCTCGCTGGTCTTCCGGGGACTCTACGGCGACGTCTGGGTCGAGGACCTTTTATCGAACCTCCCCGGCGGCGAGGTCGGGTTCCTGATCGTGGTCAACCTGGTGATCTTCATCCTGGGCTTCTTCATCGACTTCTTCGAGATCGCCTTCATCATCATCCCGCTGGTGGCCCCGGTGGCCGCCAAGCTGTTGCCGGCGCTCTTCCCCGACGCGGTGGAGCCGGTGCGCACCGCCCTGGTCTGGTTCGGGGTGATGATCGGGGTGAACCTCCAGACCTCGTTCCTCACCCCGCCCTTTGGCTTCTCGCTCTTCTACCTGCGGGGGGTGGCCCCGCCCGAGGTCAGCACCCTGCACATCTACCGGGGGGCGGTGCCGTTCATCGCCATCCAGCTGGTCGGGCTCACCCTCCTGATCGTCTTCCCCCAGATCGTCACCTGGCTTTTGAACCTGACCGGCGGGGTCTAACCGGCCCCGCTCAAAAGGGCGCCCCGGCCCTTTGGGCCGGGGCGCCCGTCGCCTGCTCGCTTAGAGCTTTGCGAAGAGGTACTGGGCCATGGCCAGCTCGGTGGTCGCGAACCAGCGGTTGATGTCGCCGCGGAAGGCCTTCCAGTCCTGGTAGATCTTCTTGTAGAGGGCGTCCTTGGCGGCGATCTCGTCGTAGAGGGCGAAGGCTTCCTTCTCGGCGGCCTTCAGGACGTCGAGCGGGAACTTGCGGAGCTTGACCCCGCGCTTCAGAAGCCGCTTCAAGGCCGGCGGGTTCTTGAAGTCGTAGTCCACCATCATCTGGAGGTTGGCCTGGGCCGCGGCCGTCTTGACGATCTCCTTGTACTCCTTGGGGAGCTTGTTCCAGGCGTTCTTGTTGACGAAGAAGTGGAGGGTGGGGCCGGGCTCCCACCAGCCGGGGTAGTAGTAGTACTTGGCGACCTTGTAAAAGCCCAGCTTCTCGTCGTCGTAGGGGCCGACCCACTCGGTGGCGTCGATGGCACCGCGCTCCAGGGCGGGGAAGATGTCGCCACCGGCGAGCACCTGCACGGTGACCCCTAGGCGGGCCATCACCTTGCCGCCGAGGCCGGGGATGCGCATCTTGAGGCCCTTTAGGTCCTCGACCGAGTTGATCGGCTTGCGGAACCAGCCGCCCATCTGGGCGCCGGTGTTGCCGGCCGGGAAGCCCACCATGTTGAACTGGTCGAAGAGCTCGCCGAGGAGCTTGCCGCCGTTGCCGTCGTAGAGCCAGGCGTTCTGCTCCCGGTAGGTGAGGCCAAAGGGAACCGCGGTGGCGAAGGCGAAGGCGGGGTGCTTGCCGATGTAGTAGTAGGAGGCGGTGTGGCCGGCCTCCACCGTACCCTGCTGCACGGCGTCGACCACTTTAAGCCCGGGGACGATCTCGCCGCCGGCGTAGACCCGGATGTCGAACTTGCCGTCGGTCATCGCCCGCACCCGGTCGGCCACGGTCAGCGCTCCGCCGTAGATGGTGTCGAGCGACTTCGGCCAGCTGGTGGCCATCCGCCAGCGGATCCGCTTTTGGGTCTGGGCAAAGACCGGCCCGAAGGTGCTCGAGGCCGCAACCCCTACCGCCGCTTTCTTAATAAACTCGCGTCTCTTCACTCGCCATACCTCCTTTCCCGTCCGTTGCGCCCCGAGTATACGAAGGGGTCCCGGGGTTCCGCAAGGGCCGCTGCATATTCTTGCCGGATCGCCCCCGGCGCCCCGGTTGACACCCCCCTAGGCCTCCGGTAGCATGGGCTTTGCCCGCGCTGGCGGGTACAACGCGGCCCCGTGGTGTAGTTTGGTTAGCACACCCGCCTGTCACGTGGGAGGTCGCGGGTTCAAGTCCCGTCGGGGCCGCCAGTCGCCGAGGTAGCTCAGTCGGTAGAGCACGCGACTGAAAATCGCGGTGTCGGCGGTTCGATTCCGCCCCTCGGCACCAAGGGGCCCCCGCGCACAGGCGGGGGCCTTGGCTTTGGCGCCGGCCTACCGCTTGAGGAGCCAGCGGGCCAGGCCCTCGACCGCGTTGGGGCGGAAGAGCTCGGGGTCGGCCAGGGCCGCCTTCAGGTAGGCGCGGATCAGGGCCTCGTCGGCCTTGGCCATGCGATCGGCGACGCTGGGGCGGTCGTCCTTTTTCTGGTTGTAGGGGGGGATCTTGGCGGCCAGGGGGGCGGCCCGGTGCACCGCCGCGAGCAGCGCCCGCACCAGCCGCTCCTCCCCCCTGGGGGCGAGGAGGGCGTCCTCCTCGACCAGGGGGAGGCCGTCCGGGTCCCGGGGCACGACGCCGAGGGCGTAGAGGCGGCGGGCCAGGTTGGAGGCCCCCACCGCCAGCGGACGTTCGGCCTGGGCCCCGCCGAGGCGCGCCACCAGCCGGTAGCGCCCCGGCGGCAGGGCTTCAAGCGGCCCCACCCAGCCGGCGAAGCCGACGCTGTTCGGGGGGTAGGGGGGGCGGGGCCGGAAGAAGGCGGCCCGGCGGACCGTCCGGCCGGCGGCGTCCACCACCCGGACCTCGAGGGGGGCGGCCGGCAGGGCGGGGGCGGCCTCGAGCTCCAGCCGGAGCCAGACCGGCTCCCCCGCCCCCAGCCGGTCCTGCGGCGGCCCGTCCTGGCGGAGCGAGACCGCCGCGATCCGGAGCCGCAGGTAGGCCCCGGCGAGCGCCCCGAGGTCGCGCCGGGCCCAGGGGGCGAGGGGGCTTTCCGGGTGCGCGCGGAGGAAGGCGGCCAGGACCCGGCGGGCCCTTTCCGCCTCGCCGGCGTAGGCCAGGAGCCGGCCCCGCCAGTAGGCGAGCTCGGCCGGGCCCCGGGCGTCTTCCAGGTCCTTGAGGGCCGAGCGGACCTCCCAGTCCCGGTCGTCGGCCACCGCCCGCCGGTAGTGGTCGAGGGCCGGCAGGTGGGCGCGCCACAGGGCGTAGAAGAGCCCCAGGTTGTAGTGGGCGGTGGGGTTGTCCTCGAGCTTCAGGGCGTAGAGCGAGGCCAGCCGGGCCCGGGCCCGGTCGCCGGTGAGGTAGTAGGCCCAGCCCAGGTTGGTCCAGTAAAGCCCCTTGTCGGGCACCAGGGCGGTCGCCTTGAGGAGAGCGTCCCGGGCCTCTCGGGGGCGGTTTTCCTCGAAGGCGGCGAAGCTTTCCATCTCGTAGCCCCAGGCGTAGCCGGGCTCCAGCCTAGGGAGGCGCCGGGCGAGGCGCCGCCAGCGGGGGTCGTCCCGGTCGTGGAGCAGGAGGACGGCGGCGGTCTGGTGCAGGAGGAGGGGGCTTTTGATAAGCCGTTCCACCTCGGGGCCCCGCCCCCGCTTCAGGAAGGCCCGCCAGACCAGGCCCATCCCGTCCTCGGGCAGGTCCTTGGGGTGGTGGACGCCGAGCCAAAACCGCCGGAGCGGCGGGGGCAGGAACCCCAGCCGGCCCTTGGCCAGGCCCTCGGCGTAGCGCGCGAGCCGTTCGGCCAGGGCGGGGTCGGCGGCCTGGGCGGCGGCCCGGCCCGGGTCCTTGAGGGCGAGCCGGAGCAGGGGTTCGAGCCCGGGCTGGGGACGGAAGGGCCCGGCCGGCCGGCCGAGGATCGCGCCGGCCCAGAGCACCAGGGCCGCGGGGTCGCCGGCCACCCCCCGGTGGCTTCGCTTGCCGTCGTAGAGGGCTGCGTGGTAGCGGCCTTGGTCGTCCTTCCAGGCGGTCAGCACCCAGTCGGCGCCGGTGGCCTCGGCGACCATGCGCACCCCGCCCGGGGTGGCGAGCCGCGGCAGGGTGAGCCGCCAGCCCTCCCGCCAGGGGGGCTCGGGGAGGAAGAGCCCGGTGTAGACCGGGCCGCGGGCGGAGAGGGCGCCGGCCACCGCGTAGGCGTCGGAGAGGCCGCCGGGACCCTCGAAGGGGAGGACCCAGCCCTCGGCGAGGGCCAGGCCGAGGGCCAGCAAAACCGCCAGGAGTCGCCGCATGCCCCCCACTATAGGGGCCGCCGGTGAGCCCCCGCTAAGCGCTTGCCGCCGTCAACCGGAGGGGGCATGATGGGTTGACGTGGACCTCCTCGCCGCCCTCTCCGAGGCCTGGACCCCGGGGCCGCGGCTGGCCGCCCGCCTGGGGGTGAGCCGGCAGGCGGTGGCGCGGGCGGTCCGCCGCCTGGCCCGCCAGGGCTACCCGGTGGAGCGGTCCCGGCGGGGCTACCGCCTGGCCCCCGGTACCCCGGCCCCGGCCGCGGTGCGCGCCAAGCTGCGGGGGCGGTTCGGCCGGCCCTACCGCTACCTGGGCACGGTGTCGAGCACCCAGGACGTCCTCCGGCGGATGGCCGAGGAGGGGGCCCCCGAGGGGACGGTGGTCCTCGCCGAGCGCCAGACCGCCGGGCGGGGGCGCCGGGGGCGGGTCTGGGCCAGCCCCGGCGGGGGGCTCTACTTCTCCCTGTTGCTCCGCCCCCGCGAGCCCCTCGAGCGCCTGCCCCTCCTCCCCCTGGCGGCGGGGCTGGCGGCGGCCCGGGCGGCCGGGGTGGGCGGGCTCAAGTGGCCCAACGACCTGGTGGTCTGGCGGGAGGGGTGGAGGAAGCTCGGGGGGGTGCTCCTCGAGGCCGAGATCCTCGCCGAGGAGGTGACCTACGCCCTCCTCGGGGTGGGGCTCAACGTGGCCGAGGAGGGCCTTCCCCCGGGGGCTGCCGGGCTTTGGGGCTTTTTTCCCGGGCTGCGCCGCGACGAGCTCCTGGTCCGGCTGCTCTATGAGCTCGAGCGGGCCTACCGGGCCCTGGCCGACCCCGAGGCCCTGCTCAAGGCCTACGCCCTCCACTCGACGACCCTCTACCGGCGGGTGCGGGCCGAGTGGGTGGGGGAGCCGGTCGAGGGGGTGGCGGTGGGGCTCGACGAGGGCGGCGCGCTCTGGGTCCTCGAGGCCAGCGGCCACCGCCGGCGGGTGACCACCGGCGAGGTCCACCTGGTGGAGAAGGTTCGGAGGTGATCGGGATGGAAACGGTCGGTGCGGCGTGGTTGGTGCGGCGGGTCCCCGTCAGGGGGCGGGCGGCCAGGCTGGGCCTTGCCCTCTTGGGCAGCCTGGCGCTCGCCCTGTTCGCCAAGGTGCAGGTCCCCTTCGTGCCGGTCCCCCTGACCGGCCAGACCCTGGGCCTGCTCCTTTTGGGAGCGTTCTTCGGGTCCCGGCTGGCGGCGGGAGCGGCCGTCCTCTACCTGGTCGAGGGGGCGCTGGGGCTTCCGGTCTTCGCCCGGGGCGGGGGCCTCGGCTACCTGCTCGGCCCCACCGGGGGCTACCTGGCGGCCTTCCCCCTGGCCGCCTTCCTGGTCGGTTGGCTCTTCGAGCGAGGGGCCGGGAAAAGCACCCTCACCGCCTTCCTGGCGCTCCTTTTGGGGGCGGCGGCGGTCTACCTGGTGGGGCTGCCCTGGCTGGGGCTCTACCTCGGGCTGGGCGTGCGGAAGACCCTGGCGCTCGGGCTCTTCCCCTTCGTCGCCGGCGACCTGACCAAGGCGGCCCTCGCCACCCTGGCGGTCCGGAGGTGGGGGGCATGACCGTGGAAGTGCCCGAGATCCCCCGCCAGGACCGCGTCGAGCTTCCCGCCGCCGAGACCGCCCTGGTGGTGGTCGACATGCAGAACGACTTCGCCCACCCCGAGGGGGCCCTCTTCGTTCCCGAGGCGGCGAAGACGATTCCTGTGATCGCGGGCCTATTGGAGCGATTCCGGGAGAAGGGGGCGCCGGTCTTCTTCACCCAGGACTGGCACGAGGAGGACGACCCCGAGTTCAGAATCTGGCCGCGCCACGCGGTGGCCGGCAGTTGGGGGGCGGAGATCGTCGCCGAGCTGGCCCCCCGGCCCGGCGAGCGGGTGATCAAGAAGCTCCGCTACGACGGCTTTTACGGCACCCCACTGGAGCACCTCCTGCGCCTGGCCGGGGTGCGGCGCCTGGTGGTCACCGGCACCGTGGCCAACATCTGCGTCCTCCACACCGCCGGCAGCGCGGCCCTCCGCTGGTTCGAGGTGGTCCTCCCCGAGGACGCCACCAGCGCCCTCACCCCCTTCGACCTGGCCGCCGCCCTCCGGCAGGTGACCTTCCTCTACCAGGGGAAGGTGACCACCGCCGACGGCGTCCGGCTTTCGTGAGGGCGGCGCACCTCGCCGAGTTCGTCGCCTCCGAGGCCGCCCTGACGGCCCTCGGGGGCGACCCGGTGATGGCCCGGTTGATCCGGCGGCACGGCCGGGCCCGCTGGGGGGTGCACGGGGTCTTTCCCGCCCTGGTGCGGGCGGTGGTGGGGCAGCAGGTCTCGAACCGGGCGGCGCGGGCGATCTTCCGCCGGCTCCACGCCGCCACCGGGTCCGAGCCCCGGCGGCTGCTCGCCCTGGGGGAGGCCGGGCTGGGGGGGCTCGGGGTCAGCCGGGCCAAGGCCCGGACCCTGCGGGCCCTGGCCGAGGCCGCCGCCGCCGGCGCCTTCGCCGGGTTCGAGCGGCTTCCCGACGAGGCCGTGCGGGCCCGGCTCCTCGCCTTCAAGGGAGTCGGCCCCTGGACCGTCGAGATGGTGCTGATCTTCGGGCTCGGCCGCCAGGACGTCTGGCCGGCGGCGGACCTCGGGCTGGTTCGGCAGGCGATGCGCCACTACCGGCTTTCCTCCCGGCGGGACGTCGCCGAGCTGGGGGCGCGGTTCGCCCCCTACCGCTCGGTGGCGGCCCACTACCTCTGGGCCGAGAACGACGCCCCCTAGCCGGCGAGCAGCGCCCGGGCCCGGAGGGCGAGGTGGACCTGGGCCAGGGTGCGGGGGTCCTTGAGGGGCCGGCCCAGCTGCTTTTCGATCCGCCCCAGCCGGTAGCGGAGGGTGTTGGGGTGGACGTGCAGGGCGGCCGCCGCCGCCTCCGGCCGGCCCCGGTGCGCGAGGTAGGCCTCGAGCGTCCGGACCCCCTTCTCGTCCAGGGGCAGGAAGCGCTCGACCAGGGCCTTGAGGTCCTCGCGGCTCTGCTGGAGGAGCACCCAGGCGACCGGGTCGAGCTGGCCGAACCCCACTGCCCGGCCGGGTTCGCTGGTCTTTAGGGCGATCAGGGCCTCGCGGTAGGCGGCCGGGGTCTCCCGCAGACCGTGGTGGGGGGCCGAGTAGCCGAGCCGGACCTCGGGCCCCAGGGCCTCGGCCAGCCCCTCCGCCTCGTCCTCGGTGGCGTAGGTCTGCCAAAGCAGCACCGCCCGCCCGGCCCGGGAACCCACCAGGTACCCGCCCCCCCGCCGGGCCAGGTAGCCGGCGGCCCTCTGCCGGAGGTCCTGGAGCACCCGCCGCCGGCGTTCCTCGGCCAGGCGGTGCTGGCCGGGAATCGGCGGGGGTTCGGCCAGGGCCAGCACGAAGGGCACCTGGGGGAGGAAGCCGAACCCCATCGCCCGGCGCTCGTCGGCCGCCCGCTCCAAGAGATCGTCGAGGAGGGCGGCCTTGAGCCCTTCCTCCTCGGCCCGCTGGGCCTGGGCGAGGAGGCTCTTGGCCGAGAGGATCTGGGCGGCGAGCTTCAGGAAGCCGCCCGCCCGTTCCAGCCCCTCGGGGTTTCCGAAGGCCACCAGCAGCGCCTCGCCGGCGGGCAGGGCGAGCCAGCGGTTGGTCCGCCCCGGGGCCCGGGGGAGGCCCCGGGGCAGGGGGCCGGCCCCGGCCAGGACCTCCCCCCAGCGGGCCACCAGGGCCACCGGCAGCCGGCTCCAGCGGTGGAGGGTCTCGACCAGCCGGGCCTCCTGTTCGGCCAGCCGCTCGAGGAACTCGACCAGGGGCCCCAGCGCCAGGACCTCGGGGAAGCAGGCCTCGAGGCTCTGCCGGGTGGCCTCCTCGACCACCTCGTCGAGCTCGCTCCAGGGGGGCAGCACCGCCAGCCCGAGCCCGTACTGGCGGCAGCGCTGGGGCAGTTCGGCGGCCGGCTCGCGGCAGAGGATGCCGCTGCCCCCCGCCCGGGCCAGCCGCTCGGCCAGCCCCTCGCCGGCCCGCCCGGTGACCACCACCCCGTAGCCGACCGGGGCCAGGAGGTCCTTCTCCCGCCCCACCCAGGCCACCGGCCGGGGGCTCGGGACCAGGGCCTTGAGCCCGAGTCCCCGGACCAGCCGATCGAAGCCCTGCATCGCCACCTACAAAACCTCCCCGGGGCTTTGTTCGTTTTTACCAGGGTGGGGGGCTTGGGTGCAAGGGGATGCCGGGACCTTTGTCCCATCGCACAAGAGGGTCCGCCGGCTTTGGGGCGAGCCACGATTTCGCCCCCGCCGGTCGGGGGGCGATGATGCCGGCCAAGACGAAGGAGGCGAGGGTGTTCGAGGGTTCCGTGGTCCCGCTGGTGACCCCGTTCAGGAACGGGGCGGTGGACGAACAAGCGTTTGCTCGCCTGGTCGAGCGCCAGCTGCGGGCGGGGAGCCACGGCCTCTCGGTGGGGGGCACCACCGGGGAGCCGGCCGGGCTGAGCCTGGAGGAGCGCAAGCGGTTGATCCGCCTCACGGTGGAGCTGGCCGGCGGCCGCCGGCCGGTGTTGGCGGGGACCGGCAGCGCGAACCTCGAGGCCACCCTCGAGCTCACCCGCTACGCCCGCGAGGCCGGGGCCGACGGCGCGCTGGTGATCACCCCCTACTACACCAAGCCGAGCCAGGAGGGGCTCTTCGCCTACTTCGCCCGGGTGGCCGAGGCGGTGCCCGAGTTCCCCCTGGTGATCTACAACATCCCCGGCCGGGCCTGCGTGCCGGTGGCGGTGGAGACCCTCGCCCGGCTCCGCGAGCGCTACCCCTGGGTGGTCGGGGTCAAGCACTCGCTCAAGGACCTCGACGTGGTCTCCCGAACGATCCGCACCCTGGGCGAGGAGTTCGCGGTCTTCTGCGGGCTGGAGTCGCTCACCTACCCGATGCTGGCGCTGGGGGCCCGGGGGATGATCGCGGCCACCGCCAACCTCCTCCCCAGCGAGGTGGCCCGGCTCTACGAGGCGGTCAAGGCCGGCCGCCACGACGAGGCCCGCGAGCTCCACTACCGCCTTTACGAGGTCAACGAGGCGATCTTCTGGGAGACCAACCCGGTCCCCCTCAAGTACCTGATGGCCCGGGCCGGGCTGATCGAGGCCGAGTGGCGACCGCCGCTGGGGCCGCCCTCCCCCGAGGTGGCCGCCCGCCTCGACCGCCTGGCGGCGGCCTGGGGGTGGGTGTGAGGACCGGCCGGATCCTTCACCGGGGGCGGGTGCGCCGGGTCGAGCTCCGGGAGGGGCGGCTCTACGACGAGGCCGGCGAGGCCCACGACCCGGACCGGGCGGCCTTCCTCCTCCCCTTCGAGCCCCGGACGATCTTCGGCCTCGCCCTCAACTACCGCGGCCACGCCGGCGAGCTCGGGCTGGAGGAGCCCAAGGAGCCGGTCCTCTTCCTGAAGCCGCCGGCGAGCCTGCTGCCGCACCGGGCCCCGGTGGAGCGGCCCCAAGGGGTCGCCTACCTCCACTACGAGTGCGAGCTGGCGGTGGTGATCGGCCGCGCCGGGCGGCGGATCCCCGAGCGGGCGGCGATGGACCACGTGCTGGGGTACACGGTGGCCAACGACGTCACCGTCCGCGACTTCGTGGGCAACCTCTTCCGGCCCCCGGTCAAGGCCAAGGGCTGGGACACCTTCACCCCCCTCGGCCCCTACCTGGTGAGCGCCGACGAGGTCGCCGACCCCCACGCCCTCGCCCTCCGGGCCTACGTCAACGGCGAGCTGCGGCAGGAGGGCCGCACCGACCAGATGCTCTTTTCGATTCCCGAGATCGTCGCCTACCTGAGCCGGTTTCTGACCCTGGAGCCCTACGACGTGATCCTCACCGGGACCCCCCGGGGCCTCTCCCACGTCCGGGCCGGCGACGTGATGCGGATGGAGGTCGAGGCGGTGGGGGTCCTGGAAAACCCGGTGGTGGAGGAGAGTCTATGAAACGCGCGTTCGACCCGGAGTTCATCGCGACGGTGCGTTCCCAGTTCGAGGGGCGCACGGTCCCCCACTTCATCGGCGGGGCGTTCGTCGAGAGCGCCGACGGCGACACCTTCGAGACCCTCGACCCCGCCACCAACCGGCCGCTGGCCCGGGTGGCCCGGGGCAAGAGGGCCGACGCCGAGCGGGCGGCGGCGGCCGCCCGGGAGGCCTTCGACCGCGGCCCCTGGCCCCGGATGCCGGCCCGCGAGCGGCGGGGCTACCTCCTTCGGGTGGCCGAGCTGATCGAGAAGTACGCCGACGAGCTCGCCGTCCTCGAGTGCCTGGACACCGGCCAGGTGCTCAAGATCATCCGCGGCGGGCAGATCCCCCGGGCGGCCGAGAACTTTCGGTTCTTCGCCGAGGCGGCGCTCGCCGCCTTCGACGGCGAGAGCTACCCGGTGGATGAGCGCTTCCTCTACTACACGGTCCGCCAGCCGGTGGGGGTGGCCGGGCTGATCACCCCCTGGAACACGCCGCTGATGCTCGCCACCTGGAAGCTCGCCCCCTGCCTGGCGGCGGGGAACACCTGCGTGCTCAAGCCCGCCGAGTGGTCGCCGCTCTCCGCCTGGTTCCTGGCCAAGATCTTCGCCGAGGCCGGGTTCCCCCCCGGGGTGGTCAACGTGGTGCAGGGCTACGGCGAGGAGGCGGGGGCGCCGCTGGTGGCCGACCCCCGGGTGCAGCTCATCAGCTTCACCGGGGAAACCACCACCGGGACCATCATCATGCGGACCGGCGCCGACACCCTGAAGCGCTACTCCTTCGAGCTCGGCGGCAAGAGCCCCGCCCTGGTCTTCGCCGACGCCGACCTCGAGCGGGCGGAGGACGGGGTGGTCTTCCAGATCTTCAGCCTGAACGGCGAGCGCTGCACCGCGAACTCCCGCCTGCTGGTCGAGCGCTCGATCTACCCCGCCTTCGTCGAGCGGGTCGCCGAGCGGGCCCGGCGGATCCGGGTGGGCCCCCCGCTCGACCCCGCCTCCGAGGTGGGGCCGCTCATCCACCCCGAGCACCTGGCCCGGGTCGAGGCCTTCGTCGAGGAGGCCCAGAGCCAGGGGGCCCGGGTGCTGGCCGGCGGGCACCGCCTGGACCGGGAGGGGAACTACTACGCCCCCACCGTCCTCGAGGCCGCCCCCGGAACCCGGATCGAGCAGGAGGAGGTCTTCGGGCCGGTGCTGGTGGCGGTGCCGTTCGACGACGAGGCCGAGGCCCTGGCGATCGCTAACGGCGTCCGCTACGGGCTGGCCGCCTACGTCTGGACCAAGGACGTGGAGCGGGCCCACCGG
>JALSRQ010000013.1 GCA_026984675.1 Thermaceae bacterium
GGCCCACTGACTAACGAGGAGGAAACGGCCGCCGGGGAACCACTGGAGGTCGTTGGCGTGGGGTGCGGGCAGGTCGAGGAGGACCCTGACCTCTTCTCCCCGGGCGGGGAGGGCGAGGGCCAGGAGGGCAAGGGAGGAGGCCAGCCAGTGCTTCGCCATGCGTTCTCCGAAGATTAAGCCCGGCCTGGCATTCGGGCTTGCTCCGGGATCCTCCGCTCCAGTACTTAGATCAACCCCAGGCGGCGGGCGTTTTCCAGCGCCTCGATGCGGCCGTGGGCGTCGAGCTTGAGGTAGAGCTTTTTGGTGTAGTCCCGTACCGTCTCCGGGCTCAGCGCCAGCTTCATCGCGATCTGCTTGGAAGAGAGCCCCTCGGCGAGGAGCCTGAGGACCTCCAGCTCGCGCTCGGTGAGGTCGGGCAGGGGGGGCGGCTCGAACTTGCTCACCCGGCCGGCCTCGAGGGCCGCCAGCAGCTCGGCGACCTCCAGCGGGCTCGCCTCCTTGGAGAGGTAGGCGTTGGCCCCGGACTTGGCGGCCTCGGCCTGGAGGGCGGGTTCGGTGAAGGTGGTAAGCATGACCACGTGGCCCTCGAACCCCCGCCGACGGAGCTCGCGGGCGGCCTCGATCCCGTCCATCTCGGGCATCTTGATGTCGAGGAGGACGGCGTCGATCGAGAGCCTCAGGGCCTTGTCCACCGCCTCGCGGCCGTTCTCCGCCTCGGCCACCACCTTGAAGCCCTGGCGCTCGAGCATGGCCTTGAGCCCCACCCGGAAGAGCGGGTGGTCGTCGGCGATCAACAGGCGCATGTTCGCCTCCTTCCCTAGCCTACCAGATCGTCTCCATGGTCTCGTAGACGGTGTGGGGGTCGTAGTGGGCCTCCAGCCGGAGGCAGGCGCCGCCGAGCGGGCTCTGGCAGGGCGCCAGCCGGCCGTGGTGGATCTCGGCCACCCGGCGGGCGATGTAGAGCCCGAGCCCGGCCGAGCCCGAGCGCACGCCCTGGAAGCGGCTGCTCTTGTAGGGCTTGGTGAGGGCCTCGAGGTTCCCAGGGAGCCCGGGCCCGTCGTCGGCGACCTCGATCCAGCCGTCGCCCACCCGGATCATCACCCGGCTCTTGGCGAAGCGGATGGCGTTGTCGATCAGGTTGTCGAGGGCCCGCTCCAGCATGTCGCGGTCGGCCTTGGCCCGCCCCCGCCCCTCGACCCGGATCACCACCCGCCGCTGGCTGGCGCGGGGCAGGTGGCGGAGCCGCAGGGTCTCGGCGAGCTCCCGGAGGTCGGTGGGCTCGGCCCGCGGCTTCAGCGACTCGATCCGGCTGGCGGCCAGGAGGTTTTCCAGAAGGCGGTAGATCCGCTGCATCTCGGTGGCCACCTGCCCGATGATCTGCATGCGGTTTTCCCGGCCGATGTCGCCGGCCTCCTGGAGGTAATCGAGGGCCCGGATCGCCCCCAGGATCGGGGTCTTGAGGTCGTGGGCCAGGGCCGCGATCAGGAGCTCGCGCTCCTCGGCGGCGAGCCTCAGGTGCTCCAGGAGCTCGTCGAAGCGGTCGCGCAGCAGGGCGACCTCACGGGGCAGGGGGTGCTCGACCGGGGGGAGGAAGAGGTCGCCGATCGAACGGCGGCTCACCTTGAGGTAGCGCATGTCCCGCTCCAGGGTCTCCAGCGGGGCCAGGATCCGGCGGGCCAGCCAGTAGCCGACGAAGACCGAAAGCAGGAAGGCGGCCGCGAGCAGGCCCCAGACCGGGGGCGGGACCTGGACGAGGGCCCCGGGCGTCGCCAGCCCGGCCGCCGCCAGCACCGCCAGCACCGGCAGGAAGGCCAGCGCCCCGACGGTGAAGGCCAGCTGGGCGCGGAGGCTGCCCCTAGCCGCCGACCGCGACCTCGGCGGGCTCCTGCGCGTGCGCGATCGCTTTTTCCGTCTCGTAGTCGAAGGCATGCAAGCGGTCCCGGTCCACGACCAGCTCGACCACCTCGCCGACCCGGGCGGGGATGTGCCCCTCCAGTCGGGCGGTGACCATGGTCCCGTTGACGTTGACGTGGATCTCGGTGTCGGCGCCCAGCGGCTCGACGACCTCGATCTCGCCGGTGAGGGTGTTCTCCTCGTGCTCGATCTTGTGGAAGCCCTTGAGCTCGAGGTGCTCAGGGCGGATACCGAGCCAGACCTTCTTGCCCAGGTAGCCCCCGTCCTTGAGCTCCTTGGCCATCTTGTCGTTGACCCGGATCCGCACCCCCTCGCCGATCAGGTAGACCCGGCCGCCCTCGTCGGCGACCTGGACCTCGAGGAAGTTCATGGCCGGGCTGCCGATGAAGCCGGCGACGAACTTGTTGCCGGGGAAGTCGTAGAGGTTGAGCGGGGTGTCGATCTGCTGGATCTCGCCGTCCCGCATCACCACGATCCGCTCGCCCATCGTCATGGCCTCGATCTGGTCGTGGGTGACGTAGATCGTGGTGACCCCGAGGCGGCGGTGGAGCTTGCTGATCTCGGCCCGCATCTCGACCCGGAGCTTGGCGTCGAGGTTGGAGAGCGGCTCGTCCATCAAGAAGACCTGGGGCTCACGGACGATCGCCCGCCCCAGCGCCACCCTTTGGCGCTGGCCGCCGGAGAGCTCGCGGGGCTTGCGCTTGAGGAGGTGCTCGATCTTCAGGATCTTGGCGGCCTCCTTCACCCGGCGGTCGATCTCGTCGCGGGGCACCTTGCGGAGCCGGAGCCCGAAGGCCATGTTGTCGTAGACGTTCATGTGGGGGTAGAGGGCGTAGTTTTGGAAGACCATCGCGATGTCGCGGTCCTTTGGCGGGACGTCGTTGACCACCCGGTCGCCGATGTAGATGGTGCCCTCGGAGACCTCCTCCAGGCCGGCGATCATCCGCAGGGTGGTGGTCTTGCCGCAGCCGGAAGGACCGACGAAGACCACGAACTCGCCGTCCTTGGTCTCGAGGTTGAAGTCCTTGACCGCGACCACCTTGCCGAAGCGCTTCCAGACGTGCTCGAGCTTGACCCTTGCCATGGACACCTCCGATCTCCCGCGCTCTGGGGCCCCGGCCCCATCGGGGAGGAAAAGGGGAGACCCTTAGGCCTCGGAGCTATTTTACGGCCTCGGCCCGGGAGCGGGGGAAGGACCGGCGGCCCTGGCTATAGCCGCACCGTCACCCGCGCCCCCTCGTCGAAGAGGTGGATGGTGTCGATGAACCGCACCACCCGGGTGGCGTAGCCCATCGCCAGCGAGTGGGTGCGGGCGCCGCCCCCGAAGTAGCGGATGCCCCTCAGGATGTCGCCGTCGGTGATGCCGGTGGCGGCGAAGACGATCTCCTCGCCGGGGGCCAGGTCCTCGGTCTTGTAGATCCGCTCGGCGCTGGCCCCCATGGCCTCGAGGCGGGTCCGCTCCTCGTCGTCCTCGGGGTAGAAGCGGGCCTGGATCTCGCCGCCCAGGATCTTCAGGGCGGCCGCCGCCAGCACCCCCTCGGGGGCGCCGCCGATCCCCATCACCGCGTGCACCCCGGTGCCCCGGAGGGCGGCGGCCAGGGCGGCGATCACGTCGCCGTCGCCGATCAGCTTGACCCGGGCGCCGGCGGCCCGGATGGCGGCGATGAGGCCTTCGTGCCGGGGCCGGTCGAGCACCACCACCACCAGGTCCTCGACGTCGCGGTTGAGCGCCAGGGCGATCGCCTTGAGGTTGGCCTCGACCGGCCAGTCGAGCCCCACCTTGCCGGCCGCCGGCGGCGGCACCACCAGCTTTTCCATGTACATGTCGGGGGCGTGGAAGAGCCCGCCCTTCTCGCTGATCGCGATCACCGTCACCGCGTTGGGCAGGCCCTTGGCGGTGATGTTGGTGCCCTCGACCGGGTCCACCGCGATGTCCACCTCGGGGCCGCCCTCCCCCAGCTCCTCGCCGATGTAGAGCATGGGGGCCTCGTCCATCTCGCCCTCGCCGATCACCACCGTGCCCCGGATGGGGAGCTCGTTCAGCACCCGCCGCATGGCCTCGGTGGCGACCTCGTCGACCTTGTGCTTGTCGCCCTTGCCGGTCCAGCGGCCGGCGGCGAGGGCGGCCTGCTCGGTGACCCGGACCACTTCCAAGGCGAGCTCGCGTTCGATGTTCATGCCCTTAGCCTAACCCCGCCGGGATACCCCCCGGGGCTATTCGTAGCGGAGGGCCTCGATGGGGTCCAGGCGGGCGGCCTGGTCGGCCGGCCAGACCCCGAAGAAAAGCCCCACCGCCGCGCTCACCGAAAGCGCCAGCAGCACCGTCCCCGGTGAGAGGATGAAGACCTCGAAGAACGGCACCGCGGCCACCAGCAGCCAAAGGGCGCCGGCCGCCAGGGCGACCCCGATCAGCCCGCCGGTGAGGGTGAGGAGGGTGGCCTCGAGGAGGAACTGGGCTCGGACGGTGGCGGCGGTGGCCCCCAGCGCCTTTCGGAGGCCGATCTCCCGGGTCCGCTCGGTCACCGAGACCAGCATGATGTTCATGATCCCGATCCCGCCGACGAGCAAGGAGAGCGCGCCGATTCCCCCGAGCAGCGCTTGCAGTATCAGGGTGATGCTGGAGAGGGTTTGGGTGAAGACCTCGATGCTTTGCACTTCGACCCGTCCCTCCCCGTAGCGGAGGGCGAAGAGCTTTTTCGCTCGTTCCGCCACCTGGTTCGGGGAAACACCTGGGGGAACCTTGAGCTCGAAGGCGTCGAACCTTCCGCGCTTTTTCCAGGGAACGTTTTGCCACACCCAGGGGTAGGGAAGGTAGACCTGGCTGCTTTCGAGTCCGGCAAAGAGCCCGCCCAGCGGCTTGGTGATCCCGACCACAAAGACTCGGGTCTTCCGCGGCCCGAGGGTGAGAACGATGGACCTTCCGAGCGCTTGCTTTTCGCCAAAGAGCTTCTTTCGGGCGCGGCTGGAGATCACGGCTACCGGGGTTGCACGCCGGGCTTCCTCCCGGGTGAAGAAGCGTCCGCGGGCGAGTTCGATCCCCGGGTCGAGCTCGGGGAGGTTGCCCGGCACTCCGAGCACCCGTAGCCTCAAGGGTTT
>JALSRQ010000014.1 GCA_026984675.1 Thermaceae bacterium
CGGCGGGGTGACCTTGATGATGCGGCCCTCGTAGACGTCGGCCAGGACGTGGGTCCCCTCCTTGAGAAACTTGGCCGCCTCCCCCACCACGGCCAGCGGGACGCTGTACTGGTCGTAGGTCTCCAGGTCCATGAAGACGTAGGCGTCGCCCTCGGGGTAGAGGTACTGCATCTCCCGGGTCTCGACGAAGATGTCCTCGAGCTTCTCGCCCGAGTTGAAGGTGCGTTCGACGGTGGCACCGGTCTCCAGGTTCTTGAACTTGGCGACCACCTTGGCGCCGCCCCGGCCGATCTTCTGGTGCTGGTAGCTCACGCACTCCCAGAGACCGCCCTCCATCTTCACCTTGGTTCCCGGCCTTAGGTCGGTAGCGGAAATCATCGCGTCCTCCTTCTTCTCAAGATCGATTTTACGGGTTGAGCTCGGTGACCTCCGGGGCCAGGCCGAGCCGCTCCACCCAGGCCCCGTACTCCTCCTGGCTCAAGGGGTACTTTCCGGCCAGGGCGACGATCATCCCCTCCATCACGTTGGTCCCGAAGCTCCGCCCGGAAAGCCGCGGGGTGGTGGTGGCGAGGAGCCGGACCCCCCGGGACTTCAGGAACTCGAGGTCCTCCGGGGTGGTGGTGTTGGCCACCACGATCTTGCCCTCGGCCCGGGGGGGCAGGTGGCGGCGGATGTAGAGGAAGTCGCCGGCGATGACCTCGGCCCAGCCGAAGTAGCGGGTCCGCCAGTCGAGCTTCTGCTCCTCCTGCTTCTTCCCGGTGGGGTAGAGCCAGGTGAAGGGAAGCTGGGTAAAAAGCGGCAAAAAGAGCCGGGCCAAGACCGCCAGCTGGGCCGGGGTGGTGAGGCCGATCGGCAGCCCCAGGGCGAAGATGATGTCGCCGTAGAGGGTCCGCGCCCCCACCTGGTGGAAGGCCTCGGCCATGCCGAAGCGGTCCACCGCCGAGGGGATCAGCACCCGCTTGCCGCCAAAACCCAGCCGGCGGTCGAGCTCGAAGACCGCCCGCCGCTCGAGGGTGGCCTTGAGCCCCGAGCCGTCGACCACCGGGGTCCGCTTGGCCGCCCGGGCGAGCTTCCTCGCGTCCCGGATCACGTACTTGCGGCCGGCGGCGAAGAGGTAGAGGTCGATACCCCCCAGCCCGATGGCGTCGACCCGACCGTCGAGCTCGCGGATTTTCGCGATCGCCTTGGCGAAATCGCCGTCGGTGCCGATCCGCTCGAGGACGAACCGTTCGCCGAGCACCTCGACCTCGGCCCGATGGTCGCGCCGGGACGAGCCTAGGGAAACGCTGACGACACGCTTGGGCACGGCCCGATTCTAACCCACCCGGGGTTTTTCGCCCCCGCCGGCGAGGAGGGCCTTGAACCGCTCGGCCACCGCCTCCGGGGTGAAGCCGAGCCGGGCGTAGACCTCGGCGCCGGGGGCGCTGGCCCCGAAGCGGTCGAGGGCGAGGACGGCGTCGGCGTAGCGCTCCCAACCCAAGGAGACCCCGGCCTCGACCGCAAGCCGGGGCCGGGGACCGAGCACGGCCTGGCGGTAGGCGGGGTCTTGGGCCTCGAAGAGCTCGAAGGAGGGGAGGCTCACCACCCGCACCGCGATCCCCTCCTCGGCCAAGCGGTCGGCCGCCGCCAGGGCCAGCCCGACCTCGGAGCCGGTGGCCAGCAGGGTGCCCCGGGCGTCCTCGGCCTCCCTCAACACGTAGCCGCCCCGGAGGAGCCCCTCGGCCTTCCCGCCGGTCACGTTGGCGACCTTCTGCCGGGTGAGCACCAGGGCCACCGGGCCGCCCCGATGGGCCAGCGCCGCCCGCCAGGCCCAGGCGGTCTCGAAGGCGTCGGCGGGGCGGATCACGGTGAGGCGGGGCATCGCCCGGAGGCTCATCAGGTGCTCGACCGGCTGGTGGGTGGGGCCGTCCTCCCCCAGGGCGATCGAGTCGTGGGTCCAGACGTAGATCGGCCGGATCCCCATCAGGGCGGCGAGCCGCACCGCCGGGCGCATGTAGTCGGAGAAGACCAGGAAGGTGCCGCCGTAGGGGAGGTAGCCCTTGTGGAGGACCAGCCCGTTCAGGACCGCTCCCATGGCGTGCTCCCGGACCCCATAGTGGAGGTAGCGGCCGGTGGGGTTCTCGGGCGAGAAGTCGGCCATCGAGGGGGCCTGGGTGTTGTTGGAGGGGGTGAGGTCGGCGCTGCCCCCGAGGAGCTCGGGGATCCGCTCGGCGAGCCTTGCGAGCACCCGCCCGCTGGCCGCCCGGGTGGCCAGCGCTTCGCCCTCGGAGAACCCCTCGGCGAGCCCCTCCAGCGCCCCCTCGGGAAGCCCCCCCTCGCGCACCCGGCGGACGAAGTCCTGCCCGGCCTGGGGAAACTTCCAGGTGTAGTTCTCGAGAAGGGTCTCCCAGGCCTCCTGGGCGGCCACCCCCCGGTCGGCGATCGCCCGGTAGTGGGCGTAGACCTCCTCGGGGACCTGGAAGGGGGGGTAGGGCCAGCCCAGCCGCTCGCGGGTGGCCGCCACCGCCTCGGGACCGAGCGGGGCCCCGTGGGCCTTGGGGTTGTCCTCCAGGGGGCTGCCGTAGCCCAGGTGGGTGCGCACCGCGATCAGGGTGGGCCGGTCGGTCTCGGCCCGGGCCAGCTCGAGGGCGTGGCGGAGGGCCTCGAGGTCCTCGCCGTCCTCAACCCGGAGCACCTGCCAGCGGTAGGCCCCGAACCGCTCGAGCACGTCCTCGGTGAAGGCGAGGTCGGTGCGGCCGTCGATCGAGACCCCGTTGTTGTCCCACAGCACGATCAGCTTCCCCAGCCGCCAGGTCCCCGCCAGGCTGGCGGCCTCGGAGCTGATCCCCTCCATCAGGTCGCCGTCGGAGGCCAGCACATAGGTGAAGTGGTCGACCAGGGGGAAGCCCTCGCGGTTGAACTCGGCGGCCAGCTTCTTCTCGGCCAGGGCCATCCCCACCGCGGCCCCGAAGCCCTGCCCCAGCGGGCCGGTGGTGACCTCGACCCCGGGGGTGAGGCCGTACTCGGGGTGGCCGGGGGTGCGCGAGCCCCAGCGGCGGAACCGCTTGAGTTCCTCCAGGGGCAGGTCGAAGCCGGCCAGGTGCAGGAGGGCGTAGAGCAGCATCGAGGCGTGCCCGGCCGAGAGGACGAAGCGGTCGCGGTCGGGCCAGGCGGGGTCCTTGGGGTTGACCTTGAGGAAGTCGTGCCAGAGCACGTAGGCCATGGGGGCCGCCCCCAGGGGCATCCCCGGGTGGCCCGACCCGGCCGCCTCGATCGCGTCCAGGGCCAGGAACCGGATGGCGTTGATGGCGAGCCGCTCGTGCGGGTTCATGCCCCCATCTTATGCGCCCCCCGGGCCCACTCCTCACGGGTGATCGCCATCAAGGCGTCCTCCTCCCCGCCGGGGGCGGGGGCGAAGCCGACCAGGCGGAACCCGGCCTTCTCGAAGGCCCGCCGGGCCCGGGCGTTCCAGCGGAAGGTTCGGAGCTCGACCGCCTCAAGCCCGAGCTCCTCGAAGGCGTAGTCCAGGGCCCGGCGCACCGCCTGGCTGCCGTAGCCCTTGCCCCAGCGCGACTTGTCGGAAAGGAGGATGCCCAGGGTGGCCCGGCCCCCCTTGAGGTCGTAGAGCTCGACCGCCCCGATCCACTCGCCGGCCTCGTCGAGGATCCCGAACGCCACCCGGTCGCCCCGGGCGAGCTCGGCCTCGACCAGGCGACGGAACAGCCAAAGCGGGAGCCTGAGCGGTCGGTGGCCGTTCAACCGGGCGATCTCGGGGTCCTTGAAGGCCCGGTAGAACCGCCGCCACTCCTCCTCGGTAAGCCCCTGGCGGAAGTCCTTGAGCCGTACCTCGGGCACCTCTTTTCTAACGATAAGGGCCGCGGCCGGTCCGCCGCGGCCCAAACGCCCCCTCCCCTAGGGGTAGAGGCCGCGAAGGGCGCGGGCCTCCAGCACCCGGGTGGCGGCCACGATGTAGGCGGCGGTGCGGAGGGTGACCTCGCGCTCGCTGGCCTTGGCCCACACCGCCTCGAAGGCCTCGGTGATCACCCGGCGGAGGTTCTCGTTGACCTCGTCCTCGGTCCAGAAGTAGGAGTTGAAGTCCTGCACCCACTCGAAGTAGGAGACGATCACGCCGCCGGCGTTGGCGATGACGTCGGGGACCACCAGGATGCCCCGCTCCTTGAGGATGTCGTCGGCCGCCGGGGTGGTGGGGCCGTTGGCCCCCTCGACCACCATCCTGGCCTTGATCTTCCAGGCGTTCTGCTCGGTGATCGCGCCCTCCAGCGCGGCCGGCACCGCGATCTCGGCGGGCAGCCCGAAGAACTCGGCGGCCGGCACCGGCTCGGCCTTGGGGTAGCCCCGCACCCCGCCGGCCTCGGCGACGTGCTTAAGGAGGTCGTAGGGGTCGATGCCGTGCTCGTTGTAGATCGCCCCGGTGACGTCGGCGATCCCCACCACCTTGGCGCCGTGGTTAAAGAACGCCCGGGCAGCGGCGTTGCCGACGTTGCCGAAGCCCTGGACGATGACCCGGCTGCCCTCGATGGGCAGATCGATCTTCTGGGCGGCGGCGGCGGCGACGAAGAAGACCCCGTTGCCGGTGGCGTCCTGCCGGCCCAGTGAGCCCCCCAGCGGAATCGGCTTGCCGGTCACCACCCCGGGGGCGGTGGTCCCCACGTTCATCGAGTAGGTGTCCATCATCCAGGCCATCTCCCGCCGGCCGGTGCCCACGTCGGGGGCGGGGACGTCGCGTTGGGGGCCGATCAGGATGCCGATCTCGGAGGTGTAGCGCCGGGTCAGGCGCTCCAGCTCGGCGGTCGAGAGCTTGGCGGGGTCGACCCGGATGCCCCCCTTGCCGCCGCCGTAGGGCAGCCCCACCGCGGCGTTCTTGATCGTCATCCAGGCGGCCAGGGCCATCACCTCGGAGAGGGTCACCGCCGGGTGGTAGCGGACCCCGCCCTTGGCGGGCCCCCGCGAGGTGTTGTGGTGGACCCGGTAACCCTCGAAGTGGGCCA
>JALSRQ010000015.1 GCA_026984675.1 Thermaceae bacterium
CCTGGAGGCGTGCCCCGAGGTGTGCACCCGGTAGGCCGGGGGGTAGAAGACGAAGGCCCCGAGCTCGTAGAGCCGGTTGATCACCCGGTTCACCGCCGACTCGTTGCCAGGGATCGGGCTCGAGGAGAGGATCACCGTGTCCCCCGGCTTCACGCCGAGCTTGGCGTGGCCTCCGAAGGCGAGCCGTGAGAGCACCGCCATCGGCTGCCCCTGGCTGCCGGTGGCCAGCACCAGGACCTGCTCGTCGGGCAGGTCGTTGATCTCGTCGAGGCTGTAGAGGCGGTCGTTGACCTCGAGGTAGCCGAGCTCCTGGGCGATCCGGGTGAACTTGATCATGCTCCGGCCGTCCACCGCCACCTTGCGGCCGTACTTCTCGGCGATCCGGACAACCGACTGCACCCGGTGGGTGTGGGAGGCGAAGGTGGTGACGAAGACCCGCCCCTTGGCCCGGCCGATCACCTGGTCCAGCGCCTCGGCGACCTCGGCCTCGCTGGGGGTGTGGCCGGGGCGCTCGGCGTTGGTGGAGTCGGCGATCAGGAGGAGCACCCCGTCCTTGCCGGCCTCGGCGACCTTGGCCAGGTGGCTCACCTTGCCGTCGATCGGGGTGGGGTCGAGCTTGAAGTCGCCGGTGTGGACGACCCGTCCCACCGGGGTGTGGAGGATCAGCCCGGAGTTGTCGGGGATCGAGTGGGTCATGCGGTAGAGGTCGACGGTGAAGTAGCGGCCGATCCGGATCCGCTCGTCGGGGCTGACCTCGTGGAGGTCGAACGAACCGGGGGCGAGGCCGAACTCCTCGAGCTTGCCCCGGAGCAAGCCCAGGGTGAGCCGGGCCCCGTAGACCGGCACCTTGGGCAGCTGGGGAAAGAGGAAGGGCAGCCCCCCGATGTGGTCCTCGTGGCCGTGGGTAAGGACCCAGCCCTTGATCTTGTCCTGGTGCTGGATCAGGTAGTCGATCCGGGGGATCAAAAGGTCCACCCCCGGCATCTCCTCGCTGGGGAAGGCCAGCCCGCCGTCCACCACCACGATCTCGTCCTGGTAGCGGAAGGCGGTGATGTTCTTGCCGATCTCGCCCATGCCCCCGAGGGGGACGACCTCGAGGTAGCCGGACTCGGCCGGCCGCTCCTTGCGGGGCCGGCGCCGGCGGGGGGGACGGCGCTTGGGCTCGCTCACCGGTTCCCCCTACCCCGGGGCCCGCCCGAGCGCGACCGGGGCTTCGCCCGCCGGGGCGGGGCGATCTTGCCCTCGAGCTCGGGACGGATCAGGTTGATGCGGCCCTGGGCGTCGATCTCGGCGACCTTGACCTGGATGCGGTCGCCCACCCTGACCACGTCCTCGACCTTTTCCACCCGGCCCTCGGCGAGCTGGCTGATGTGGAGGAGGCCCTCGGCGCCCGGGAAGAGGGTGACGAAGGCGCCGAAGGGAACGATCCGGCTCACCACCCCCTGGTAGACGTCGCCGACCTTGGCCTCCTTGGTGACCTCCTCGATGCGGCGGCGCGCCTCCTCGGCGGCGGCGGCGTCGGCCGAGTAGATCCGCACGGTGCCGTCGGGCTCGATGTCGATCTCGACCCCGAGCTCCTCCAGCGAACGGATGTGCTTGCCGCCGGGGCCGATGACCACCCCGATCTTGTCGACCGGGATCTTGATCGAGAGGATCCGGGGGGCGAAGGGCTTGAGCTCGGGCCGGGGGGCGGGGAGCACCTCGGCCATGCGGTCGAGGATGTGGAGCCTGGCCCGCCGGGCCTGCTCCAGGGCCTCCGAGAGGATCTCCGAGGTCAGCCCCTTGACCTTGATGTCCATCTGCAGGGCGGTGACCCCGTCCCTGGTGCCGGTGACCTTGAAGTCCATGTCGCCGAGGGCGTCCTCCAGCCCCAGGATGTCGGTGAGCACCACGTGCCGGTCCTCGCCCATGACCAGGCCCATGGCGATGCCGGCCACCGGCTTCTTGATCGGCACCCCGGCGTCCATCAGGGCCAGGCAGCCGGCGCAGGTGGTCGCCATCGAGGAGGAGCCGTTGGACTCCAGCACGTCGCCGACGATGCGGATCGTGTAGGGGAAGGCGTCCTCGTCGGGGAGCACCGGGCGGAGCGCCCTCTTGGCCAGGTTGCCGTGCCCCACCTCGCGGCGGGAGACCCCGCGCAGGCGCTTGACCTCGCCGGTGGAGTAGGGGGGGAAGTTGTAGTGGACCAGGAAGTTCTCGCTCTCGTCGATCCCCAAATCGTCGATGATCTGCTCGTCGCGGCCGGTTCCCAGGGTCACGGTGCCGAGCACCTGGGTCTCGCCGCGGGTGAAGACCGCCGAGCCGTGGGCCCGGGGCAGCACCTCGACCTCGATCCAGATCTCGCGGATCTCGTCGGGGCGGCGGCCGTCGGCGCGGCGGTTCTCCTCCAGCACCAGCCGCCGGAGCTCCTTCTTCACCACCTCGTCGAAGGCCTCGAGGTAGAGCCGCCTCCGCTCCTCGGCCTCCTCGTCCTCGCCGGGCGCGAACTCGGCCACCAGCTCCTCGGCGAAGCGATCGAGCGCCTCGCTGCGCTCGTGCTTGGAGGCCACCGTGAGCACCTCCGCCAGGTCCTTCTCCCGGGCCCGCCGGTAGAGCCGCTCGACCTCCTCCTCGGGCAGGGTCGCGGGCGGCGTCCAGGCGAACTTGGGCTTGCCAAGCTCGGCCCGCATCCGCTCCTGCAACGCGATCAGGGGCTGCATCTCCCGATGGGCGAAGGCCAGGGCCTCGACGAGCAGCGCCTCGGGGACCTCCTTGGCCCCGGCCTCGACCATGATGATCGCCTCCTTGCTGCCGGCGACCACCAGGTCGAGGTCGCTTTTTTCCAGCTCCTGCAGGGTGGGGTTCAGGACCAGCCGGCCGTCCAGCCGGCCCACCCGCACCGCCGCGATCGGCCCCTCCCAGGGGATGTCGGAGAGCATGAGGGCGGCGCTGGCGGCGGTGGGGCCGAGGACGTCGGGGGGGTTTTGCTGGTCGGCCGAGAGCACGGTGAGGATCACCTGGACCTCGTGCCGGAACCCCTTGGGAAAGAGGGGGCGGATCGGGCGGTCGGTCATCCGGGCCGAGAGGATCGCCTTCTCCCCCGGCCGCCCCTCCCGGCGCATGAACGAGCCGGGGATCTTGCCCACCGCGTAGTGGCGCTCCTCGAACTCCACCGTGAGGGGCAGGAAGCTCGACTCGATCGGCTCCTTGCTGGCGCCGGCGGTGGCCAGCACCACGGTGCCGCCGTAGCGGACCACCACCGAGCCCGAGGCCTGACGGGCGTACTTCCCGGTCTCCAGGGTTAGCGTGCGCCCGCCGATCTCGGCCTGGTACACGCGCGCTTGGGGGGTGTTCTTGCTTCGTTCGTACATCGTTTTCACCTTTTCTAAGCCAAAGCGGGACCGGCTCCCCGGTCCCGCCCCCAGGTTTTGCTACGTAAAGTTTACTTCCTCAGCCCCAGCTTCTCAATCAGGGCCCGGTAGCGCTCCTTGTCCTCGCGCTCCAGGTAGCGGAGCAGCCGCTTGCGGTGCCCCACCATCTTAAGGAGGCCGCGGTGGGAGTGGTGGTCGTGCTTGTGCTCCTTGAGGTGGTCGGAGAGGCGGTTGATGCGGGCGGTGAGCAGGGCCACCTGCACCTCGGTCGAACCGGTGTCGCCGGGAAAACGGGCGAACTCCTCGATGATGTGCTGTTTCTCCTCTTTGCTGATCGGCATCCTTCCTCCGTCAGGCAAGCGGGCGCTCCCGGCCCCCGCTCCCTCGAGGACGCATCCTACGCCCTGGACCGCCCGGGGTCAACTCCAAGGGCAAGGGGTGCGGCCCCGGGGCCGCACCCCTTGCCCCGGCGAGGCCGGCTACCAGAGCCTAAAGCCGGGGGCGGAGACGAAGGTGCTCCAGATCCGCACGATGGTGGGCATGTAAACCACCAGGACGATCACGTAGGCGAGGCCCCACCAGAAGAAGAGCCGGTCCATCACCATCACGCTGCGCCGCCCCTCGGGACCGGAGAGGGCCTCGGAGAAGCCGACCTCGGGCCGCTCCTCGGGGGGCAACCGGCGGCTTTGCAACAGGGTCGCGAAGAGCACGTAGAAGATCAGCACCGCGGCGACGAAGAGGATGGCCCCGGCGATCCCGTTGAGGACCATCATGCCGGCGGCCTCGGAGTAGGCGCCCCGGACGTTCGGGGCCATGTTGGAGATCCAGGCCCGCCGCGGCACCCCCATAAGCCCCATCGTGTGCATTCCCACCGCCATCACCATCATGCCGGTGAACCACAGCACGATCCCGGCCCGGGCCAGCGGCAGCCGCACCACCGGCTTGCCGGTGAGGTGGGGGATCAGCGCCAGGGCGAGGCCCATGTGGGTGAGGGTCACCGCGGTGGCCACCGGCAGGTGGAAGTGGCCGGGGATCCAGGTGGTGTTGTGGACCACGTAGTCGAGGGTGAAGCTCGCGTTCACGATGCCGCCGGCGCCGCCCACGATGAAGGCGATCGCCCCCAGCACCGAGGCCAGCACGACGGGGTCCTTCCAGTTGAGCTTGGTGATCCAGCCGACGACGCCCCGGCCGCCCTTCTCGCGGGCGGTGATCTCCAGGCTGGCGGCGATGGTGAAGGCGGTGATCAGGCTGGGCACCGCCACCATCATGGTGAGCACCGTGTGCACCAGCTTCCAGAAGGGGTCGATGCCGGGGTCGGCGAACTGGTGGTGGAACCCGACCGGGCTGGAGAAGATCAAAAAGGCCAGGAAGACGAGCCGGGCCAGGGGGTCGGAAAAGAGCTTGCCGCCGGCGTGCTTGGGCAGGAGCCCGTACCAGGTCACGTAGGCGGGAAGCAGCCAGAAGTAGACGATCGGGTGGCCGGTCCACCAGAAGAGGGTGCGGGCCAGGAGCGGGTCGACCCCCTTCAGCCAGCCCAGCGACCAGGGGATCAGGAGCACCACCGCCTCGACCACCAGGCCGACCGCGGCCACCGCCCACATCATCCAGGTCACCACGCTCATGTAGCTGACCAGGGGGGTGGGCTTGCCGGGGTTTTGCCGCTTCCAGCGGGCCCAGAGCTCAACCGAGAGGTAGACGGTGACGAGCGAGCTCACGATGATCAGGGCGGCCCCGATGTAGAAAAGCGGGTGGCCCTTAAGGGGCGGGTAGAAGGTGTAGAGCACGGTGGCGTCGTTTAAAAGGAGGGGGATCGCCGCCATCACCAACCCGATCAGCGCCAGCCACCAGCTAAACCAGGCCACCCCCATCTGGGGCAGCAGCTTCATCTCCCGCGACTGCAGGTAGAGCAACGCCCCCTGGGCGAAGAGCTGGGTAAAGACGATCGCGTTCAGCACGCCGTGAAGGGTGAGGCCCTGGTAGTAGGACTTGACGAAGGGCAGGAGCTTCTCCAGCACCGGGTAGAGGTTGACCCCGGCGTAGTTGAAGGCCTGGAAGGGCCCGAACAGGGTCCCGATCAAAAGGGCGACGAAGGCCAGGGTGATGTAGTAGAGCGAGACCTTCTTGACCGGGAAGTCGGCGTACTCGTCCTTGCGTGCCAAAGTCGCCATGCCTACTCCTCCACCACGATCTTTCCGAGCATGTTTTGGTGACCGATCCCGCAGTACTCGGTGCAGATGATCATGTAGGTGCCCGGTCGCTTGAACTTGGTCTTCACCTTGGCGATCTCGCCGGGGATCACCTGCACGTTGATGTCGGTGCCGTGGACGTAGAAGCCGTGCTGCACGTCGGGGCTGGTGACGTAGAAGGTCACCTCGTCGCCCACCTTAAAGTGCATCTCGTTGGGCAGGAAGGTGAAGGCCTGGGCGATCACGTAGGCCTGGTACTTGCCGGGCCCCACCTTCTCCACGTGGGGCGCCGGGAAGCCCCCGGTCCGCACCTTGGTGGGGTCGATGCGCTCGGCGGCGGTGGGGACGTAGAAGGCGAACCCCGAGAGGGTGTACCCGATGAAGACCAGGAACACCAGGATCATCGCCAGGGAAAAGAGCATCCAGCCGCGCTCGTAGGCTTCGATCACGTGCTTGTTCACGGTCTACCCCCGGATCAAGAAGAGCGCGAAGACGGTGAACCACATCACCAGGATGGTGGCCGCCACCACGGTCACGACCAGCATCGCCCCTACCGGTTTTTCTTCCTTCATAGCCTCGCCTCCCCAAAGCGCCCTACGGGAAAAGTTTAGGGCATTTGTCCCCGGATGGGGACCTTGTGAGAGAAGGTATCGCTTCCCACAAAGGACATTTGTCCCAAAGGACCGCCCGGGGCGGGGCCCCCTATCATGGAGGGGATGAAAAACGCGGAGATCGCCCGGATCTTCGAGGAGATCGCCGACATGTCGGAGTTCCTGGGGGACAACCCCTTCCGGGTCCGGGCCTACCGCAACGCGGCCCGGGCGCTCGCCGACCTCGAGGACCCCATCGAGGAGGTGGCCGAGGGCGGGGTCGAGGCGCTGGAGCAAATCCCCGGGATCGGCCACGAGCTGGCGGTGAAGATCCTCGACTACCTGCGCACCGGAAGGGTCAAAAAGCACGAGGAGCTGAGGGCCAAGGTGCCCCCGGGGGTCCTCGAGGTCATGCGGGTCCCGGGGGTCGGCCCCAAGACCGCCAAGCTCCTTTACGAGGCGCTCGGGGTCGACTCGCTGGCCGCCTTCCGGAAGGCGCTGGAGTCCGGCGAGGTGCTCAAGCTCCCCGGCTTCGGCGAGAAAAAGCGCCAGCGGCTCCTCAAAAACCTCGACCTGGTCGAGGCCGCCAGCAAGCGCTGGCCGCTGGGGGCGGTGCTCTACCAGGCCCGCGAGCTCCTCCAGCTGCTCCGCGAGCTCCCCGAGGTCGAGGCCGCCGAGATCGCCGGGAGCGCCCGGCGCTACAAGGAGACCGTCGGCGACCTCGACTTCCTGGCCGCCACCCGGGAGGGGGCCAAGGTGGCCGAGGCGTTCACCCGGCTGGCCCCGGTCAAGGCGGTCTACGCCCTGGGTCCGGGGAAGGCCACCGTCTACATCGGTCCCGGGATCCAGGTGGATCTGAAGATCGTCCCCCCCGAGTCCTGGGGGGCGGGGCTCCAGTACTTCACCGGCAGCAAGGCCCACGACATCCACCTTCGCCGGATCGCCCAGCAAAGGGGCCTCAAGCTCAACGAGTACGGGGTCTGGCGGGGGAAGGAACGGATCGCCGGGGCCCGCGAGGAGGAGGTCTACGCCGCCCTCGGGATGGACTGGATCCCCCCGCCGATGCGCGAGGACCTCGGCGAGATCGAGCTCGCGGAAAAGCACGCGCTGCCCCGGTTGGTGCGGCTGGAGGAGATCCGGGGCGACCTCCAGGTGCACTCCAAGTGGTCGGACGGCAAGCACACCCTAAGGGAGCTCGCCCACTTCGCCGCCGAGATGGGGTACGCCTACCTGGCGGTCACCGACCACTCGCCGGCGGTGCGGGTGGCCGGCGGGGTTCCGCCGGAACGGATGAAGGACCGGATCGCCGAGATCCGGCGGGTGAACGAGGAGACCGGCGGCCGGCCCTACCTGATCGCCGGGGCCGAGGTCGACATCCTCCCCGACGGCCGTCTCGACTACCCCGACGCGGTGCTCAAAGAGCTCGAGCTGGTTTTGGTCTCGATCCACTCGCGGTTCTCCATGGACGAGGAGGCGATGACCCGCCGGATCCTCCGGGCGATCGAAAACCCCTACGTCCACGTCCTGGCCCACCCCACCGCCCGGCTGATCGGCAAGCGGGCGCCGGTCAAGGCCGACTGGGAGAGGATCTTCTCCCGCATGAAGGAGCTCGGCAAGGCGGTCGAGATCGACGGCTACTACGACCGCATGGACCTCCCCGACACCCTGGCCCGGCGGGCCCGCGAGCTCGGCCTCCTCTTCGCCCTCTCCACCGACGCTCACCAAAAGGACCACCTCCGCTTCATGGAGCTGGCGGTGGGGAACGCCCAGCGGGCCTGGCTGGGGCCGGAGCAGGTCTTGAACACCCGGTCCCTCCCCGAGCTCCTCGACTGGGCGCGGGCGCTGCGGGGGGGCTAGCGCGTCCGGGCCCTCCTCCGGGCCTCGGCGAAGCGGCGGCGCAGTTCCGTTAGCCGTTCCTTGGCCCGTTTCTCCCAGCCCTCCTCGCCGGGCTGGTAGAACCGGGCGTCGGCAAGCGCCGCGGGCAGGTAGGCCTGGGCGAAGCTCCCCTCCGGGTCGTCGTGGTAGTAGGCGTAGCCTTGGCCGTAGCCGAGGCGCTTCATCAGGGCGGTGGGGGCGTTTCGGAGGTGGAGAGGCACCGGCGCCGCGGGGTGCGCCCGGACCGCCCGCACCGCCTCGGAGTAGGCACGGTAGACCGCGTTCGACTTGGGCGCGAGCGCCAGGTAAAGGGTGGCCTCGGCCAGGGCCAGCTCGCCCTCGGGACTGCCCAAGAACTGGTAGGCCTCCTTGGCGGCGAGCGCCACCCGGAGGGCGAGGGGGTCGGCGAGGCCGACGTCCTCGACCGCCATGCGCACCAGCCGGCGGGCGACGTAGAGGGGGTCGGCGCCGCCCTCGAGCATCCGGGCCAGGTAGTAGAGGGCGGCGTCGGCGTGGGAGCCGCGCACGCTTTTATGGAGGGCGCTGATCAGGTCGTAGAAGGCGTCGCCGCCCCGGTCCATCAAGAGGTTCTCACGGCCGAGCGCCTCCTTGGCCGCCTCCAGGGTGACCCGCCCCCCGCCGAGCTCGGCGGCGAGCTCCAGCGCAAGGAGCGCCCGGCGGGCGTCGCCGGCGGCGGCCTCGGCGAGGAGGTCGAGGGCGGCCTCCTCGGCCGAAACCCCGGGGAGGCCCTCGGGGTGGCCGAGGGCCCGGTCCAAAAGTGCCCGGATCGCCTCCTTCTCCAGGGGCCTGAGCAGGTACACCCGGGCCCGCGAGCGGAGCGCGGGGATGATCGAGAAGCTGGGGTTTTCGGTGGTGGCCCCGATCAGCACCAGGTGCCCCTGTTCGACGTGGGGCAGGAGGTAGTCCTGCTGGGCCTTGTTGAGGCGGTGGATCTCGTCGAAGAAGAGGAGGATCGGCCCCTCCTTCCGGGCTCGCTCGGCCAGCGCCTTGATCTCCTTGACCCCGGCCTCCACCGCCGAGAGGTGGACGAAGGGGAGCCCGAGCTCCTCGGCGAGCACCCGGGCGACGGTGGTCTTACCGGTCCCCGGGGGCCCCCAGAGGATCATCGAGGCGGGGGCTTTCTCGCGTACCATGCGCTTCAGGCGACGAACGAGCTCGTCTTGACCGACCACCTCGTCGAGGCGGCGGGGGCGCACCCGCTCCGGCAGGGGAACCCGCATCGCTTCATTTTAGAAGCCGGCGGCGCCTCCTTATAGTAAGGAAAGCGATGAAGGACTACTACGCCGTCCTCGGCGTGCCCAAGAACGCCTCCCTGGAAGAGATCAAGCGGGCCTACCGCGAGCTCGCCAAGAAGTACCACCCCGACAAGAACCGGGGCGACCCCTCCGCCGAGGAGCGCTTCAAGGAGATCAACGAGGCCTACGCCGTCCTCTCCGACCCCAAGAAGCGGGCCGAGTACGACCGGCGGGGCTACGTCGAGGGGGCCGAGGCCTACCGGAACGTCGACCCCGAGGACCTCTTCGACCTCTTCGAGGACCTCTTCGGGGTCCGCTTCGGACCCCGCGCCCGCCCCCGGCGGGGGGAGGACCTCGAGGTCGCCGTGACCGTGGACCTCACCACCGTGGCCCGGGGCGGGCGGATCCCCGTCCGCTACCGCCGGCGGGTGCTCTGCCCCACCTGCCGGGGGAGCGGGGGCAAGAGCCAGGTCTGCCCCACCTGCCGGGGGAGCGGCCGGGTGCAGCAGTACCAGCGAACCTTCTTCGGCACCATGGTGCAGGAATCGGTCTGCCCCCACTGCAAGGGGCAGGGGCGGATCCTCACCGAGGCCTGCCCCACCTGCGGCGGGCGCGGCTGGGTCGAGGAGGAGGCCGCCCTCGAGGTGGCGATCCCCCCCGGGATCGACGAGCACCAGCGCCTCCGGATCCCCGGGGCCGGGCACCAGGGGCCCGGCGGCGCCGGCGACCTCTACCTGCGGGTGCGGGTGCGGCCCCACCCCGAGCTTCGCCGCGACGGCAAGAACCTGGTCTACACCCTGAAGCTCGGGCTGGCCCAGGCGGCCCTCGGCGCCCGGGTCGAGGTGCCGGGCCTGGAGGGGCCGGTGCCGCTGGAGGTGCCGCCCGGGACCGGGCACGGGGAGGTCTTCGAGCTCGAGGGGGCGGGGCTCCCCGACCCCTCCGGCGGGCCGCCGGGGAGCCTCCTGGTGGTCACCGCCCTGAAGGTTCCCAAGAAGCTTCCCCCCAAGGCCAAGAAGGCCCTCCTGGAGTACGCCGAGGCGATGGGCGAGGAGGCCGGCCTCGAGGGCCTCTGGGACAAGGTCAAACGGGCCTTCAAAAAAGGCTAGACAAACCCCCCTCGGGGTGGTAGCCTTAGGCGTCCGGGGAAAATCCGGGGGCGCCAAGCGAGTCCCAACCCCCTGATCCGGACGGGAGAAAGGAAGTACGCAATGCCGAAGGGTCGAGTTAAGTGGTTTAACGCGGAAAAGGGCTACGGGTTCATCGAGCAGGAGGGCGGGAGCGACGTTTTCGTCCACTACACCGCCATCAACGCCGAGGGCTTCCGTACCCTGAACGAGGGCGACGTCGTCGAGTTCGAGGTCGAGCCCGGCCGGGCCGGGAAGGGCCCCCAGGCGGTGAACGTCACCGTCGTCGAGCCGGCCGACCACTAAACCCAAAACCGCATCGCGAGGGCCGGGGTCGTACCCCGGCCTACGCTTCTCATGGCCCCGCCCCCGTAAGATGGGCGCGATGATCCCCCTCGCCGAGCTCACCCCGAAGCGGAGGCCGGCCCGCCCCGAGGACGCCGCCAGGCTCCACGCCGTCTACCTGGCGAGCCCCGGCTACTTCCGCCTGCTGGGCTCGGAACCCCCCGCCCTGGCCGACGTCGCCCGCGAACTCGAGGCCGCCGCCCGCGACCCCCGGCGGCGGCTCGAGCTCCTCTACCTGAACCGGCGGGCGGTCGGGGTCCTCGACTACAAGCTCGATCACCCCGGACCCGGCGAGGCCGCCATCTCGCTGGTGCTGGTGGCCGAACCCTACCGGGGCCGGGGGATCGGGCGGCGGGCGGTGGCGGCCCTCGAGGCCGAGCTCAAGCCCCGGGCCCGCCGCCTCTACGCCGTGGTCTACGGCCAAAACCCCGGCGCCGAGCGGTTCTTCCAGGCCCTCGGCTACCGCTACTGGAAGAACGGCGGCCCCGCCCTGCGGTGGTACGCCAAGGCCCTCTCGGAGGGCTAGCGGGGCGCCATCACCACCAGCAGCACGGTGGGGCTCGCCGAGTCGTTCCGGACCCCGTGGCGCCGGCCGGCCGGGGCGTACCCCGCGGAACCCTCGGGGAGCAGGGCCTCCTCGTCCCCCACGGTGAGGATCGCCTCGCCCTCGAGCGCGTAGTAGATCTTGTCGGCGTCCTCGTGCACGTGGAGCCGCTGGGCCTGCCCGGGCAGGAGGGTGTAGAGGTCGTAGCGGAGGTAGGGCGAGGGGAAGACCTCGATCTTCTGCATCCTCTCTTCTGAAAACCGCACCAGGCTGGCCAGGTCCTTGATCTCCATGCCGCCACTATAATCCGGGTCATGGAACTCGGGATTCGGGGAAAAACCGCGCTGGTGACCGGGGCCTCCCGGGGCATCGGACGGGCGGTGGCCGAGGCCCTGGCGGCCGAGGGGGCCCGGGTCTTTCTGGTGGCCCGGAGCGAGGACCGGCTGAGGGCCCTCGCCACCTCGCTGAGGGAGCGGGGGGCCGAGGCCGACCACCTGGCCGCCGACCTGACCGAGCCGGCGGCCGCCGAGCGGGTGCTCCAGGCGGCCCGGGCCTTCGGCCCGGTGGAGCTCTTTCTGGGCAACACCGGCGGACCCCCGCCGGGCCGGGCCGAGGAGCTCGGGCCCGAGGCCTGGAGCGCGGCCTTCGGCCAGCTCTTCCTGCCGATGGTCCGGCTGGTCCGGGGCCTCCTCCCGGGGATGAAGGCCGGGGGGTTCGGGCGGATCGTCTTCATCACCTCCCTGGCGGTCAAGGAGCCGGTCGAGGACCTCGCCCTCTCCAACGCGATCCGTGCCGGTCTCACCGGCTACCTGAAGACCCTCTCCCGGGAGGTCGCGGCCCACGGGGTCACGGTCAACGCGGTGGCCCCGGGCTACACCAAGACCGAGCGGGTGGAATCGCTCTTTGCCCGCCAGGCCGAGCGGGAGGGGCTGCCCCTGGAGGCGATCTACCGCCGGGTCGAGGAGCGGATCCCCGCCGGGCGGCTGGGGCGCCCCGAGGAGGTCGCCGCCCTGGCGGTCTTTCTGATGGGAACGCCGGCCGCCTACGTCACCGGCCAGACCTGGGTCGCCGACGGCGGCCACCTTCGCTTTCTGCTTTAATGGGCGGCGTATGGCGCGGAAGAAGATCGTCGTTCAGCACCTGTGCGGTTACCGCTTCGCCGCCGAGAACGAAAACCAGGTCCGGGTGGTGGCCGACGGCGACCAACCCGCCCTCGGCCTCCGGCCCATGGAGCTCTTGCTCGCCGCCCTCGGCTCCTGCACCGCCTACGACGTGGTCAGCATCATGAACAAAAAGCGCCTGCCCCTAACGCGCTACCGGGTCGAGGTCGAGGGCGAGCGGGCCGAGCATCACCCCCGCCGCTACACCCGGATCGTGGTCCGCCACGTCGGCAGCGGGCCGGGGGTCACCGAAAAGGCCCTCCGCCACGCCGCCGAGCTCTCCCACCGGAAGTTCTGCTCGGTGACCGCCAACCTCAACGCCGAGGTGGACCTCGAGGTGGTGGTCGAGCCCTGGGAGGAAGGGACCGCCTCCTAGCCGAGGTCCGCCGGCGGGTCCGGGCCGGCGACGAGCTCGCCGCCATCGAGCGGCTCCGGGCCGCCCTGGAAGAACGCCCGGACCCGGCGCTCCGCTACCTCCTCGGCCACCTCCTGGTGCGGGTGGGCAAGGAGGTCGAGGGCAGCCGTCAGATCGAGCTAGCCGGGGAGGAGCTGGGGGTCGGCGAGGGCGGCCTCGAGGACCTCCTCGTCGAGCTCCAGGACCTCCTCCTTCCGGAGGAAGACCAGCCGGACCCGGGGCCGGACCCCTAGCGCCTCCCCGACCGCCCGGGCGTAGACCCCGAGCTGGAAGGCGTAGCCGGCCTTTTGGGCGTGGTCGAGGAGGTCGCCCCCGACCCGGTCGGTCTTGTAGTCCTCGAGGTACCAGACCCCGCCCGCCCGGTAGAGGCGGTCGATCACCCCCTCGATCACCGCGCCCTTCCAGGGCAGGACGAAGGGCCACTCGGCCCGATCCTCCTCCCGCTGGGAAAGCGGCACCAGGGGGCCCGCGAGCAGACGGCGGTAGGCGGCCAGCAGCGCGGCCACCTCCTCCCGCACCCGCGCCCGTTCCTGGGCGGTGAGGGGGCGGGCCACCTCCTGGCGGAGGAGGGCGTCGAGGCGGTCGGGCTCGGGGGGCCAGTCCTGGGCGATCGCGAAGTGGACCAGGACCCCCACCGCCCGGGCCAGCAGCCGGGCCGGGGCCCCGGCCGGCTCGGCCGGCCCCTCGGGGTCCTCGATCGCCGCCCGCTCCTCGAGGAGGGCCGAGGGCGAGACCACCGGGGGCAGCGGTCCGGGCCCCGCCGGCGGGGGCGGCTCGGGGGCCGGCGGGGGCGCGGCCCTGGGCTTGGGCCTCCCCGCTGCCGGGGGCGGGGGGCCGCCCCGGCGCACCGCCGACGCTCCCTTAAGCTCGGGCCACTCCCAGGGGGCCAGGGCCTCCAGCGCGTGGGCCGGGTTGCCCCGGCGCGGCCTCCGGGGGCCCAGGCTGTAGCTCAGGTAGAGCCGCTCCCGGGCCCGGGAGAGGGCGACGTAGAGCAGGCGGTAGGCCTCGTCGGCCTCGCGGGCCTTCCAGGCCTTCTGGAAGCCGGGGTAGGCCGGGTCCCCCTTGCGGGCGAAGGCGCCGCCGCCGGGCTCGACGTAGATCTCGGGGTCGTCGCCGCCGCCGCCGCGGTTTAGGTCGAAGGCCCAGACCACCGGCCACTCCAGCCCCTTGGCCTTGTGCACGGTGAGGACGCGGACCGCGTCCTCGCCGCCCTCGGCGAAGGCCCCCTCGTCCTCGACCCGGGCCAGCCGCTCGAAGGCGGCCAGCAAGAGGGGGTAGCGGCCGGCGGCGACCCGGGCGAGCTTGAACAGGACCGCGTCGACGTTGACCCGGGCCTCGGGGGCGAGCCGCTCGAGGAACCCCGCCCCGCTGGGCCCGGGCTCGCGGACCAGCTCCTCCAGGAAGGCCAGCGGCGGGGTCCTCCCGGCCCGCTCCCGCAGGGCCTCGAGGTAGGCCCGCACCGCCCCCCGCCCGGCCAGGGCGGAACGGGGGTCGGGGGCGGCGGCCACCGCCAGGGCCTCCTCCAGCGAAAGCCCCACGAAGGGGCTATGGAGGAAGCTCGCCAGGGCCAGCCGGTCGTCGGGGTCGAGGACCGCCTTCAGGGCGTGGTAGAGGTCCTGCACCTCGGGGCGGTGGAAGAGCCCCCGGCCGCCGAGCACCACGTAGGGCACCCGGTGGCGCCGGAAGGCGGCCTCGAGGAACCGGATCGAGCCGTAGCTCCGCACCAGCACCGCCATCGCCCGGTAGGGCACCCCCTCCTCCCGGTGGAGGCGGGAGAGCCGGTGGGCGAGCCAGGCGGCCTCCCGGGGCCGGAGCCGGTCGAGGGCCTCGCCCTCGAGCTTCAAAAGCCCCACCCGGCTCGGCCCCTCCCGGGCCGGCTCCACCGGCGGAGCCTCCTCCGGGGAAAACCCGAGCCGCCGCCGGGCGAGCCCGTCGGTGAGCCGGTTGAGGAACGCCGCCATCAAGGGGGGGTGGCGGTAGGTCTTGGTAAGCGGAGGCAGCCGCTCCCCCACCCTTAGGGCCCGGCGAAACACCTCGACGTCGGCGTTCCGGAAGGCGTAGATCGACTGCTTGGGATCGCCGACCAGGTAGAGCTCGACCCCGAGCCCGGCGAGCCCCTCGAAGACCTCGCCCTGGAGCGGGCTGGTGTCCTGGTACTCGTCGACGAAGACCCGGCGGAAGCGGTCGCGCAGCCGGTCGGCGAGGGCCCGGTTTCGGGTCAGGAGCCCGACCAGCCGGCGGGCCTGCCGCTCGATCTCGGTGGGGCCCAGGTGGCGCTCGAGGTAGCGCCGGTGGTAGGCGGCGAGGGCCTCGCCGAAGAGGGCGAAGAGGGCCTCGGCCCCGGGCCCCTGGGGCCTCAGCTCCCCGGCCAGGGAACGCTTTTGGAAGAGGGCGAGGAGGGCCTCGAGCTCCCCCTCCAACCCCTTAAGGTACAGCAGGCTGCGGGCCTCCTCGGCGAAGAGGAGTTCGGCCTCGGGGGCCTCCAGCCGCTGGAAGTCGGGGTCGAGGCCGAGGTAGGGGGCGAAGAGCCGGAGGAGCTCGGCGAAGAAGCCGTGGATGGTGGTGGCGAACACGGTGCCGGCGAGCTCGGCCCGGGGCGATTCGGCGATCGCCCGGGAAAGGCGGGTGGCGAGCTCGGCGGCGGCGGCCCGGGTGAAGGTGACCGCCGCCATCCGGTAGGGGGGGTGGCGGTCCAGCGCCTTTAGGTAGACCGCCACCAACCGGGTGGTCTTCCCGGTCCCGGCGGAGGCGATCTGAACCCTCACCGCTGGCCCTCCCGGCAGAGCGCGAGGTAGGGGCAGTCGCGGCAGGCCCAGCCCGGGTGGGGGCGGGCGGCCTCCCCCTCAAGCCGCGCCAGCGCCGAGCGGAGCCGCGCGCGGACCTTGGGCAGCTCCCGGGCCGCCGCCTCGGTGACGTCCCGCGCCCCCTCGCCGGGGAACCAGCGGAGGACCCGGCCCCCCAGCGCCCCGTAGGCGAGCACGGTGTCCCAGCGGAGGCGGCCGCCGGCCTTGGCGGCGAACTCGTGGACGTCGTTGCCCTCCCGGGCGTGAACCCAGGCCGAGAGCCCCTCGTCCACCGGCACCTCGACCCAAAACCGAAGCCGCCTCCAGCGGTCCGGGTCCAGGCCCCACCCGGCCAGCGCCCCGGGGTCCCCCTCGGCCAGGGGGTCGAGGCGAGCGCGGTCCTCCCGCGGCCGGGGGACCCGGCGGTCGAAGAGGTAGCGGAGCCCGCAACCGGCGTGGGCGTAGCCCCGCACCTGGCCCACCGTGCGGGGGGGCGGCAGGTCGAGCCCGCCGAGCTCGCGGCGGTAGCCGGCCCCGCCCCGGCGGAGGTGGCGGCTTGGGAAGAGCCCCGGCACCGGTTCGGCCGGGCACCCGTCAAAGAGCGCCGGCTCGGGCCTCAACACCTCGCCCCCCTCGGTCTCGGGGTAGCTGAGCCAGACCTCCTCGCCCAGGTGCAAAAGGGCCTGGTGGAGCCAGCGGTCGTCGCCGGCGAGCCGGGGGGTGAGCCCCCCCGCCCGGCGGCAGTCCTCGGGAAAGAAGTAGTCCTCCCGTTCGCCCAGGCGGTAGCGGCCCTCGCTGGCCGAGAGGACGTAGGCCTTCCGGTAGCGGCGGCCCACCGCCGCCTGGGGGCCGAGGAGGGCCACCCCCAGGGGGGCGGGGCGGTAGAGCGACTGGGCCCGGATGAGCGCCTCCCACCAGGGCTCGGGGGCCTCGGGGTCGGCCTCGAGGGCCTCCCGCCAGAGCCGGGTGAGGAGCTCGGCCTCGCCGGGCTCGGCCTCGAGGCGGGCGAGGACCCGCTCGGCCAGGTCGGGACCCGGCGCCAGGGCGGCGAGCGCCGCCTCCAGGGCGGGCCCAAGCCCCAGCTCCCCGGCGAGCTTGGCGAGCGCCGCCCGGCCCGAAAGCCCCCGGGCCAGGGCGGCCTCGGCCAGGGGCCGGAGCTCGGGGAAGAAGAAGAGCCCCTCGGGGGTGGGGTGCTCGTGAAACCGGGCCAGCGCCAGCGCCGCCCGGCCCGCCGGCGTCTCGGCCAGGGCCCGGGGCACCTCGCGCATCAGGTAGAGGCCGTACTCCCGGGCCAGCAGCTCGACCTGGGGCAGGCGGATCTCGGGGACCACCAGGGCGATCTCGCTGGCGGGGAGGCCGGCCTCGATGTCCTTGAGGATCGAGAACAGGGCCCAGCGGAGCTCGGCGGCCGGGTTCTCGGCCCGGAAGGCCCGGACCGCCCGGGGCCTGGCCGGGGCCGGCCGGGTGGCCCAGACCTCGGTGCCCTGGTCGGCCAGGGCGGCGAGGAAGCGGGCCTCGAGGGGCAAAAGCCGGAAGAACCCGGCCACGAAGACCGCCTCCGGCCCCCGCACCCGCCCGGCCTCGGCCAGCCGCACCGCCGCCAGCCGCACGTCGTCGGCGTCCCACACCCCCTCCCGTTCCTTGGCCCGCTCGTAGGTGCGGTAGACCTCGCGCAAGCGGGCGACCTCGCGATCGCCCCGGCACTCCGGCAGCGCCTCGGGGCCGAGGCCGTGCCGCTTCGCCTCGGCGATCCCCCGGGTGAAGAGCACCGCCTCGCCGGCCGAGGGGGCGCGGTCGAACGCCGCCCGGTAGGCCGCCGCCACCCGGGCGATCCGGCCGCCCCGGCCGAGCACCGGCCGGAGCCCGCCGGCCTCGGTGACCGCCTGGTAGTAGACCCGCTGGAAGTGAAGGGCGGCGACCCCGAGCCGGGCCCCGCCCTGCCCCAGCCGCCAGAGGAAGTAGCGCCGCTGGGCGGGCAGGCTGATCCACCAGAGGGCGCCCCTATAGCCCCGCGCCCGCTCCAAGAGCCGGGCCTCGGTCGGTCCCGGGGGGCCCTCCAACCAGCGCATGACGCCCCTTAGTCTAGGGCCTCCCGGGTTGACAGCCGGGGGTGGGATACCTATCCTAGGTATCGGAGGTGTAATGATTATGGAAGTCAAGGAGACCCAAACCGAAACCCTGCCCAGCCTGCCGAGGATCGGCGAACCCGCCCCCCAGTTCGAGGCCAAGACCACCAAGGGAATCATCAAGCTCTCGGACTACAAGGGCAAGTGGGTGGTGCTCTTTTCCCACCCGGCCGACTTCACCCCGGTCTGCTCGACCGAGTTCATGGCCTTCGCCAAGCGGCAGAAGGAGTTCGCCGAGCGCAACGTCCAGCTGATCGGGCTCTCGATCGACTCGATCTACAGCCACCTGGCCTGGGTGAAGGACCTCGAGGAGATGAGCGGGGTGACGATCGACTTCCCGGTGATCGCCGACCTCGACATGAAGGTGGCCAAGAAGTACGGCATGATCCACCCGGCCCAGGCCGAGACCGCGGCGGTGCGGGCGGTCTTCATCATCGACCCCGAGCAGATCATCCGGGGCATCCTCTACTACCCGCTCTCCACCGGCCGCAACATCGACGAGATCCTCCGTTTCGTCGACGCCCTGCAGTTCACCGACAAGACCGGGCTGGCCACCCCGGCCAACTGGCAGCCCGGCGAGCCCGCCATCGTGCCGCCGCCGGCCACCCTCGGCGAGGTCAAGGAGGACGCGGCGAGGAAGGACGAGTACGCCGAGTTCAAGCGCTGGTACCTGCGCTACAAGAAGGCGTAGGCGGGCCCGCTCGTCTGCGGCCTTTAGGGGGCGCTTCGCGCGCCCTCTAATCTTTTTCCGGCAGGCCCAGGGGGAACCGGGCCAGCTCGATCAGGTCGCCGCCGTCCTCGTCCTCGACCAGGGCGACCTCCTTGACGGTGAACGACCCGATCGGCGGGGGCGGGAGCTTCCGGGCCAGGGCCTCGGCCTCCTCCGGCGAAAGGCCCAGGGCCAGGGTGAAGTGGGGGATGTACGAGGGCCCCTCGATCTCGGCCTCGGGCGGGGCGAGCGGCTCCAGCGCCTTGTGCAGGCGGTCGAAGGCCGAGCCCCCGTAGGCCCGCAGGTAGACCACTCCGGAGTTGAAGGTCCGCCAGTCGCCGAGCTTGACCCGAAAGGGCGCGTGCCCCCGGAGGATCCCCTCGACCCCCCGGCGGAGCGCCTCCTGGCTCCAACGCCACTTGAAGGGCTGGCGGAGGTTCAGGTGCGGCGGTCCGTAGCCCTGGACCCCGTGTTTTCTTCCCAGCTCCTCCATCCACTCCCGGAGGGCGTCGGGAGGCCAGGCCAGGATGCCGTACACGGGGCCGAGTATAGCACCGGGCTAGCGAACCCAGGCCTCGGGGTCCCAGGGGTAGACGATCCAGTCGCCGGTCTCGATCGCGTAGTAGTCGGGACCGTCGCCGGGGAAAGCGTTGTTTTCCGGTTTGAAGTGGAGCACCGCCACCTCGGGAATACCCCCGGCGGCCCGCACCCGCTCGCGCACCGCCACCGCGGTGCGGCCCGAGTCCCAGACGTCGTCGACGATCAGCACCCGGCGGTCGAGGACCAGGGCATCGACCGGGAACTGCAGGAAGTGGGGCTCCTCGTGCCGGCGCTCCTCCCCCTCGTAGAGCATCACCGCCGCCGAGAGCACGTTCCGAATCCCCAGCGCTTCGGCCAACAGCGCCGCCGGCACCATCCCCCCCCGGGTCACCGCCAGGAGGGCGTCGAACTCTTGGTCCTCCAGGCGCTTCAAAAGCATCCGGGCGTGCTCCAGGATGTCGTCCCAGGCGTAGAAGACCTTGTTCATGCGCCCTCCCCCTGGGGCAGGGGTTGATCGAGCTGGAAGGCCGAATGCACCGCCCGGAGGGCCTCCTCGGCGTAGGCCTCGTCAATGATCACGCTCACCCGCACCTCGCTGGTGGCGATCATGTGGATGTTGGCCCCCACCCGCGAGACCGCCTGGAACATCTGGGCGGGGATGCCCGGGGTGCTGGCGAGCTGCACCCCCACGATGGAGAGTTTCGCGATCTTAGGGTTCACGGTGAGCTCGCCGCCGAGTTCCTTTAGCACCGGCCGGAGCGCGTCCACCGCGTCCTCCACGTAGTCCTTGGGCACGGTGAAGGCCATCTGGGTGCGGCTCTCGTCGTGGCCCGGCACCCCCTGGATGATCATGTCCACCGCCACCCCGGCCTCGGCCAGGGCCTCGAAGACCCGGGCGGCGATCCCCGGCTGGTCGGGAATCCCCACCAGGCCGATCTCGGCGTGCCCCAGGTCCAGGGCCGCTCCGGTCACCGGTCGCTGAAGCTTCATGCTGCCCTCCTCCGCCACGATGGTTCCGGGGTTATAGGAAAAACTCGAACGCACGTGCAAGCGCACCCCGAAGCGCTTGGCGTACCAGACCGCCCGGGGGTGGAGCACCCGGGCCCCCAGGGCGGCCATCTCCAGCATCTGGTCGTACCCGATAAAGGGGAGCTTCTGGGCCTCGGGAATGAGGTGGGGGTCGGTGGTGTAGACCCCCTCGGTGTCGGTGAAGATCTCGGCCTCCCGGGCCCCCAGCGCGGCCGCGATCGCCACCGCGGTGGTGTCCGAGCCGCCCCGACCCAGGGTGGTGATCTCCCCCTCCGGGGTGGTGCCCATGAAGCCGCCGATCACCGCCACCTTCCCCTCGTCCAGGGCCCGTTGGATGCCGGCGGGGTTGACCTCGACGATCCGGGCGTTGGTGTAGCGGCCGTCGGTGGTGATCCCGATCTGGTGCTGGATGAAGCTCTTGGCCGGGATCCCCATGGCCTGGAGCTTGAGCGCCAGCAGCGCCGCCGACTTCTGCTCACCGGTGGTGGTGAGCATGTCGAGTTCGCGGGGGTTCGGACGGGGGTTGACCCGCTTCGCCAGGCTGATGAGCTCGTCGGTGGTCTTCCCCATCGCGCTCACCACCACCGCCAGGCGGTGCCCCTTCTCCCGGTAGTGGGCGATCCGCTTGGCCACCTTCTCGATCTTGTCGAGGTCGCCGACGCTGGTGCCGCCGTATTTTTGAACGATCAACGCCATCGCTAGGGGAATGCTATCACTAAGTCCCCCGGGGTATAGTGGGGCGCGAGGTGAACCTCGACGCCCCCCGCATCCTGGTCCTAAACGCCGGCTACGAACCGCTCGGGCTGACCACCGTCCGCCGGGGCGTGGTGCTGGTGCTCTCGGGGCGGGCCGAGGTGGTGAGCCCCTCGGGGGAGGTGCTCCATACCCCCAGCCGGCCCTACCCGGTGCCCAGCGTGGTGCGGCTCTACCGGATGGTGCGCCGCCCCAACGGGCGGCTCGCCCTTTCCCGGAAGAACGTCTTTCGCCGCGACCATTACACCTGCCAGTACTGCGGGCGGAGCGGGGTCGAGCTCACCCTCGACCACGTGGTCCCTAAAAGCCGCGGGGGCCGGACGACCTGGGAGAACCTGGTCACCGCCTGCAAAGCCTGCAACGCGAAAAAGGGCAACCGCACCCCCGAGGAGGCCGGGATGCGCCTTTTGAAGGAACCGCGGGCGCCCGGCTACTACGAGGTGATCGTGCTGGGGCTCTCGGGCCGGGAGTTCCCCGAGGACTGGCGCGACTTCATCGCCGTCTAGGCCGGAGGACCACCAGCAGCACCGCCAGCAGCACCAGCCCGGCCCCGAGGTAGCCGGCCGGCCGGAAGGCCTCCCCCCACCAGAGGTAGGCGAAGAGCGAGGCGAGCACCGGCTCCAGGGTGGCGACCACGCTGGCGCGGGTGGCCTCGAGGCGCACCAGTCCCGCGGCGTAGAGGGCGTAGGCCAGGTAGGTGGAGGCGAACCCGATCACGAAGAGCGGCCCCCAGGCCGCCGCCGGCGCCGGGTGGCCGCCGAAGGGAAGGAGCACCAGCGCCCCCACCGGCAGGGCCAGGGCGTAGACCGCCTCGGCCGGGTAACGGGCGAAGTAGACCTTGCCAAAGAGGTAGTAAAGGGCGTAGCCGAACCCCGAGAGGAGCCCGAAGGCCACCCCCAGCAGGGTGAGCCGGAGCTCGCCGCCGGCGCCCCGGGCCAGGAGGAGGACCCCGAGCAGGGTGAGCCCCACCGCCAGGAGCTTCGGCCGGTCCAGCGGCTCCTCGAGCAAAAGCGCGCTCATCGCCGCCACCCAGGCGGGGGCGGTGTAGAGGAGCACCGAGGCCAGGGCGGCCCCGCCGTAGGCCACCGCGAACTGGTAGCTGGCGTAAAACCCCGCCACCCCCACCGCCCCGAAGAGCCCCACCGGCAAAAGGGCCCTCCGGTCGAGGCGGAGCCGGCGGCGAAGGAGGGCGTGGAGGAGGAAGAACCCGCCCCCGATCAGGGCCCGGTAGAAGGCGACCCCGAAGGGGTCGAGGCCGGCGGTGAAGGCGTACTTGGCCACCGGCCCGATCAGGGCCCAAAGCGCCGCCGCCGCCAGGATGAAGAGGTAGCCCACGGGGGCATTTTGCCAGAGAAACCGTTGTCGGGCGCCCCCTGAGCGGCCCGGGTTGGGAAAGACCCAAGCCGAAGCCAAGGGAATGCCCCCGGAGGCGAAGCCCACCGGCCGGCGATCAGCGGCCCCCGGCGGCGCCCTTGGCCAAGGCCAACCCCGCCGGAGCGCCCTCGGGGTCGGTCGAAAAAGGCCCGCCTGGAGGGGCTGAGGACCCTCGCCGCGGCCGCCCCGACCCCCCATTTGGGACCCCCCATTTGGGGGTGTTCCCGGATCACGCCCGGCCCTAAACTCAGGTTGACCCGATAGGGGTCACGCACTCAACGGGGCCGGCCGGAGATCCATACCTGATCGGCGGCCCAAGAAGGAGGTAAGGGAATATGAGGAAGAACCGGACCCAAGGTTTCACGCTGATCGAGCTCCTGATCGTCATCGCGATCATCGCCATCCTGGCCGCGGTGCTGATCCCCAACGTGCTGAACGCCCGCAAGCGGGCCAACGACACCGCCGCCCAGGCCTACGCCCGGCAGGTGGCCACCTGGCTGGCCGCGGCCGACACCGCTGGCACCTCGATCACCGGCATCACCAGCTGTACCGACAGCGCTCTGGTCTCGGAGGGTGCGCCCTCGTCCTATCCGAAGGCGGTGCAAAGCTGCTCGATCTCCTACGACGCCGCCACCGGCCGCTCGACGGTCACCGTCACCTCGGTTAACAGCCGGACCTTCACCGCAGTCTACTGAGGGCCCCTGGCCCAAAAACGTCCCGGGCCGGTCGCGGCCCGGGATACACTTTCCAAAGCCATGAACCAACGCCCAAACCCCCCGCCCCCGGCCGGCACCCGCATGGGCCCCGGGCTCCTCTACCTCACCACCGCCCTCCTGCCCTTCCTCATCGGTATCGGGTTGCCCCGCGGCGTGCAGGGTACCCAAGCAGTCGCATTGGAGTCGGGGCTCACCGCGACCATTTCCCAGATCGGCGTCCCCCCCGAGTACGCCTGGATCCTCCCGAGGATCCTTTGGCTCCTCGGAGTCGGCGTCCTGGGGCTGCTAGCTTGGCGGGATCTCGGTCTCGACCGCCGCAAGCCCTTCCTCTGGCTGTGGGGGCTTTACCTGCTTGCCGTCCTCGCCAGCGCCCTCCTGGCCGAAGACGATTGGAACTACAAGCTATTAGGCGGGGTGGGCCGGATGGACGGGGTGCTCTACCAGGTGAGCCTCGGTCTCTGGGCGACACTCGCCTACCTGGTCTTCCTGCGGGTACCGCAGGCCGGACCCCGCTTCCTCGGTATCCTAGCCGCGGTCGGCGGCATCGAGACCTTGGTGCTGGTGCTCCAGCGGCTGGGTTACGACTTCATCGGAAACTACTACATAAACGGAAGTTACCCGGTGACCGTGGGAACGGTCGGGCACCCAGGAATGGCCGCGGGGCTGTTGCTCGCCTCGTTCTTTTCCGCCGCTTGGTGGGCCTATCGCCGGCAAGCGCATACCTGGCTCTGGCTGGCCCTAACCCTTTGGATAAGCATCGGCATCGGAGTGACCACCAACAAATCCACCACCCTCGCCATCGCCCTTGTGCTTGCAGCGCTGATCGCCTTGTTGCGCAGGCGGGAACCGGTGGTTCTCCTGACCGTCTTCCTGCTTGGTAGCCTGGTGCTCACCCCCCTGATTCCGAACCGCCTCGGGTTCGCGCGCTCGCTGGCCAACCCCCACACCGGCATCACCCGGCTAATGATCTGGCGTCTAGCCGGCCAGGTGCTGGTCAAGACCCCGGGGCAACCGTTCATCGGCGCCGGCCCCGATGGTTTCCTCCTAGGTCTCATGTCCGATGTGCCAATTCGCGAACTGTTGAAGGAGTATCGACTCGAATACGGTTGGCCCCCCGAGACCGAAGTCCTGAACGTTCGGCCCCTTTTCAACGCCAAGGATCCCCCGCGCTCGCGCGCGTTCCTGGTCGAGCTGAAAAACTACCCCGAGCCCGGCAAGCAGAAGAAGATCATCTACCGTTACTACCTGGATAAAGCCCACAACCTCTTTCTCGACCGAGCGGTGGACTACGGGGTGATCGCTGCCCTGCTGTGGCTGGCGCTCTTTTGGGGGCCGCTCGTGGCCTTTCTTCGCAGACAGTGGGCGGACCGATCGAGACTGGGAGATTGGCTGCTCTTCGGGGGGCTGGCCGCCCTCTTCCTCTACTACTTGGCGTGGTTCCCGGTGCCCCAGGTCGAACCCCTTCACGTCGCTTTCCTCGCGCTTGCCTGGGTCGTTGCCGAAAAACGCACTGGGGCCTCTCGCCACGATCGGCTCGCCGCCTCGTCGAAGGAGACGACCGGGAACCCCGGGTTCGGCCACCCGTAGACTTGGGTTTGGTGAACCGCCTCCTCCGCCCCCTCCTCCGCGAACTCGAGGACGGCTGCCGGGACCGGGTGGTGGCCGGGGGGCTGGAGCGGCTGGTCAAGAACCTGGCCAAGGGCCGGCCCGAACTCCTCGGGCTCCTCCTCGGCTACCGCCGCCTGTCCCAGGAGGAGCGCTGCCGGCGCCTGGTCGAGGCGTTAAGGCTCCTCGGGGTCGAGGCCGAGGCCCCGGAACTCCAGGAGGAGCCGGCGGCGCCCCCCCGGGGCGGGGGCCGCCCGCTCGAGGCCCCGCTCGCCGAGACCCCCCTCGGTCGGCGGGCGGCGGCCCGGCTCGCCAAGCTCGGCCTCCGGACGCTTTGGGACCTGGTCTACCACCTCCCCCGCCGGCACGAGGACCGGCGGGTGCTCCCCGCCTTCCGCCTCCTCAAAGAGGGGGCCCGGGTCACGGTCAAGGGCCGGGTGCGGGAAAAACGCCTGGTCCGCACCCCCAAGAAGGGCCTGCAGCTCGTCGAGGTCCGGCTCGCCGACCCCCTGGGGTACGGCCTCACCGCGGTCTGGTTCAACCAGCCCTGGGTGCTGAAGCAGATCAAGGAGGGCGAGACCCTGGTGGTCACCGGCAAGGTCGCCCGCCGAGGGCGGACCCGCACCCTCATGGTCGAGCACTTCGAGCCCGAAGAGGGGGAGTCCCTCTCCACCGGCCGCATCGTTCCCATCTACCCCAGCACCGAGGGGATCAGCCAGGCCTGGCTGAGGCGCCAGGTCTGGCGGGGGCTCCGGCTCGCCTCCCCCCTGCCCGACCCCCTGCCCCAGGGGATCCGCGAGCGGGAGAACCTCCTTCCGCTCCGCGCGGCCCTCCCCCACTACCACTTTCCCCCCGACGAGGCCGCCATCGAGCCCGCCCTCAAGCGCCTCAAGTTCGACGAATACCTCTTCCTCGAGCTCAGGGTGATGATCCAGTCGGGCCAGAGCGCCCTGGTGGGCCACGTCTTCGAGGTCCGGGAGGAGTGGCTGGAGGCGTTTCGGGAGAACCTGCCCTTCGCGTTCACCCGCGCCCAGCAACGGGCGATCGCCGAGATCCTCGCCGACATGCGCTCCGACCGCCAGATGGCGCGGCTGCTCATGGGCGACGTCGGCTCGGGCAAGACGGTGGTCGCCGCCCTGGCCCTTTTCGTCGCGGTCCAAAACCGCCGGCAGGGGGCGTTGATGGCCCCCACCGAGGTCCTCGCCAAGCAGCACTTCCAAAACCTCCTCCGCTACCTCGCCCCCCTGGGGGTTCGGGTCGAGCTCCTGGTGGGCTCGATGAGCGAGGGCGAGAAGGACCGGGCCCGGGCCCGGATCGCCGCCGGCGAGGCCGACGTGGTGGTGGGCACCCACGCCCTGATCCAGGAGGGGGTGCGGTTTCGGGAGCTCGGCCTGGCGGTGATCGACGAGGAGCACCGCTTCGGGGTGCTGCAGCGGAGGGCCCTCCTGCAGGGTCGGCCCGACGTGCTGGTGATGACCGCCACCCCGATCCCCCGCTCGCTGGCCCTCACGATCTACGGCGACCTGGAGACCAGCGTCCTCGACGAGCTCCCGCCCGGCCGCACCCCGGTGCGGACCAAGGTCCTGCCGGCCCGCCACCGCGCCCAGGCCTACGCCTTCGCCCAAAGGGAGATCGAAAAGGGCCACCAGGTCTTCGTGGTGGCCCCGATGATCGAGGCGTCGGCCTCCGAGCGGTTCGCCGAGGTCAAGGCCGCCAAGGCGCTCAAGGCCGAGGTCGAGCGGCTCCTCCCCGACGTCCGGATCGGGCTGTTGCACGGCCGCATGCCGCCGGCCGAGAAGGACGCGGTGATGGAGGCCTTCCGACGCGGCGAGTTCGACCTCCTGGTCTCCACCACCGTGATCGAGGTGGGGGTCGACGTGCCCAACGCCACCCTGATGATCGTCGAGAACGCCGAGCGCTTCGGCCTCGCCCAGCTCCACCAACTCCGGGGCCGGGTGGGGCGGGGCGACGCCCAGGGCTACTGCGTGCTGATCGCCGGCGAGGCCTCGCAGAAGACGATGCGGCGCCTTAGGATCCTGGAGGAGAGCACCGACGGCTTCTACGTCGCCGAGATGGACCTGAAACTCAGGGGCCCCGGCGAACTGAGGGGCACCCGCCAGTCGGGCCTCCCCGAGCTGAGGGTCGGCGAGCTCGCCCGCGACACCGAGATCATCGAGGCCGCCCGCCGGGTGGCCAAGGCGATCCTGGCGGAGGACCCCACCCTCCGGCGGCCCGAGCACGCCGAGCTTAGGGCCGAGCTCCGCCGCCGCAGCCGGGCGCTCGGCCTGCGCGAGGTGATCTGAGCCGGATACAATGACCCCCATGCATCCCCGCTGCCTGCGGGACCGGCTGGTGCGGGCCCTCGGACGCCACCCGGTGGTGGTGCTGCTGGGGGCCCGCCGGGTGGGCAAGACCGCCCTGGTCCGCGCGCTCGCCCGCCGGCGGGGAGCGAGCTACCACGACCTCGCCCACCCCGAGACCCAGGCCCGGGCCCGGCGGGGCCTCGAGGCCTTCGTCGGGGGGCTGCGGCTGCCGGCGGTGCTCGACGGCCTGGAGCACCTCCCCGGGCTGGCCCACGCGGTCCGCCGCCGGGCCGAGGCCGGCCTCCCGGCGGGGTCGGTGCTGGTGACGGCGGGGTCGGTGCCGGCGGCGCTGGCCCGATTGATCCGCTCGCCCCAGGCGCGGGCCGCCGTGCTCACCCTCCACCCCCTCTCCCTGGCCGAGCGGGGCGGGGCCTGCTTCGACCTCTTCGAGCGCCTCGCCGAGCCCCCCTCGGGGCCGCCGCCGGAGAGCTGGGAGGCCGCCTACCGGGCCGGGGGGCTGCCCGAGCTTAAGGACCTCGCCCGGGACGACCGCGAGGAGTGGTGGCGGACCTACCTGAGCGTCCTAGGCGGCCGGGCCCGGACCAAGGAGGCCGAGCGCGAGCGGCCCCTCCTGGCCCTTTTGGCCCGCGAGGGGCCGGCGCTCTTGAACAAGACCCGCTGGGCCCAGGAGCTCGGCCGCAGCTACCTCGGGCTGGAACGGGCGCTGGACCGGCTGGAGGGCCGGGGCTGGCTGCTCCGCCTACCGGCCTGGGCCCCCGCGGGGTTCAAAGGGCTCGCCCGCCAGCCCCGGCTCGCGCTCTTCGACACCGGGCTGGCCGGCCACCTGACCGGGACCCGCTACCCCGGCTGGCGCGAGCGGGCCTTCCGGCTCTTCGTCCTGCTCGAGCTCCTCCGCCACGCCGGCTTCGCCGGGTTGCGGCCCTACCACCTGCGGAGCTACGCCGGCCGGGTCGTCGACCTGCTCCTTAAGCGGCCGGACGGGCGCCTCCTCGCCTTCGCCCTAAGCCCCGCCCGCCGGCCCGCCGAGGCCGACCTCGGCGGCCTCGGTTGGCTGCGAAACCGCCTCGGCGAGCGGCTGGCGGCCGGCTACCTGATCCACGCCGGGGAGGAGGCGGGGGCGGTCGCCGGCTTTCCGGCGGTCCCCTTCCGGGTGCTATGGCCCTAGCCCACCTGCCCCACCCCGCCCTGCCCACCTACGCCTCGCCGCCGGCCCTCCTCAAGGCGCGGGGGCTCCGCGACTACCTCGAGCGGGTGCGAAGGGGGGTCGAGGCCGCCTTCGGACCCGGGGGCTGGCCGCGGGTAACCCTTTACGTGCTCGCCGAGCCCGACTGGCGCGAACGGCTCCCCCTGCCCTACGGCTACCCCGCCGCCCGGGTTCGGGGCGAGCCGGCGGTCTACGCCCCCAGGGACGTGCCCGAACGGCTTCGCTTCCGGTTGCTCGGGGCCCTCACCGAGGCCGGGGTGCCGCCGCCGGGCCCGGTCGAGGAGCTGGTGGACCTGGCCAGCGGCCACGAGTACGCCCACGCCCTGGCGGCCGGGCGGGGGCTCCTGGCCGGCGCCCGCTGGGCCGACGAGCTCCTCGCCAACGGCCTCTGGACCGCCGCCCTGGCCGAGGCCGACCCCGAGGCGCTGGAACGGGCGACGGCCTGGGCCGGCGCCCTCGCCGCCCTGCCGCTCGCCCACCCCCGGCCGGTCGGCTGGAGCGAGGCCCTGGCCCTCACCGGCCGCGCCCTGGCCGTCTGCCTGGAGGAGCCCGAACCCTGCCGCCGGGTGCTCGCGCGGGCCCTCCGGCAACGGCCCCGCCCGGCCGAGCTCCGGGCTATGCTCGGGCCATGGCGAAGGTATACGCGACCCGAAGGCTCCCGGGAAACGCCCTCGAACGGGTGAGGGAGGCCGGCCACGACCTGGAGGTCTGGCCCGGCGCCTGCCCCCCGCCCAAGCCCGAGCTCCTCAAGGCGGTGCCGGGGGCGGCGGGGATCGTGACCACTCTGGAGGACCCCATCGACGCCGAGGTCATGGACGCCGCCGGCCCCTCCCTCCGGGTCATCGCCCAGTACGCGGTGGGGGTCAACAACATCGACCTCGAGGCCGCCCGGGCCCGGGGAATCCGGGTCACCCACACCCCCGGGGTGCTCACCGAGGCCACCGCCGACCTCGCCTTCGCCCTGCTCCTGGCGGCGGCGCGACGGGTGGTCGAGGGGCAGGACCGGGTGCGCTCGGGGGCGTGGCGCTGCTGGGGACCGGAGCTCCTCCTCGGCCCCCCGGTCCACGGCGCCACCCTGCTGGTGGTGGGCTTCGGCCGCATCGGCCAGGCCGTCGCCCGACGGGCCCGGGGCTTCGGCATGCGGATTCTCTACGCCAGCCGGCACCCCAAGCCCGAGGCCGAGGCCGCCCTGGGGGCGGTTCGGGTCGGGCTGCTCGACGCGGCCCTCCCCGAGGCCGACTTCGTGAGCCTCCACGTCCCCCTGACCCGGGAAACCGACCGGCTCTTCGACCGCGACCGCCTGGCCCGGATGAAGCCCGGATCGGTGCTGGTGAACACCGCCCGGGGCCGGGTGGTCGACACCGAGGCCCTGCTCTGGGCGCTGGAGGAGGGGCCCCTCTTCGCCGCCGGGCTCGACGTCACCGACCCCGAGCCGCTGCCGGCCGACCACCCCCTGGCCCGCCACCCGCGGGCGGTGGTCACCCCCCACATCGGCTCGGCCGACCGCCCCACCCGCCGGCGGATGGCAGAGATGGTGGTGGGCGACCTCCTGGCCGTGCTCGCCGGCGGCGAGCCCCGCTACCCGGCGGTCTAACCGGCGACCGCGCGGGGCACGTTGGCGAGCGCCTGGGCCAGGTCCTCGATCAGGTCCTCGGGGTCCTCGAGGCCCACCGAGAGCCGGACCAAACCGGGGGTCACCCCCTGGCGCCGGCGCACCGCCTCGTCGACCAGCTGGTGGGTGGTCGAGTAGGGGTGGGTGGCCAGCGAGTCGACGTCGCCCAGGCTCACCGCCTGGGCGAAGAGGGTGAGGCCGTCGAGGAAGGCCCGGGCCGCCGCCTCGCTGCCCAAGTCCAGCGCCACCATGCCGCCGAAGGCGTCCATCTGCCGGGCGGCGATCGCGTGGCCGGGGTGGTCCTCCAGGCCGGGGTAGAACACCCGGCGAACCGCCGGGTGCTCCTTCAAAAACCGGGCCACCCGCATCGCCCCCTCGGCGTGGGCGGCCATGCGAAGGGGCAGGGTCTTCATCCCCCGGAGCAGCAGGAAGGCGTCGAAGGGGCTCAGCACCCCGCCGAGGTGGCGGAGGCCCTCGGCCCGCAGGGGTTCCAGCCGCTCCCGGGGCCCCACCACCGCCCCGGCCACCACGTCGCCGTGGCCCGAGAGGTACTTGGTCGCCGAGTGAACCACCAGGTCGATTCCCAACGCCAGCGGCCGGGTGAGGACCGGGGTGGCGAAGGTGTTGTCGGCCACCGAGACGATCCCCCGCGCCCGGGCGAAGCGGGCGACCTCGCGCAGGTCGTGGATCCGGAGGGTGGGGTTCGCCGGGGTCTCGACGTAGATCATCCGGGTCGCCGGCCCCACCGCCTCGGCCAGGGGGCGGTCGGTGGCGTCGGTGACCGCGATCCCGTAGGCCCGGACGAGGTCGTAGAAAAGCCCCTCGGTGCCGCCGTAGAGGGGCCCCAGGTAGACGATCTCGTCACCGGGCCGAAGCAGGGTGAGGACCAGCGCGGCGATCGCCGCCATCCCGCTGGCGAAGGCCACCGCCGCCTCGCCGCCCTCGAGGGCGGCGAGCTTCGCCTCGAAGGCCCGGGTGGTGGGGTTTTGCACCCGGGTGTAGACGTAGCCCTCCTCCTCCCCGGCGAAGAGGCGGCGGCCCCGGTCGAAGCCGCCGTAGGCGAAGGTCGAGGTCTGGTAGATGGGGGTGGTGAGGGCGCCGGTCGCTTCGTCGGGGTGTTGCCCGGCGTGAACCGCCAGGGTGCGCAGGCGTGCCATCGGCTCACTTCCCTTCGCGGCGATTGTACCATCCCTTACTTTCACATGAGAAACCTACGTTCTCATGTGATACCATTGGGGCATGGATGCCCCTTTGATCCTAATTATCGAGGACGAGAAGGACATCGCCCGCTTCCTGGAGCTCGAGCTCCAGGCCGAGGGCTACCGCACCGAGGTCGCCTACGACGGGGTCACCGGCCTCTCCAAGTTCCGGGAGAAGAACCCCGACCTGGTGATCCTCGACCTGATGCTGCCGGCCAAGGACGGCCTCGAGGTCGCCCGGATCATCCGCAAGACCTCGAACGTCCCCATCCTGATCCTCACCGCCAAGGACCGGGTCGAGGACAAGGTGGAGGGCCTCGACGCCGGGGCCGACGACTACCTGGTGAAACCCTTCTCCATCGAGGAGCTCCTGGCCCGGGTCCGGGCGCACCTCCGCCGGGTGACCCCGGCGATCACCGGCGAGATCCGGGTGGCCGACCTGATCATCAACCTCGAGGGCCGCGAGGTCTTCCGGGGCGGGCGGCGGGTCGAGCTCTCCAACAAGGAGTTCGAGCTCCTCGAGCTGCTCGCCTCCAACCCCGGCAAGGTCTTCTCCCGCTTCGAGATCGAGGAGAAGGTCTGGCCCGGCTACCAGGGCGGCTCCAACGTGGTCGACGTCTACATCGGCTACCTGCGGAAAAAGCTCGAGGCCGGCGGCGAGCGGCGCCTGATCCACACGGTGCGCGGGGTGGGGTACGTTTTACGAGAGGACTAGCTCGTGGCCTGTAGCCGGTGGCCTGTGGTGAGGACCTCCCACGAGCTGCCCGCCACGAGCCACGGGCCAACCCCATGACCCTCCGCACCCGGATCACCCTCCTCACCCTCACCCTGCTGGCCGCGAGCCTTCTGTTCATGGGCCTGGCGGTCTACTCGCTGCTGGCCCGCTACCTCTACCAGGGCCTCAAGAACGAGCTCGACGACGCCCTCGGCCAGGTGGTGCGGCTGGTGAACCGGGGGGGCAAGAGCCTGCTGGAGGCCGCCCTCCCCCCCACCGTCTACGCCGAGGTCGACGTGGTGCTCGCCCTTCCGCCCCTGAAGCCCTCCGACCTGGCCCAGGCGGTGCCGCTGGTCAGGAGCCCGGCCCTCGGCGGCCAGCGCCTCAGGCTCAGCCCCCGGGCCTACGCCGAGCTCTTGAGGCAGCGGGTGCTCTGGGCCCGGGCCGAGCTGCCCCGGGGGCAGGCCGCCCCCCTGCCGCTCCTGGTCCGGGCCTCGCTGCTGGAGGCCCAGGGGCCGCCGCCCCTGGAGCGGATCCCGGTGGTGGTGCTGGTCGCCAAGTCCACCGAGCCGATCGAGGCCACCCTCGACCAGCTGGTGCGGATCTACGCCGCCACCGCCCTCTTCGTGCTGCTGATCGGGGGCTGGCTCGCCTACCTCCTGGTCGCCCGCACCCTGAAGCCGCTGGAGGCGATCGCCCGCCAGGCCGAGGCGATCTCGGCCCGCTCGTTCACCCCCCTGCCCGAGCCCGAGGGGGCCGGTGAGGTGGCCACCCTGGCCCGGGCCCTGAACCGCATGCTGGCCCGGCTGGAGCACGCCTTCGAGGCCCAGCGGCGGTTCCTGGCCGACGCCTCCCACGAGCTCCGCACCCCGATCACCGCGATCCTGGGCCACGTCGGCTACCTCAAGCGCCGCACCCACCCCAGCGAGCAGCAGATGGAGAGCCTCGAGGTCATCGCCCGCGAGGGCGAGCGCATGCGGAAGCTGGTCGGCGACCTGCTGGAGCTCGCCGAAAGCGAGTCGGCCTGGCGGACCGAACCCCGCCCGGTGGCGCTGGGGCAGGTCCTCGCCGAGGTGGTCGAGGAGTTCCGCCCCACCTTCGCCGGCGAGCTGCGGCTGGAGCTCCCCCCCGGCGAGGTCTGGGTCCTGGCCGACCCCGACCGGCTCCACCAGGTCTTCGCCAACCTGGTCTCCAACGCCATCAAGGCCGGGGCCCGGACGGTCACCCTGCGGGTCCGCACCCCCGGCGAGCGGGCGATCGTCCAGGTCGCCGACGACGGCCCCGGCATCCCCAAGGAGCACCTCCCCCACCTCTTCGAGCGGTTCTACCGGGTCGACAAGGCCCGCGACCGCGAGAAGGGCGGCAGCGGCCTCGGGCTCGCCATCGTCAAGGCGATCGTCGAGGCCTCCGAGGGCGAGGTCTGGGTCGAGAGCGAGCCCGGCCGGGGGACCACCTTCAGCGTGGCCCTCAAGCGCGCCCAACCCCCCGGGGACTACCCCGAGGGCTAGCGGCGGGCCAGCGCCCGGAGCCGCTCGGCGGCCTCCTCGGGGGTGAGCTCGCCGCGCTCCAAGGCGTCGAGGATCGCCCGCCGCTCGGCCTCGAGGTCGGCCGCCTCCTGGTAGCCGAGGGCCCGGAGCAGGGCGTCGAAGCGGGCCCGCACGGTGGGGTAGGAGACCCCCAGGGCCCGCTCCAGCTCCTTGAGGTTCCCCCGGGCCTTGATGAAGAGCCGGAGGAACTCGAGCTGGTCGGGGGGCAGGGCGGCGAACTCGTTGACCGAAAACCGCCCCTCGATCCGGGTCTGGCAGCTGGGGCAGGCGAGCCCGGTGACCTCCAGGCGGTCGCCGCAGACCGGGCAGACCGAGGGCGCGGGGGGTCTCACGGTCCCACCACCTCGATCACCACGTCGTTGCCGTCCTCGTCGTGGAGGTCGACGAGCTTCCCGCTCGGCAGCCCGGCGGGGCCGGAAAGGAGGGCCTCGAGGTCGACCCCGTGCGCCCGGACGCGGGCCCGGGCCTGGTCGGGGAGGAGGGAAAGGGCCGCCCGGGCAAGGGCCAGGGGCAGGCGGAACTCCAGGCGGTCGCCGTCCTCGCTCCGCACCGAGACCCTCAAAAACCGCTCCGACGGGGCGGCGGGGCGCGCCTCCTCCAGCGCGTCCAGGAGGGCCTCGGCCTCCTCGACCCCGATCCGCCCCGCCGCCAGCATGGCAAGGACCCGCCGGCGCTCCTCGCTCACGCCCCCACCTCCAGCCGGCCCACCCCGATCTCGACCAAAAGCCGCGCCCGCCCCTCGCCGAAGACCCGGGCCTCCACCCGCCCGGTGCCCACCCGGCCCTCGACCCGGAAGCTCGCCCCCGGAAGCGGGCGGATCGCCACCTCGCCCATGCCCACGGCGACCCGGTGCTCCCCCTCGGCGAGGGCCAGCCCGGCCGAGAACCGGCCCTTGCCGAGCTTGAGATCGAGTCCCAAAAGCCCCTCGACCGCCACCGTGCCGAGCCCCACCTCGCCCTCGAGGAACCCCAGGGCCCCGGCCTCGAACGCCCCCATCCCCAGCTTCAAGACCGCCCCCCAGCCGGCCGGAAGACCGACCTCGATGCGGCTCGCCTTCCCGCCCAGCCCGACCAGGCGGATAGGGCCGAACCCGCGCGCCCCCGCGGCCCGGAAGCGGAGCCGGGCCTCGCCGCCCTCCTGCTCCAGCTCCAGCCGGCCCTCGCCGTGGGCTGCCGCGGTGACCTCGCCCCCCCGCGCCGGCCGCACCACCACGTCGGCGCGATCGACGTCGAGGAAAAGCCGCCCCGCCTCCCGGGCGGCCGGGGCCGCCTCCCCCAACGCCGCGATCAGGCGCTCGGCCTCCTCGCGGTCGATCCTGCCCTCCTTCAACAGCCTCAGAATGCGCTCGAGCTCGGCCACCGCCGCCCCCTTTCCAAAAGCCTCTGGGCCAGGGCGCCAAGCCGCCGGGAGAAGGCCAGCAGCGCCCGCCCGGCCGCCTCCTCCAGCAGCCGCACGTCGGCCTGGGCGGCGCGGTAGTCCCGGGCGGCCGAGCGGATCCGCTCCCGAACCGCCTCCCGCCAGGCCTGCTCGTCGAACCCGCCCATCGGCACCCCCATGGGAGAATTGTAATGCATGACTTTCCATTTTGTCAAGTCAAACTTGATATCTATCAAACCGGGTGCCGGCCACCGAAGAGGGGCGCCGCGAAGAACGCGACCGCCATCGCCAAAAAAGCCAGCGCGAAGACGAAGAGCCGGAGCCCGGGCCGGGCCGAGGGCGGCAGCAGGAGCCTGAGGGTAAAGAGCCCCCAGGCCACCAGGGTGGCGACCTCCTTGGGGTCCCACGAGAGCGCCGCCCCCCACAGCCGGAAGGCCCAGGCCATGCCGGTGAAGAGCCCCAGGGTGTAGGCCAGGTAGCCGGCCCGGAGGTAGGGCTCCTCCAGGCCCATCAGCACCGCCAGCGGCGGCCGCCGGGCGGCGGCCCAGGGGGCCCGCTTGAGGACGAGGTGCTGGCGGTAGCCGAAAAGGGCCGAGAGGAAGGCCAGGGTCAGGGCCGAGTAGGCGATTAGGAAGCTCCCCACGTGGAGCACCAGGATCCAAAGCGGCAGCCCCTCGGCGACCCGCCCCAGGTAGTGGAGGCCGAGCAGGGCGACCAGGGCGGCGGCGGCGTAGAGCGCGCGGACCAGGGGCCCGAGCCGGGGCCGCCAGGCGTAGGTCCGGCCCAGCCCCACCAGCCCCGAGGCGAAGAGCATCGCGGTCTGAAAGGGGCTGGCCAAGAGCTCCCGGGTGGCGGCCAGGTGGGCGAGGAGGGCGAGCAGAAAGGCCAGGGCGGCGAACCCGGTGCGGGGCCAGGAAAAGGCCAGCGAGGCCGCCAGGATCAGCACCCCGAGGCCGACGAGCAGGGGGATCATCGGGCCGGCAGGTAGCGCTCGAGGCCCTCGGCCGTCCGCTCGTCCTTGGCCAGGAGGATCAGGGTGTGCTCGGCCTTGGCCAGCGCTCGCCGCAGCCGGCGGGCGACCGCCGCCCGCTCCCCGGGGCCGAGCCCGGCCAGCGGACCCCGGAAGAGCCGGTCGAGCTCCTCCCGGTAGAGGCCCTCGATCGCCTCCTGCACCCGGCGGATGCGGTCCTTGGCGCGGTGGCCGGCGTACCACTCGAGGTAATCGGCCACCCCCTCCCCGACGATGCGCTCGACCCGCGGCAGCTCGGCCCGGCGGCTCTCCAGGTTCCGGGCCACCACGGTCTCCAGGGCGTCGAGGTCGTAGAGGTAGGCGCCGGCCAGCCGCCCCACCCCGGGCTCGACGTTGCGGGGCAGGCCGATGTCGATCAGGAAAAGGGGCCGTCGCCGCCGGGCCAGCACCCGCCGCACCCGTTCGGCCCGCACCACCGGGTGGGGGGCGGCGGCCGAGGCGATCACGATGTCGGCCTGGGCGAGGGCCCGGGGCAGGTCCTCCATGCCGCAGGCCTCCCCGCCGAAGCGGGCGGCGAGCCGCTCGGCCCGGGCGCGGGTGCGGTTCAGGACGTGGATCCGGGAAACCCCCAGCTCGCGCAGGTGGGTGAGCACCAGCTCGGCCATCTCCCCCGCCCCCAGCACCAACGCGGTGCGCCCGGCCAGGTCGCCGAAGACCGAACGGGCGAGGTCGACGGCGGCGTAGGCCACGCTCACCGCCCCGATCCCGATGGCGGTCTCCGAGCGAGCCCGCTTGCCCACCCAGAGGGCCCGCTGGAAGGCCTGCTCGAGGAGGGGCCCGGTCGCCCGCGCCCGGCGGGCGGCCATGAGCGCCTCCCGCACCTGGCCGAGGATCTGGGCCTCGCCGACCACCTGGCTGTCGAGTCCGGCGGCCACCCGGAAGAGGTGGGCCAGGGCGGCCGCCCCCCGCTTTCGGTAGAGGTGCGCCTGGAACCGGCCCAGCCGGTCGGCGTAGATCGCCACGGGGTCCCGCCGGGGGCGGGCCAGGTAGAGCTCGGAGCGGTTGCAGGTCGAGACCAGCACCGCCTCGTCGGCCTCGTCCCGAAGCTCGGCGAGGAGGAGGGAACGCCGCTCCCCCGACACCGCCACGCACTCCCGCACCCCCACCGGGGCGGTCTTGTGGGAGAGGCCCACGAGGTGGACGGGCGGCTCGGCCACGGGCCCCAGTTTACCGGACCCCGGCGCCCCCGGGGGGAGGATCGTCCCTAGCCGGACCCGCCGAGGGCCCGGATCGCCTCGACCCACCCGGAGAGCCCGGGGGCCCGGGGGTAGCGCACCGGGGCGAAGCCGAGGGCCTCGGCCCGCCGGGCGGTCCCCTCCCCCACGCAGGCGGCCGGCAGGCGGGGCAGCCCGGCCGCCGCCCAGGCCTCGACCGCCGAGGGGGAACCGAAGGCGACCGCGTCGACCGCCGCCGCCCGGGCCCGTTCGTCGTCGGTGGGAACCCGGGGCTCCAGGGTGTACACGTCGATCCGGCGGACCGCGAACCCCCGGGCCGAAAGCCGCCGGGCGAGGGCGTCGCCGGCCCGGGCCGAGGTCGGCCAGAGCACCCGGCCGGGGCCGGGGAGCTCCTCGGCGAGGATCCTCCCCAGCGCCCGGCGGGGGGTGAAGGCGACCTCGAGGCCCTGCCCCTCCAGCACCGCCCGGGTCCCGGCCCCGATCGCGGCCAGGGAGAGCTCGGGAGCGCCGGCCAGGAACCAGGCCCCGACGAAGTAGCGGGCGGCCTCGGGGCTGGTGAGGACGACCCAGTCCCAAGGCTCGCCGAGGGCGGCCTCGAGGGCCCGGTAGCCCTCCTCGATCCGGCGGTAGGCGACCACCGGCACGCTCACCGCCTCGATCCCGGCCTCGGCCAGCCGGGCCTTCAGGGCGGCGTCCTTCTCCTCCGGTCTAGTGAGCGCCACGCGCACGGCTCCAAGCCTATCCCAGCGGACCCGGGACGAACCGCCCCTCCGTAAGCTAGGGGCGGTGACCTCGCTCTACGTGCACGTCCCCTTCTGCCCGACGATCTGCCCCTACTGCGACTTCCACGCGGTGCGGCGCACCCGGGGGGCGGTGGCGGCCTACCTCGAGCGGCTCGAGGCCGAGGCCCGCGCCCTGGCCCCGGCGCGGACGCCGCTCCGGACGCTCTACTACGGCGGCGGCACCCCCAGCTACCTGCGGGAGGACGAGCTCGTCCGGCTCCTGTCCCTGGGGCTGCCCCTGGAGGCGGGGGCCGAGGTCACCCTCGAGGCCAACCCCGGCACCCTGAACCGGAGCCGCCTCGCCCTCCTCCGCAGCCTCGGGGTCAACCGGCTCTCGATCGGGGTCCAGAGCTTCCAGGACCCGGTCCTGAGGGGCCTGGGACGGGCCCACCGGGCCCGGGGGGCCTACCGCGCGATCGAGGAGGCCCTGGACGCGGGCTTTCGGGTCTCGATCGACCTGATCCTCGGCCTGCCCGGCCAGGACCCCGAGCGGGACCTCAAGGAGGCCGTCCGGCTGGGGGTCGGCCACGTCTCCGCCTACACCCTGATCGTCGAGCCCGGGACCCCCTTCGCCCTCGCCGGCCTGCGGGAGAACCCCGACCGCGAGGCCCGGGCCTTCGCGCTCGCCGAGGCAATCCTGGGGGAGGCCGGGCTGGTTCGCTACGAGGTGGCGAACTTCGCCCGCCCCGGCGAGGAGGCCCGCCACAACCAGGTCTACTGGCGGATGGGGTTTTGGGCCGGGCTGGGACCGTCCGCCGCCAGCCACGAGCCCGCCGGCGCCCCCGGGCTCTACGCCGTGCGGCGCACCCGGCCGCCGCTCCATCGCTGGCTGGCCGGCGAGCCCCCCGCCGAGGAACCGATCCCCCCCCGGGAGCACGTCCGCGAGGCCCTGATGATGGGGCTCCGCACCCGGGAGGGGGTCGACGTGGCGGGGCTGGAGGCCGCCACCGGCCTTAAGCTCTGGGAGCGGCTCCGCCCCGCCGCCGAGCGCCTGGCCGAGGCCGGGCTGCTGGAGGTTGGCAAGGGCCGCCTCGTCCCCACCGCCGGCGGCCTCGACCTGGTTCACTCGCTGGTGCTCCCGCTCTGGGAGGCCCTCTCCTGAACGATCCGGAGCGGCTCGGCAAACCAGAGCGTCCGCTGGGGGAAGGGGATCGCGATCCCGGCCCGATCGAGGGCGAGCTTGGCGGCCTCGGTGAGCTCGGCGGCCAAGCGGGGCAGGTGGGCGATGCGCTCCTCGGGGATCCAGCCCACCAGCTCGAGGTTCACGCTGGAGTCGCCGAGCTCGCGGACCCAGACCTCGGGGGCCGGCCGGTGCCGGATCGCCGGGTGCTCCTTAAGGACCCCAAGCAGCACCCGGCGGGCCCGGGCCAGGTCGGCACCGTAGGCGATCCCCACCGGCACGTGGATGCGCAGGGGCCCGCCGGCCGAGAGGTTTTGCACCTCGCTGGCGGCCACCTTGGAGTTGGGCAGGGCAATGAGCTCGTTGTCCGGGGTCCGGATCCGGGTGGTGCGCAGGGTGATCCCCTCGATCCGGCCGAGCTTGCCCCCCAGCCGCACCCAGTCGCCGATGCGGAAGGGCCGGTCGAGGAGGATCACCACCCCGGCGATGAAGTTGGAGAAGGTGTCCTGGGCGGCCAGGCTCACCGCCAACCCGGCCACCCCCAGGGCCCCGATCAACGGGGCGATCTCCCGGCCCGCCACCATGTAGGCGGTCCAGGCCACCACCACCACCATGGCGGTGTAGCGGGCGAGGAGGACGAGGTTGGGGTCCACCCCCCGCCGCACCAGGTAGAACTCCAGCCAGGCCTCGATCCCCAGCCAGACGAGGTAGGCGAGGAGGAGCTTGAGCCCCACCGCCCACACCCCGGCCGGCTGTCCGACCCCAAACAGGGCTGAGAAGACCGCGGCCAGGGCGGTCAGAAACAGCAGGTTCCAAAGCCAGGCGACCACCGACCGGACCCGGGCCCCGAACCGGCCCACGAACCGGTCGGAGAGCGCCCTGAGCCCCACCCTGAGGAGGTAGAGGAAGAGGGCGAGCACGGCCAGGGCGGCCAGCTTGCCAAAAAGCTCCTCGCCGCCGGGAAGGCCGCCCCCGAACCGCGGCCAGAGCCCCCTTAGGGCCTGATCAAGGTAGCGTCCGATCGCCACAGCAAGCCTCCAGAACCGCCAGGCGCTGGCGCAGCCCGGCCTCGTCGGCGGCCGCCACCCGGACGTAGGGGCGCTCGAGGACGAAGGGGCGGGCGAAGGGGTGGCGGAGGGCCGCCTCGAGGTCGGCCACCGGCAGCACCGCCACCCGCCCCCGGAGCCCCGGCCGGGGCACGGCGTAGCCCATCACCGCCCGGAGGTGGGCCTCGGCGAAGGCGGGGGCGAAGAGGGCGCGCTCGGTGGGAAAGGGGGCGAAGTCGAGGAAGTAGACCTCGCCGCGGTAGAGCCCGGCCCGCACCTCCAGCCCGCCGACGTGGCCGAGGGCACGGAAGAGCGCCTCCAATCCCCGGCGCACCCGGGCGAGGAGCCCCTCGGGGAGGGGGTAGGGGGCCTCCCACACCGCCCCCCGCCGCGCCGCCGGGGGCCAGAGGAAGAGCCCCTCCCGCCAGACCGCCAGGAAGAGCAGCTCGGCCTCGTAGGGGTAGGCCCGCTCGTAGAGCCAGAGCCCGGGCGGCGGCTCGGCGGCCTCGTCCTCGACCCAGACCGCCCGCCCCCCCTTGCGGGGGCGCAGCCAGGCGGGGAGGCCGTGGGCCAGGGCCAGGGCCTCGAGCTCGGCCGGGTTCAGCACCCGGCCAAACGGCGGGGTGGGGAGCGCGAGGGCCCGGAAGAGCCGGTGCTGGATCAGGAGGTCGGCGTAGGCCCGGATCGTCCGGGGCCCGGGGTGGGCCCGGGGGTCGCCTTCGAAGGCGTCGGGCGAGAAGCGGAACAGCCAGCGGAAACCGGGGGCCTCGGCGTCGGGGGAGAGGGGCTCCAGCTCCAGCCCCAGGGGCATCGCCGCCCAGGCCAGGAGCCGGGCGAGCGGCGAGGTCAGGTCGACGCCGGCCTTCACCGCCTAGAGTCTACGCCAGACCGCCCAGACCCGATGGGCGAGGGCGATCCAGCCCTCGCCGTAGGCCCGGAGGGCGAAGCCGTGGGGCGGGCGGGCGAGCTCGAAGGGCTCCCAGTAGCGGGGGCTCGTTGGCCGGCCCCGGCGCACCGCCTCGGCCCGGCCGAACCCCTCGATCAAAAAGAGCCCGCCGGGGACGATCCGCTCGGCCATGGGGGCGAGCAGGGGGCGGTGCACGAAGTAGCTCATCACCACCCCGGCGAACGGCCCCGGGGGCAGCGGCTCGCGGGGGTCCTCGAGGTCGAAGGGCACCGGGTGGACCCCGAGCCCCTGCCGGCGGGCCAGGTCGCGGACCCGCAGGAGGGCCTGCTGGCTCTTTTCCAAAAGCAGCACCCGGTGGCCCCGGGCGGCCAGGAAGAAGGCGTTCCGGCCGGCCCCGCCGGCCAGGTCGAGGACCATCCCGGGGGGCAGCTCGCCGGCGTAGGCCCGCACCACCAGGGCGGGCCCCTGGGGCCCGGGCTCGCTCTGGTAGTAGGCCTCCCAGTCGCGCGGCACCGTCCCCAGCATACGGAAGGGGGCGGGGGCGGCGCCCCCGCCCCCGGCCGGGCCCGGGCTACTTCACCACCGCCAGCCGGACCACCACCTCGCGGGTGCGGCCGTCCCGCCAGACCTTCAGGGTCACCGCGTCGCCGGCACGCTTTTTAAAGAGCACCGCCCGCAGGTCGTTGATCGAGTAGATCGGCACCCCGTCGGCCTCGAGGATCACGTCGCCGCCGACCCCGAAGTCGAGGACGTCGCCGCTGGGGGTGTAGACGTAGACGTGGTCCTTGGCCCCCTTAAGCCCCGCCTTGGCGGCCGGGCTCCCCTTCTCGACCTCCTGGATTACCAGGCCGTGGTCGGGGAGCTTAAACCGCTTGCGGAGGCTCGGGGGGTAGGCGTCGACCGGCAGCACCGTGACCCCCAGGCGGGGCCGGGTCTTGATGATCTCGTCGGCGGTGAGGGTCTTCCCCGCCTTCATCTGGTCGAGGTAGTCCTTGGCCAGGTTGATGGGGATGGCGAAGCCGATCCCGGCGAACTGGGGCGCCCCCACCTGGCCGCTCGGGGTCAGGATCGCCGAGTTGATCCCGATCACCTCGCCCCGGGAGTCGAGCAGGGGGCCGCCGGAGTTGCCGGGGTTGATGGCGGCGTCGGTCTGGATCAGGTAGGGCACCAGGCTCGACTCCACCCCGGGGTTCTTCCGGACGGCGGAGACGATTCCCTCGGTGACGGTGAAGTCGAGGCCGAAGGGGTTGCCGATGGCGATCGCCTTCTCGCCCACCTCCACCCGGTCGGAGTCCCCCAGCGGCAGGGGAACGAGCTTTTCGCGCGGGGCGTCGACCTTCAAAAGGGCGATGTCCATGGGCGGCACCGCCCCCACCACCTTGGCCTTGTAGGCCTTGGGGTCGCCCTTAAAGCGGACCTCGATGGTGTCCGCCCCCTTGACCACGTGGTAGTTGGTGAGGATGTAGCCGGCCTTGTCGATCACGAACCCCGAACCGGTCCCCTTCCGGGGCGGCTCGATGAAGGGCCGGAAGAAGGGGGCGAAGTCCTCGAACCCGGGGGGCAGCTGGGGCCGCACCACCTTGGCGGCGGTCTCCACCGCCACGTAGACCACCCCGGGGCCGTCCCGCTTGACGATCTCGATGGTGTTCCGCTCGTTTTCCAAAAACGCCCTTTGGGGGCTGTAGGCGAGCGCCACCGAGGCGACCAACAGCCCGAGTCCCACCCATCCCACGCGTCTCAAGCTCATAAGCACCTCCGCATAGAACCTTAGCCAAGTATTGTTAGGGGACGGTGAAGCCGCCGGGGTCCGTGTATGCTGAGTGCGTGCGGGTTTTCGTCGTGAACCCCGGCTCCACCAGCACCAAGCTGGCCCTGGTCGAGGTCCGCGAGGGCGCGCCCCGGGTGCGGGCCCGGCGGGAGGAGCCCGCCGACCTCGCCAAGGAGCCCCGGGCCGACTTCCAGGCCCGGCTTCCCGCCGTCCTGGCGGCCGCCGAGGCCTTCGCCCCCTTCGACGCGGTGGCCGCCCGGGGGGGGTTGCTCGGCCCCTTGGAGGCGGGGGTCTACCGGGTCGACGAGGGGATGGCCGCCACCCTGCTCCGGGCCCCCTTCGGCTACCACCCGGCCAACCTGGGCGCCCCCCTGGCCCTCGAGGTCGCCCGCCGGTACCGCCTGGAGGCCTACGTCGTCGACCCCCCGACGATCAACGAGCTGGTGCCCGAGGCCCGGGTCTCGGGGGTGCCGGGGATCGAACGCCAGAGCCGGGTCCACGCCCTGAACCTCCGCTACGTCGCCCGCCGGGTCGCCGGCGAGCTCGGTAAGAAGCTCGGCGAGACCGTGCTGGTCGGGGCCCATCTGGGGGGCGGGTCGAGCCTCGCCCTCTTCCTAAGGGGGCGCATGGCCGACACCACCGACGCCCTCTTGGGCGAGGGCCCCTTTAGCGCCAACCGGGCCGGGACCACCCCGATCCACGGGATCCTCAAGCTGGTGCGGGAGCGCGGCCTCGACGCCACCCGCCACCTGCTCGCCCGCCGCTCGGGTTTCCTGGGCCTCCTGGGCACCGACGACCTCAAGGAGGTCGAGGCCCGCCTGGCCGAGCCCGAGGTCCGGGCGGTGGTCGAGGCCTACGCCCTGCAGGTCGCCAAGAACCTGGCGGCGCTCGCCGCCCACGCCCGCCCCGAGGCGTTCTTCCTCACCGGGGGCGCGGCCCGCTTCGACTACCCGGTGCGCCGGATCGAGGAGCGCCTGGCCTGGATCGCCCCGGTGTTCCGCTTCCCCGGCGAGTTCGAGGCCGAGGCGCTGGCCGAGGGGGTGTACCGGGTGAGGAAGGGGCTGGAGGAGGCCAAGCGCTATGCAACTTGAGTTTCGCGAGATCCAGCCGATCCACAGCATGGACGAGCTCCTCGAGCTGGCCCGGCTCATCGCCCAGGTCAAGGGCCCCAAGCGGGTGGCGGTGGCCGCCGCCAACGAGGCCCACGTCATCGAGGCGGTGAACGACGCCCGCATCGAGGGGCTGATCCGGCCGATCCTCTTCGGCAACCCCGAGCGCATGCGCAAGATCGCCGGCGAGCTCGGGATCCAAGTGGAGAACCTCGACCTGAGGCCGGCCCGGGACCCCCTCGAGGCCGCCGAGCTCGCCACCAAGGCGGTCTCCTCCGGCGAGGCCGACATCCTGATGAAGGGGCTGGTGCAGTCGGCCGACTTCCTCCGGGCGGCCCTGAACCGCGAATGGGGGCTCCGCACCGGCCGGCTCCTCTCCCACGTCCTGGTCTTCGAGGCCCGGGGCTTCGACCGCCTCTTCCTCATGTCCGACGGGGCGATGAACATCAACCCCGGCCTCAAGGAGAAGATCCAGATCGTCGAGAACGCGGTGACCCTGGCCCACGCCCTGGGCATCCAGCCACCCCGGGTGGCCCTCCTCGCCGCCGTCGAGGTGGTCAACCCCGAGATGGAGACCGCGGTCGAGGACGCGATCATCGCCAAGATGGCCGACCGCGGCCAGATCAAGGGGGCGATCGTCGACGGCCCCCTCGCCCTCGACAACGCGGTGAGCGAGGAGGCCGCCCGCATCAAGGGGATCAAGAGCCCGGTGGCCGGCAAGGCGGACGTATTGATCGTCGACAACATCGACGTGGGGAACGTCTTCTACAAAAGCCTGATCTACTTCGCCCGGATCCGGGGGGCCGGCATCATCATGGGCGCCCGGGCGCCCCTCGTCCTCACCAGCCGGGCCGACCCCGAGGAGGTCAAGTTCCTCTCGCTGGCCCTGGCGGTGGTGCTCGCCGAGCGCCTGCCCTACGTCGCCTAAGCGAAGACCACGGTCTTGTTCTGATCGACCAAAATCCGGTCCTCGAGGTGCCACTTCACCGCCCGGGCCAGGACCTGGCGCTCGAGGTCGCGGCCCTTCTCGATCAGGTCCCGCACCCCGTCGCGGTGGCTCACCCGCGCCACGTCCTGCTCGATGATCGGCCCGGCGTCGAGCTCGGGGGTGACGTAGTGGGCGGTGGCCCCAATGATCTTCACCCCCCGGGCGTAGGCCTGGTGGTAGGGGCGGGCGCCGGCGAAGGCGGGCAGGAACGAGTGGTGGATGTTGATGATCCGGTGGGGGAACCGCTCCACGAACGCCTCCGAGAGGATCCGCATGTAGCGGGCGAGGACCACCAGGTCGGCACGGCCCTCGAGGAGGGCGAGCATCCGGGCCTCGGCCTCGGGCATGCCGCCCGCCCCCACCGGAACGTGGTGGAAGGGCACCCCGAACTCGCGGGCGTAGGGGGCGAGGTCGGGGTGGTTGCCGATCACCATCGTCACCTCGGTGGCCAGCTCGCCCCGCCGCCAGCGCCAGAGCAGTTCGAGGAGGGCGTGGTCGGCCTTGGAAACCAGGATGGCGGTCCTCTTCACCTCGTCGGCGTAGGTGATCCGCCAGTCCATGCCGAAGGGCCGGGCCACCTCGGCGGCGAAGGCCCGCCGGAGGTCGGCGGGACCTTTTGCGATCCGGGCGGCGTCGAACTCCAGCCGCATAAAAAACCGCCCGCCCTCGGGGTCGGTCGAGTGCTGCTGCAGGTCGGTGATGTTGGCCCCGTTTCGGAATAGAAAGCCGGAGACCGCCGCCACGATCCCCGGCCGGTCGGGGCAGGAAACCAGCAACCGGGCAATCCGCGCCGCCATGCCTTCAAGCATACGGGGGCCGGCCGGCTGCTTTGGGTGCAAACTGTGGGGAGGGACACTTGTCCCGCCCCCCGCTTGGGGGTATAAATGTCCCGACCGGATGGGTTAGGGAGGTGTAAGTTTATGAAGGAAACCACCGTCGAAGGCATCGACCGCCGCGAGTTCATGAAGCGGGCCGGCGCCACCGCCGCCGCGCTGGGGGCGTTCCCCGCCTTCTTCCGGGCCCAGGCGCAGGGTGCCACCGCGGACCAAATCGTCAAGGGGAAGATCCCCGAGATGATCGTCCACAACGCCAAGCTCGGGGTCATGGAGACGCCCCTCAAGATCCTGCGGAAGTACCAGCGCACCCCCAAGGAGATCCTCTACATCCGTAACCACTTCCCGGTCACCGGGGCCGGCGCCTGGTACGCCACCACCGAGCCGATCCAGGACGACAACTGGGAGGTTCGGATCGGCGGGCTGGTGGGGCGGCCGGCCAAGATCACCGTCGGCGAGCTCAAGAAGATGAAGCTCGTCGAGGTGCCGGCGGTCCTCCAGTGCTCCGGCAACGGCCGCAGCTTCTACGCCAAGAAGGCCAAAGCCCCCGGCTCGCAGTGGAAGCACGGCGGCATGGGCAACGTGGTCTGGCGCGGGGTGCCGCTTAAGGACGTCTTCGAGGCGCTGGCGGTGGAGTTCGACGACGCCGCCCGCTACCTCACCGCCAACGGGAAGGACCGCCCGTCCACCCCCAAGGGCTCCGACTTCATCCACAGCTTCCCCCTCCACGAGGTCCTGAAAAAGGCGATCCTGGCGGTGGAGATGAACGGCGAGCCGATCCCGGCCGCCCACGGCGGCCCGGTGCGGCTCTTCATCCCCGGCTACTACGGCACCATGCAGATCAAGTGGCTCACCGACCTCTACGTCACCGAGAAGGAAACCCCCTCGAAGTTCCAGCAGCACGCCTACCGGGTGCCCCTCTACCCGGTCGAGCCCGGCGAGATGACCCCCGCCGACTTCAACGAGTTCAACAGCCGCCCCAACTGGGGGATGAAGATCAAGACCGTGATCTTCTCGCCCCTGGACGGCGAGTCGGTGAAGGCCGGCATGGTCAAGGTCACCGGGGTCTCCTGGAACGACGGCCTGGTGCCGGTCACCGAGGTCTACGTCTCCTCCGACCGGGGCAAGAGCTGGACGCCCGCCAAGATCGTCAAGAAGGAGGGCCCCTACGCCTGGCACTTCTGGGAGGCCTACGTCGCCCTCTCCTCGGGGACCCGCGAGATCTGGGCCCGGGCGGTGGACGCCTGGGGCCGGGGCCAGCCGCTCGACGGCCTGGCCCGCTGGAATCCCAAGGGCTACGAGTGGAACGGGACCGACAAGATCTCGGTCAAGGTCGGCTAAGCGGTTACCGGGGCCCCGCGCGAACGCGCGGGGCCCTTTTGGGCTTCCCACGACACGTTTAGGGGGTATACCTAACCGATGAGCAAGCGCACCGCGATCACCTGGTTCCTCGCCCTGGCCCTGCTGGCGGCCGGGGGGGCGTTCGCCGAGGGGCTCCCCAAGGGCCCCGGGGTCGAGCTGGTCTACGCCAAGTGCCAGACCTGCCACGACCTCCAGTACCTCTACGACTCCCAAGGGATCACCGAGAAGCAGTGGGCGGCGGTGCTCGGGGACATGAAGGAGTACGGCCTCGAGGTGACGCCCGAGGAGGAGAAGAAGATCCTCCACTACCTGGGGACCTACATGGGGCCGAACCCGCCCCCGGCGGCCCCCGCCGAGGCCAGCGCGCCCAAGGCCGAAAAGCTCGACGGGGCCAAGCTCTACGCCCAAAACTGCGCCGGCTGCCACCAGGCCCAGGGGCAGGGGGTGCCCGGGGCCTTCCCGCCCCTGGCCGGAAACCCCGAGCTCTTCAACGACGACTACCCGGTGCTGGTGGTGCTCTTCGGGCTCCAGGGGCCGATCGAGGTAAAGGGGCAGAAGATCAACAGCGCGATGCCCCCCTTCGGGCACCTCTCCGACGCCGAGATCGCCGCCATCGTCAACGACGTCCGCAAGGCCTGGGGGAACGACGAGCTCACCCCCAAGGGCCTGAAGCCGCTCACCCCGGAGGGGGTCGCCGAACTCCGCAAGAAGGCGCTGACCCCCGCCCAGGTCCACGAGCAAAGGAAGTAGCGCCCGCTCCGCCGCCCCCGGGGGCCCGGGCCCCCGGGGGCGGCCTATGATGGGGGCATGGGAAACCCAACGATCGACCTCAACGCCGACGCCGGGGAGTCCTTCGGTCGCTGGACGCTCGGTCACGACGAGGAGCTCTTTCCCCTGCTCTCCTCGGTCAACCTGGCCACCGGCTTCCACGCCGGCGACCCCCGGGTGATGCTCCGCTCGGTGCAGCTTGCGAAAAAGCACGGGGTCGCGGTGGGCGCCCACCCCGGCTTCCCCGACCGGGTGGGCTTCGGCCGGCGGGACCTGGCGATCGCCCCGGAGGAGGCCTACACCGACGTGCTCTACCAGATCGGGGCGCTCTCCGCCTTTTTGAAGATCGAGGGGCTGCCCCTCCACCACGTCAAGCCCCACGGCGCCCTCTACCTCCGGATGCTCCGGGACGAGGCCCTCGCCCGGGCGGTGGCCCAGGCGGTGAAGGATTACGACCCCGGGGTTCCCCTCGTCCTCCTCGGCGGCACCCTGATGGAGGAGGCGGCCCGGGCGGTGGGCGTAAGGTACGTGCGCGAGGCCTTCCCCGACCGGGCCTACCTCTCGGACGGCCGGCTCGCCCCCCGGAGCATGGAGGGGGCGCTGATCCGAGATCCGAAGAAGGCGGCCGAGCGGGCGGTAAGGATGGTGCTCGAAGGAGAGATCGAGGCCCTGGACGGCGGTCGGGTGCGGGTCGAGGCCGAGACCCTCTGCGTCCACGGCGACAACCCCGAGGCGGTGGCGATCGCCCGGGCGGTGCGCGAGGCGCTCCGGGAGGCGGGGGTCCAGCTCAAAGCCTTCTGAACAGGTAGAGCCCGGCGGCCAAGAGGAACCAGAGCAACGCCGGCCAGAGGACCCGGCGCGCGCTCCAGCGGAAGGCCACCGCGAAGGTGAGCGACGAGGCGAGGAGGATCGCGGCGGCGTTCACGAAGAGCAGGAGCAGGGCCCCCAGGGCGGCGCCCCCCTGCCGCCAGGCCATCAGCACCCCGGCGTTCACCGCCGGGGGCAGGAGGGCGATCGCCACCATCACCCCGATCAGGGCCTCGGCCCGGCCCGAGACGAACGAGAGGGCGGCCATGGTGCCGGCCGAGAGGGCCAGCACCAAATCGGCGGGGTTGGGGGCCGAGCGGACCCGCATCGCCTCGGTGACCGACCCCGGCACCGCCCGGCCCAGGAGCCAGCCCAGGACCAGGGCCAGGCCGAAACCGAGGGCGGCGGCCAGGGCGGCCCGCTTCAAAAGCCGCGGGTCGCGCCAGCTGCTGGCGTAGGCCAGGGCCACCAGGGGGGTCATCAGGGGGGCGGTGATCATGCTGGCCACCAGCAGCACCGGGTCGTCGCGGATCAGCCCGAAGAAGGCGACCACCGCCGAGAGCAGGGTAAGGAGGAGGTAGGCCCGGGTCGGCCGGGTGCCGGCCTCGAGGCGGGCCCCCAGCTCCTCCAGCGGGGCCCGCTCGGCCTCGCCGAGCTCGGGGTGGCTCCACTCCGGCGCCAAGAGCACCGCCAGGTCGTCGGGGGCCAGCACCATCCGCAGCCGGGCCAGGACCCGGTCGACCTTGGCGGCGGGGACCAGGGCCTCGACCAACAGGGCCTCCTGGCTGCCGACCAGCAGCTTGGCCTCCAGCCCCTCCTCCTCGAAGGCGGCCAGCACCGAGGAGAGCCGCTCGCTCTTGGTGTGGACCCGCACCAGCCGGGCGGCCACCTACTCCTCCAGGGCGAAGACGCAGACGGGGTGGCCGTCGGGGATGCGCTTGAGGAGCCGGACCGGGCGGCCGAGGACCCGGGCGTAGGCCCGCGCCTCGGCCTGGCAGAGTTCGGGGAACCGCTCGGCGAGCGCAAGCCGGGGGCAGCGGCGCTGAACGATCCGCCGCCCCTGGCGTTCGGTCTGGTAATCCCCCCGGCGCAGAAGGGCGACCAGCCGCTCGACCCGCTCGCCGTCCGCTAGGCCCTCCAGGGCGGCCCTCAACCGCCCCTCCTGGGCCCGGGCCACCCGCTCGGTGAGCCCCGCCGGCCCCAGGAGCTCGCGGAGCTCCTCGAGCAGGGCGCGGCAGAGCTGGAGGTAGGGGGCCTCGAGGTCGGCCCGCCGCCAGAGCCGGCGGGGGCGGCCGGGGCCCCCGTTCGGGCGCTCCTCGTAGACCAGGAGCCCCCGCCGGTGGAGGTCCCTGAGGTGGCGCTGCACCGCCACCCGGGAGAGCCCGAGCTCGCTCGCGAGCTCGTCGGCCCCCGCCGGGGCCCGCCCCAGGCGTTCGAGGATGCGTTCCTTGGTGACCCCCAGGGGGACGGCGCTTTTCATAACCCTGCCCAGCTTACGGGGCGGGCGAGGGCCGGGTTAGGAGGCGGCTCACAAAGATTGCCGCGCTTCCCGGACGGCGCGTAGAATGGCCCCCACGGGCCCGGGAGGAGTAGGCCCGCTTCGCCCGACAGAGCGGGGGCGCCCCGGGCTGAGAGCGCCCCTCGGGAGGGAAGGGCCGAAGGTCGCCCGGGCGGCGTTGCGGGAGGAACGGGAGCCCCCTCCCCAGTAGAGCCCGCCGGGTGCGCCCGTGATAGCGCGAACGAGGGCGGATGGGGGCTTGTAGCCTGCCACAGGCCACCATCCGAAGCGCGGTGGTACCGCGGGGCGGCCTGCCTCGTCCGCGCGACGCGTGGAGGAGGTTTTTTGATGCTGGAGAAAGCCTACGACCCAAGCAAGGTGGAGCCCAAGTGGGCCGAGCGCTGGGCCGAACGCCCTTTCAGGGCCGACGCCGAAGCGGTGCTCCGGGGGGAAAAGAAGCCCTTCGTCATCGTCATGCCCCCGCCCAACGTCACCGGCGTGCTGCATATGGGCCACGCTCTCGACAACGCGATCCAGGACGCGATCATCCGCTACAAGCGGATGCGGGGCTTTGAAGCCCTCTGGGTGCCGGGCACCGACCACGCCGGCATCGCCACCCAGGTGGTGGTGGAACGGCTCCTTTTGAAGGAGGGGACCGACCGCCACCAACTGGGGCGGGAGAAGTTCTTGGAACGGGTCTGGGCCTGGAAGGAGGCCTCGGGCGGCCAGATCATCCGCCAGCTAAAACGCCTCGGGGCCAGCGCCGACTGGACCCGCGAGGCCTTCACCATGGACGAGGTTCGCAGCCGGGCGGTGCGCTACGCCTTCGTCAAGTACTACCACCAGGGCCTCGCCTACCGGGGGGAACGGCTTTTGAACTGGTGCCCGCGCTGCGAGACGACCCTCTCGGACCTCGAGGTCAACTACGAGCCCACCCCGGGCACCCTCTATCGCATCGCCTATCCCTTAGAGGACGGCGGTGCGATCGAGATCGCCACCGTCCGCCCGGAGACGATCTTCGCCGACGTGGCCATCGCGGTTCACCCCGAGGACGAGCGCTACCGGCACCTCATCGGCAAAAAGGCCCGGATCCCGCTCACCGAGATCTGGATCCCGATCCTCGCCGACCCCGCGGTGGAGCGGGAGTTCGGTACTGGGGCGCTCAAGATCACCCCGGCCCACGACCCCACCGACTGGGAGATCGGCGCCCGCCACCGCCTCCCCGCCCCCAGCGTGATCGACCTCGAGGGCAAACTCACCGGCGAGCGGGTGCCCGAGGCCTTCCGCGGCCTCGACCGCTTCGAGGCGCGGAAGAAGGTGGTCGAGGCCTTGAGGGAGGCGGGGCACCTGGTCGGCGAGGAGCCCTACGAGATCCCCCAGCCCACCTGCGACCGCTGCGGCACCCCCATCGAGTACGCCCTCTTCCCCCAGTGGTGGCTCAAGATGCGGCCGCTTGCCGACGAGGTGATCGCCCAGCTGGAAGGGGGGGCGATCGCCTTCCACCCCGAGCGCTGGAAGCGGGTCAACCTCGAGTGGCTCAAAAACCTCAAGGACTGGAACATCAGCCGCCAGCTCTGGTGGGGCCACCGCATCCCGGCCTGGTACTGCCCCAAGGGCCACGTCACCGTGCCCGAGCCCGAGCGGTTCCAGGAGGACCCCACCGCCTGCGCGGTCTGCGGCTCCAAGGAGCTCGAGCGCGATCCCGACGTCTTCGACACCTGGTTCTCCTCGGCGCTCTGGCCGCTCTCGGTCTTCGGCTGGCCGGAGGCGACCGGGGACTTCCGGGCCTTCTACCCCACCCAGGCGCTGGTCACCGGCTACGACATCCTCTTCCTCTGGGTCAGCCGGATGGAGGTCTCGGGGATCCATTTCACCGGGAAGGCCCCCTTCGAAAACGTCATCCTCCACGGCCTGGTGCTCGATAAGAAGGGCCAGAAGATGTCCAAGTCGAAGGGGAACGTGGTCGACCCCCTGGTGATGGTGGAGAAGTACGGCGCCGACGCCCTGCGCTTTGGCCTCATCCACCTCGCCACCGGCGGCCAGGACATCCGCTTCGACGAGCGCTGGCTGGAGATGGGCCGCACCTTCGCCAACAAGCTGTGGAACGCCACCCGCTTCCTGCTGCTGGCGCGGGCGAACTTCCAGGGGACGACCGACGCCCCCACCCTGGCCGACCGCTGGATGGGCCACGTGCTGGCCACCAAGATCCCCGAGATCACCGCGATGATGGAGCGCTTCGACCTGGCCCTGGCCGCCCGCGAGGTCTACCAGCTGGCCTGGGCCGAGTTCGCCGACTGGTACGTGGAGGCGGCCAAGCCGGCCCTCAAGGCCGGGAACCGGGCGACGCTTTCGGGCCTCGAGGCCGCCCTCGCCGCCCTGCTCAAGCTCCTCCACCCCTTCATGCCCTTCGTCACCAGCGAGCTCTACCGGCACCTGGCCGGCGAGGACCGCGAGCTCGCGCTCGAGGCCTGGCCCGAGCCCCCCGCCCCAGACCCCGAGGCCCACCGCCGGTTCGAGCACCTCAAGGCGGCGGTGCGGGCGGCCCGGAGCCTGAAATCCGAGCTCGGCCTCGACCCCGCCCTGGAGGTCGAGGTGTTCCTCGAGGGCCCGGGAGCCGAGGACGTGCTCGCCGAGGCCGAGGTCTTCCGCTTCCTGGCCCGGGCCAAGCCCGCCCTGGGCACCCCCGAGCGGGCGCTCGCCGGGGTGACCCCCGGGGTCACCGTCTACCTGGTGCCCGAGGGGCTCCTCGACCTGGCGGCCTGGAGGAAACGGCAGGAAAAACGCCTCGCCGAACTCCGGAAGAAGGCCGAGGGGGCCCGGCGCAAGCTCGCCAGCCCGGGGTTTTTGGAAAAGGCCCCGGCCGAGGTGGTGGCCTTCGAGAAAGAGCGGCTGGAGGAGGCCGAGACCCAGATCCGCCGGATCGAGGAGAACCTCCGCCGGCTGGGCTGAGCCGCGGACCGCCCGGGGGGTGGGGCCCGCCCACCCCCCGCGTCTTGCCGCCCCGTCCCACGCGTGCTAGGATCGAGTAGTAATAGTACGAAAAGGAGGTAAGGAATGAACAAATTTATGAGAGTCGGATGGGCGGCGCTCCTGCTGTTCGGCCTCTCGGCCTTCGCCCAAGGTCGGTCCTACGTCATCGGCTACTCCATCAGCACCCTCAACAACGCCTTCTTCGTGGGTATGACCAAGGGGGTGGAAAACGGCGCCAAGAAGTACGGCGTCAAGCTGATCACCGTCAACGCCAACGGCGACGCCGGAAAGCAGGCGGCCGACGTCGAGGACCTGATCACCAAGAAGGTCGACGCGATCATCATCAACCCCCGCGACGCCGAGGCCATCGCCCCGGCGGTGAAGAAAGCGCTGAAGGCGGGCATCCCGGTCTTCGCCCTGGACCGGGGGGTCACCGGCGTCGAGGTCACCTCGTTCCTAGAGACCGACAACGTGGCCATGGGCCGGCTGGCCGCCGACCTGATCGCCAAGGCCATGAAGAAGAAGTACGGCAAGATCGAGGGCAAGGTGATCGAGCTGGTCGGCCTGGTGGGCACCACCGCCGCCCGCGACCGGGGCAAGGGCTTCCACGAGGGGCTGAAGAAGTACCCCGGGCTCAAGCTGGTCGCTTCCCAACCGGCCGACTTCAACCAGGAGAAGGCCTACAACGTCACCACCAACCTGGTCCTGGCCCACCCCGACGTCGACGCCATCTTCGGGCACAACGACGACAACACGGTGGGGGCGGCCCGGGCGCTGCGGGCCATGGGCAAGCTGAAGAAGGTCGGCCAGCCCGGCCACATCTACATCGTCGGCATCGACGGCATCAAGCAGGCGCTGGACCTCATCCGCCAGGGCTACATCGACTGCACCATCTCCCAGGAACCGGTGCTGATGGGCGAGAAGGCGGTGGAGTTCGCGGTGGACTACCTGAACGGCAAGGAGGTGCCCAAGCACTTCTACACCCCGTTCACCCCGGTAACCAAGGAGAACGTGGACCAGCGGAAGAACTGGGCGGAACAGTAGCCACCTTGGGGGCCGGCGCCGCCGGCCCCTCCTCTCCTCCCATGCCGCTGCTCGAAACCCTAGGCCTCACCAAAACCTTCCCCGGGGTGGTGGCGCTCGACCAGGTCTCGCTGAGCGTCCACCCCGGGGAAGTGCTGGGTCTGGTCGGCGAGAACGGGGCCGGAAAGTCGACCCTGATCAAGATCCTCGGCGGGGTCTACCCCCCCACCGCGGGGGAGATCCGCCTGGAGGGCGAGCGGGTCGCGTTCCAGGCCCCCAAGGAGGCACTGGACGCGGGCATCGCGGTGGTCTACCAGGAGCTCAGCCTGATCCCCCACTTGAGCGTGGCCGAGAACGTCTTCATCAACCGCCTGCCCCGCCGCGGCGCCCTGGTGGACTGGCGTCGCCTGCACCGAATGACCGGCGAGGTGCTGCGGGAGATCGGCCTGGAGGAAGTGGACCCCCGCACCCGGGTGAGCGAGCTGCCCATCGGCGTGCGCCAGTCGGTGGAGATCGCCCGGGCGCTCTCCTACCGGGCCCGGGTCCTCCTCCTCGACGAACCCACCTCCTCGCTCACCGAGCCCGAGATCGAGAACCTCTTCGCGGTCATCCGCCGGCTCAAGGAGCAGGGAATCGGGGTGATCTACGTCTCCCACCACCTCGAGGAGATCTTCGCGATCACCGATCGGGTCCACGTCCTCCGCGACGGCCGGACGGTGGCGGTCATGCCCACCGCCGAGACCAACGAGGCCGCCGTCGTGGCCCGGATGGTGGGCCGGGACCTGGACCGGCTCTACGCCAGGAAAACCGCCGAGGCCGGCGAGGTGGCGCTGGAGACCCGCGGTCTCGGCGACGCCTTCTTAAAGGACGTCTCGGTGCGCTTCCGCCGGGGGGAAGTGGTGGGCATTTACGGCCTCCTGGGCTCCGGACGGACCGAACTCCTTAAGGCGATCATCGGCGCCCGGCCACCGGCGACCGGCGAGGTCCGGCTGTTCGGCCGTCGCGTCCGGTTCCGCCACCCCCGGGACGCGGCCCGGGCCGGGGTGGTCTACTCCTCCGAGGACCGCAAGGGGGAAAACCTCTTCTTCGGGGTGCCGGTTTGGAAGAACGCCACCTACCAAGCCATCCAGGTGGGGCGTTTCGTCCGCCACGGGATCCCCCAGGTACCCCTGGAGCGGCGGGCGGCGGCCCGCTACGCCGACCGGCTCAACCTCAAGGCCCCCTCGCTGGACGCCGACGTCTACTACCTTTCCGGAGGCAACCAGCAAAAGGTCTGCCTGGCCAAGGCCCTGCTCACCGAGCCCGAGGTCGTTTTGCTCGACGAACCCACCCGGGGTATCGACGTGGGGGCCAAACTGGAGATCTACCAGCTCATGGCCGAGCTGGCGGCCCAAGGCAAGGCGGTGGTCTTCGTAAGCTCCGAGCTGCCCGAACTCGTCGGCAACGCCCACCGGGTCTACACCATGGCCCGGGGCCGGATCACCGCCGAGCTGGTGGGCGACGCCATCACCGAGGAAAACGTGCTCAAGTACTGCCTCGAGGTGGAGGAGGCCGAAACGCCATGACCCGTCTCCGTTCGTTGCTGCAAAGCAGCGAGTTCGTGGTCTTCCTGGGCTTGCTGGCGGTGGCCGCGTTCTTCGCCGCCAACACCCCGGTCTTCCTGACCCGCTTTAACCTGCTGAACGTCCTCTTGCAGTCCTCGATCCAGGGGATCGTCGCCATCGGGATGACCTTCGTCATCCTCACCGCCGGGATCGATCTCTCGGTGGGTTCGGTGGTGGCCCTGGCGGGCGTGATCATGGCCCTTCTGCTCCACGCCGGGGTGCCGGTCTGGGCGGTCCTCGTCCTTAACCTGGCCTTCGGCGCCGCGGTGGGAGCCTTTCACGCCTTTTCCATCACCCGCATCGGCATGGCCCCCTTCATCGTCACCCTGGCCACCATGGCGATGGCCCGGGGCCTCACCATGGTCCTTTCCGACGGCAAGACGATCTTCAACTTCCCGCCCTCCTTCGAGTTCTTCGGAGCCGGGCAGATCGGGCCGATCTCGGTGGCGGTCATCCTTTTCCTGGCCTACGCCCTGCTCGCCGAGCTCCTGCTCCGCGGCACCGTGCTCGGGCGCAACATCTACGCGGTGGGGTCCAACCCCAAGGCGGCCGCCCTCTCAGGGATCTACACCAACCGGGTCCTTTACTTCGTCTACATCGTCTCGGGGGTGTCCTGCGCCCTGGCCGGGCTGGTCCTCACCGGCCGGCTCGATTCCGCCATGCCCACCGCCGCCATGGGCTACGAGCTCGACGCGATCGCCGCCGTGATCATCGGCGGCGCCTCGTTGATGGGCGGGAAGGGCACCATTCTAGGGACCATCATCGGCGTCCTCCTCATCGGGGTCATCAACAACGGCATGAACCTGATGAACGTGCCCCCCTTCTGGCAGAGCTTTCTGAAGGGGGCGGTGATCTTCCTGGCGGTGATGATCGACAGCCTGAAGAACCGCCAGCGCGAGGGATAGGGGGTCGACCGTGCTCAAAGGAATACCCAAGGAGATCGGACCGGAGCTGCTTCGCCGCTTGGCCGAGATGGGCCACGGCGACGAACTGGCCATCGTGGACGCCAACTACCCCGCCTACGCCGCCGGCCCCCCGGTGGTCTTCGCCGGCGGGGTGGGGGCGCCGGAGATGCTCGCGGCGGTGCTCAAGCTCCTCCCCCTCGACACCTTCACCGAGGCCAACGCCTTTCCCATGATGGGCGACGACGGGCCGCCGGCGATCCTGACCGAGTTCGAACGGGTTCTCACCGGGTCGGGCGAGGAGGCCCGAATCCAGGCGATCGACCGCTTCGCCTTCTACCAGCGTGCCCAGAAGGCCCGGGTCATCGTCGCCACCGGGGAAGGACGCGCCTACGGCTGCATCCTGATCCGAAAGGGCGTGATCTTCTTCTAGTAGAACCCCGCCCGGTCGCCGGGGCCGGCCGAGGGGAGCTCGACGACCCCCTCGATCCCGCCCAGGTGGACGGTGAGGAAGTCGAAGGTCTCCCGCGGCGGCCGCCCCTCGGAAAACCCCTCCAGGGGGTAGAGGCCGGCCCGGTGGAGGGTCACGAAGGCCCCCGAGCGGGAGAGGAAGGCCGCCGGGTCGAGGTGCCTCAGGGTCTCGACCTCGCCCACCAGCAGGTGGTCGGCGAAGAACAGCGCCAGCCGCCGGCGGGCCACCACCCGGGGGCTGGCCCGGAGCCCCGCCGGGGGGCCGCCGGCGATCCAGAGCACCTGGGCCTTGGCCAGAGCCAGGAAGCCGGCCTCGAAGAGCGGGGCGCCCTCGGCCCGCTCGAACCCGGCGGGGTAGAGGCGGGCCTCCTCCAGCGGCAAGAACCGCCGCTCCCCGAGGTTCAGGTAGTCGGCGGTCGCCACCCCGGGGGGGAGCCGGAGCTTCCCCCACGCTTGGTGCACGCGGGTGTGCACCCGGGCGTCATAGACGTTCCAGGGCATACCGGTAGCCTACCAAGGCCTCGGAGAGGAGGGCGTCGTCGCCGACCCGGTAGGCCCAGGCGAGCCGTCGGGCGTAGGCGGTGCAAAGGGCCAGGCGGCGGTAGGTGGGGCTTCGGTAGGGGTCCTCGCCGTCGGCCTCGGCCAGGACCCGGTCGTAAGGCGGGGCCACCGGCCGTCCCTCGGCCCGGGCCCGCCGGGCCTCCTCGAACCCCCGCCGGCTCACCCGGGCGCGGGCCAGCCGCCGGAGCGCCCCCTCGCCGAGGGCGAGGACCACCGGCCTCAAGGCGAAGGGGGCCTCGGGGACCGCGAACCAAAACGCCGCCCGGTCGGGCTCGACCACCGGCACCCCCCGTTGGGCCAGCCAGGCCGCCCCCTCGCCGGTGGCGTAGCCGGGCCGTCGGGCGGCCACCGCCTCCTTGAGGGCATCCTCAAGCCGGCGGCGGACCACCCCGATCTTTCCTTCCCCTGTCCCGACCACCCCCCTCGGGGGACGGTAGGTCGCGGCCCGGAGCTCGAGGCTCCGCTCGCCGTTCCATTCGTTCACCGCCACCCCGGCGGCGACCTCGACCTCACCCGACAGGCCCTCCCCGGCATCGCGCCAGCGCACCACCCGGACCCCGTTCAAAAAGAAGCTCACATGCCGGCCCTCGGCCAGGGGGCGAACCCGCTCGGGGACCCCCTTCAGGTAGAAGAGGGGCTCGGGGTTCCCCTCCCCGATCGGCTCCAGTTCCAACAGCGCCGGCCAGATCTCGGCCAGCTCGTCGCGGAAAAGGGGGCCGTCGAGCCAGACCTCGGGGGGCGGCGGGGGGTGGGCCCGCACGTAGGCGTGGATCGCCTCCCGGAAGGCAGGGATCTTTTCCTCCAGGATGGAAAACCCCGCGGCCTGGGCGTGCCCGCCAAAACCGAGCAGGTGTGCGGAAGCCGCCCGCAGCGCCCCCACCGCGCTCACCCCCGCCGGGCTCCGCACCGAGCCCTTGCCTTTCGCGATGATGAAGACCGGCTTCCCGGTCTTTTCCAGGATCCGGCTCGCGACGATCCCCATCACCCCCGGGTGGCCCTCGGGGTCGTGGATCACGTGGGCGGGCTCGGCGGGGTCGAGGGCCGGCAACACCCTCTGGAGCATGGCCTCCTCGATCCGCTGGCGCTCGGCGTTCAGGCGGTCGAGCCGATCGGCGAGCAGGGAAACTTGGCGAGGATCCTCGGTGAGCAAGAGCTCCAGGGCGGTGCCGGGCTCCCCCAGCCGGCCGGCGGCGTTGATCCGGGGGGCGATGCGAAAGGCGACCTCGAGGGCGGTCCCCCGCCGGAGGTGGCGCTCGGCCAGGTAGCGAAGCCCAGGGTGGACTGAGGAGCGGATCCGGGCCAGCCCCTCCCTCACCAGCGCCCGGTTGATCCCGAGCAACGGGGCCACGTCGGCGATCGTCCCCACCGCCGCCAGGTCGGCGTAATCGAGGGGGGGCGGCCGCCCCAACCTCCGGTAGACCGCCCAGAGCAGGAAGAACGCGACCCCCGCCCCGGTGGGCTTGGGGCGGCCCTTAAGACCGGGATCGAAGGCGGGGTGAACCACCGTCCCCGGGGGCGGCTCGGGACCGGGGGCGTGGTGATCGGTGACCACCACCCGGACCCCGTCCTCGACCAGGCTCTTGAGCTCGGCGTGGTTGGCGACGCCGCAATCCACGGTGACGAAGACGTCGGCGGCGGCGGCGTGCTCGGCGACCCGCCCGGGGCTCACGCCGTAGCCCTCGTCGCGGGTGGGGAGGAAGGGGTGGACGTCGGCCCCCACCGCGGCCAGCCCCTTGACCAGGAGGGCGGTGCCGGTGATCCCGTCGGCGTCGTAGTCGCCGTGGACCCGGATTCTCTGCCCGGCCTCGATCGCCCGCACCAGGGCTTCGGCGGCCTCCTCCATCGCCGGCGGTTGCCAGGGGACCAGGGGCGGGGCGAGGTCCTCGTGCGTGCGAAAGCCCCGGGAATAGAGGGCCGCGGCCACCAAGGGCGGCACCGAGAGGGCCTCGACCAGGGGCGAAAGCGCCGCCGGCTCGGGCCAGGGGCGGGCGCGCCAGCGGGCCTCCATCGGTTACTCGGACTCGGGCTCGGGCTCGGGTTCCCGGTCGGGGATGCGGGGGAGCTCCTCGGGGTAGCGGCGGCGGTAGTCCTCCAGCGCCTCCTTGGTGGCCTTGAGCTCGGCCAGGATCCGACGCCGCTCGGCCCGGGCCCTGAGGTGCAGGGCCGGCAACCAGAGGAAGATCGCCAGCGCCCCCCAGGCGAAGCCGGCGGCGAGCCAGGCCCAAAGCGGGTAGGGACCCAGGCCGAAGAGGCCGAAACGGGCCTCGGGGTAGAGCCAGTAAAAGGCCAGCTCCACCGCCAGAAAACCGGCCAGCAGCAGGGTAAAGAGCCAGGCCAACGCGCGCATCGAGGCCAAGTATACGCCCCGGGGACGGGCCCCGGGGCGGTCACGGGCTAGGCGCGGGCCTTCCGCTTCCTGGCCAGGTTGGCCTGGCGGCGCTCCTTCCACCAGGTCACCAGCGAGCCCACCACGTAGATCGAGGAGTAGGTCCCCACCACGATCCCCACCACCAGCGCGATCGAGAAGTCGCGGAGCACCGCCCCGCCCAGGAAGAGCAGCGAGAGCAGCGGCAGCAGGGTGGTGAACGAGGTCATTACCGTGCGCGAGAGGGTTTGGTTGATCGAGAGGTCGACCATCTCGCGGTAGGGGATCCCCCGCACCGTCTTCTGGTTCTCCCGGATGCGGTCGGAGATGATGATCGAGTCGTTGATCGAGTAGCCGATGATGGTGAGCAGGGCGGCGACGATGGGGATGGTGAACTCGAGGTTCAAGAGGCTGAACACCCCGGCGGTGATCGCCACGTCGTGAGCGACCGCGATCACGCTGGCCACCCCGAAGACCCAGTCGAACCGGAAGGCCATGTAGACCAGGATCAGGAATAGGCCCACCAGCACCGCCAGGATGGTGTTCTTCCTGAGCTCGGCGCCGATCGCCGGCCCCACCGTGTCGGAGCGGAGGACGGTGGCCTTGAGCTTGGCCTTGAGGTGGTCGGCCAGCCGGATCCGGGCGTCCTGCGACAAAAACGGCACCTTGACGGTGAACTCCTTGTGGTCGGCGGCGAGCCCCTGGACCTCGGTGATCACCGCCTTCTTGCCGCTGACCCCGGGCAGGCCGGCGTCGTCCAGGGCGGCGCGCACCTCGGCCACGGTGACGGAGAGCGGGGTGCGGATCAAAAACGAGGTGCCGCCGGTGAAGTCGATGCCGTAGTTGAACCCCTTGGTGAAGACCACGATCGCCATCGCGAGCGCCAGCAGGAGGGTGATCGGGGTGACCCAGCGCCCCTCCTTGAGGAAGGGGATCCGGGTGCCCCACACGAAGTAGGGCGGGGTCACCTCGCGCCGCTCGGCGATCCGTTCCAGCATCCAGCGGCCGAAGAGCAGGTTGGAGAAGACCGCGGCCACGATGCCGATCGCCAGCATCACCGCGAACCCCCGCACCGGCCCGGTGGCGTAGTTGTAGAGGGCGGCGGCCGCCAGCAGGGTCGAGATGTTGGCGTCGAGGATGGTGACGGTGGAGTGGCGGAAGCCGTCGGCGATGGCCTGGCGGAGCTTCTTTCCGAGCTTGAGCTCCTCCTTCACCCGCTCGAACGAGAGCACGTTGCCGTCGACGGCGGCGCCCAGGGTGAGGATGAAGCCGGCGATCCCGGGGAGGGTGAGGGTGGCGCCCAGCCCGGCCAGGGTGCCGAGGATGAGGATCGCGATGTACACCAGGCCGACCGCCGCCACCGTGCCGAACCACAGGCCGTAGTAGAGGTAGAGGGCGACGAAGATCAAAACGGCCCCGATCAGCGAGGCGAGGATGCCGGCCTGGATCGCGTCCTTGCCCAGGGTGGGCCCGATCGCCCGCACCTCCTCGACCTCGACCCCCACCGGCAGCGAGCCCGACCGCAGCACCAGGGCGATCTCGGTGGCCTCCTCCACCGAGGCCAGCCCCTCGATCACCGCCTGCCCGCCGGTGATCGCGCTCCGGATCACCGGGGCCGAGTAGACCCGGTTGTCGAGCACGATCGCCAGGCGCTTGCCGATGTTCCGGCGGGTGATCTCGGCGAACTTCTTGGCCCCCTCGGGGGTGAACTCCATCGCCACCTGGGGCCGGCCGAATTGGTCGAAGACCACCCGGGCGGTCTTGAGCTCGGCGCCGGTGAGGAGCACCGGCCCCAGGTCGGAGGGCTTCATCAGCTCCTTTTCCAGCTCCTCGCGCTTTAGGCGGGGGTTTTCCCTGAGCCGTTGGTTGATCTCCGAGACCGTGAGGCCGGTGGCCCCCTCCTTGACGATGCGGAACTCCAGGACCGCCCGCTGGCCGATCAGCTTCAGCGCGCGCTCCTGGTCCTTGGGGGTGAGGCCGGGGAGCTCGATGACGATCCGGTTCTTGCCGGAGATCTGGATCAGGGGCTCGGCCACCCCCAACCCGTTGATGCGGTTTTCCAGTACCGTGCGTACCTGTTCCAGTTCCTCCTTGGTGGGGTTGTCCACGGTGGTGCGGAGGACGATCCGGAGCCCGCCCTGGAGGTCGAGCCCGAGCTTGAAGCGGGGCTCGGTGGGCGGGGCCCAGGGCTTCCAAACCGCCGCCACCGCCGCCAGGAAAACGACCAGCAGGAGGATACCCGTCCAGCTTTTTACCTTCACCTTCGCCTCCTAATCGGGAGCGATGCAACCGGTAGGCCTGAACTTATCGCCAGAGGAAACGCGGGAGGCGGGCTAGCCGCCCTCGAGGCTCAGCCGGGCGTAGAGCAGGTAGAGCCGGCGGCGCACCGGCGGCCAGGGCGGACGGGCCGCCGGCCCCCGGCGCCCAAGGCGCCGCCCCCGCCGCCGAACGGCGAGGAGGGACCCGGCGAGGAAGAAGCCGGCCGGGGCCACCCCGCCCTTCGCCACCAGGGCCGGGCCGCCCTGGGCGAGCCCCAGGTCGGCCCCCTTGGGGGGCGCCCCCACCGGCAGGCCGAGGGCCGCCAGCAGGAGGGCGACGGCGAGGAGGGCGCGGGCGGCGGGCTGCATACCGGGGCCATCATAACGAAGGCCGGGGCCCCCGGGGGCCCCGGCCGGGAGGGCGGCCGGCTAGGCCCGGGCCACCTCGACAACCTCGAGGGCCTCGAACACGTCGCCCTCCTCGAAGCCGTCGAAGCCGGCCAGCTTGATGCCGCACTCGTAGCCGGCGGCCACCTCGCGGACGTCCTCCTTGAAGCGCTTCAAGGACTCGATCCGGCCCCGCCAAACCTCCTCGCCGCCCCGCAGCACCCGGACCTCGGCGGAGCGGACGATCTTGCCGTCGGTCACGTAGCAGCCGGCGACCCTGCCCCCCTTGGGGAGCTTGAAGACCGCCCGCACCTCGGCGTGCCCCAGCACGCGCTCCTGGTACTCGGGCTCCAGCTGCATCTCGACCAGCTTCTTAAGCTCGTCGGTAAGGTCGTAGATGACCCGGAAGGTCTTGAGGATCACCCCCTTTTGCTCGGCCTTCTTCTTCACCGAGCCGGGAGGGTTGACCCCGAAGGCGAAGATCACCGCGTTCTCGGTGGTCGAGGCCAGCAGGATGTCGCCCTCGGTGGGAGCGCCGAGGTCGGCGTGGAGCAGGTTGATCCGGACCTCGTCGGTCTGGAGCTTGGCGATGATCCCCTTGATCGCCTCCAGCGAACCCTGGGTGTCGGCCCGCAGGATCAGGTTGACCTCCTTCTGCTCGGCCGCCTGCATCTGGCGCAGGAGGTCGGCGAGGTTCCGGGCCCGGGCGGCCTGACGGGCCTTGAGCTCCTGCTCGCGCCGCTCCTCCTTGCGCTCGGCGGCGATCTCCTTGGCGGCGGCCTCGTCGGGCACCCACTCGACCTCGGTCCCGGCCGGGGGCACCTCGCGAAAACCCAGCACCTGCACCGGTTTGCCGGGCCGGGCCTCCTTGACCTGCCGGCCGGCGGAGTCGATCATCGCCCGGATCTTGCCCCAGACGTCGTCGGCCAGGAGGTAGTCCCCCACCCGGAAGGTGCCCTGCTGCACCAGCAGGGTGGCCAGCGGGCCCATCTTCTTGTCCATCCGGGACTCCAGGATCACCCCCCGGGGCTCGGCCTCGGGGTCGGCCCGGAGGTCCTCCATCTCGGCCACCAGAAGGATCATCTCCAGGAGGTCGTCGACCCCCTGGCCGGTCTTGGCGCTGATCGGCACCACGATGGCGTCGCCGCCGTAGGCCTCGGGGACGAAGCCCTCCTGCATCAGCTGCTGCATCACCCGGTCGACGTCGGCGGTGGGGAGGTCGATCTTGTTGATCGCGAAGATCATCGGGATGCCCGCCGCCTTGGCGTGGGCGATCGCCTCCTTGGTCTGGGGCATGATCCCGTCGTCGGCGGCGACGATGATCACCGCGATGTCGGCGACCTTGGCGCCCCGCTCGCGGATGGTGGTGAAGGCCTCGTGGCCGGGGGTGTCGATGAAGACCACCGTCCCCTGGGGGGTCTCGACCTCGAAGGCGCCGATGTGCTGGGTGATCCCGCCGGCCTCCCGCTCGGCCACCCGGCTCTTCCTCAGGTAGTCGAGCAGGGTGGTCTTGCCGTGGTCGACGTGGCCCATGATCACCACCACCGGCGGCCGTTTGGGAAGGGCCTTGCGGCGCTCCTCCTCGGCCCGCTTCCGGGCCTCCTCGCGCTGTTCGTAGACCAGCTCGCGCACCGTCTCGGCGGTCTCCTCGTCGAGGGTGGAGGCGTGGGACTTGTACGCCACCCCCATCTCGTCGAGGACCTCGAGGAGCTCCTTGGAGTCCATGCCGAGTTCGCGGGCGAGCTGGTAGATCCTAACCTTGGCCATGCGCCCCTCCTAAGCGTTCCTTGAGCAGCCGGGCAAGCTCCCCGGCGCGGGCCCCGGCGAACCGCCGGAGCTTCTTCTCCTCCCAGCACGCGGGGTCGTCGGGACAGACGTAGGCCCCGCGGCCGGGCTGCTTGCCGCTAAAGTCCAGGATAAAGCCCTCGGGGGTGCGAAGGATCCGCAGGAGCTCGTGCTTGGGCCGCCGCCGCCGGCAGACCACGCACATCCGGATCGGTACGTGCTTCCCCCGGGCCACCGGCTACTCCTCGGGCTTCTCCTCGCCGCCGGCGAAAAGGCTCTCGAACTTGGCCTTGGCCTCCTCGCTGACCCTGACCCCCTCCTCGGCGCTGGCCGCCCGCAGGAGGGCCTCGTCGAGGTCGCCGACCTCCTCGGCCTCGACGAAGTCGATCTCGTAGCCGGTGAGCTTGGAGGCCAGCCGGACGTTCTGCCCCCCCCGACCGATCGCCACCGAGTGCTGGTCCTTGCTGACCCAGACCCGGGCCCGCTTGGCGTCGGGGTCGAGCTCGATCCGCCCCACCGTGGCCGGCGAGAGGGCGTTCTTGATGAACTCGCGGGTGTCGGGGCTGTAGGGCACGATGTCGATCTTCTCCCGCCCCAGCTCGGCGCTCACCGCCTGGATCCGCTGGCCCTTGTGGCCGATGCAGGCCCCGATGGGGTCGACGTTGGGGTTGTGGCTGGTCACCGCCACCTTGCTGCGGCTCCCGGGCTCGCGGGCCACCGCCTTGATCTCCACGGTGCCCTCGGCGATCTCGGGGACCTCCTGGCGCATCAGGTACTTGAGCAGCTCGGGGTGGGCCCGGGAGACGATGAGCGAGGGACCCCGGGCGCTCTTCTTGACCTCCTTGAGGTAGACCTTGATCCGCTGGCCGGGGTGGTAGCGCTCGGTGGGGATCTGCTCCCGGGGCGGCATCAGGGCCTCGCCGCCGCCGAGGTCGACGTAGACGTTACGGCGGTTGTCGACCCGGGCCACCTGGCCGGTGAGGATCTCCCCCTCCTTGTCCTTGTACTCCTCGTAGATGCGGTTGCGCTCGGCCTCCTTCAGCCGCTGGGTGAGGACGTTCTTGGCGGTCTGGACGGCGATCCGGGAGAACTCCTCGGGCTCGACGGGAAACTCCATCTCCTCCCCGAGCTGGACCTCGGGGTCGTACTTCCGGGCCTCCTCGAGGCCGATCTCCCGCTCGGGGTTCTCGACCTCCTCGACCACCTTCCGGATCTCCAGCACCTCGATCACCCCGGTGCGGGGGTCGAGGTCGACCTCGACCATGGGGCCCTTGCCCTCCTCGATGTCCTTCTGCTTGTAGCCCTTCTGGCGCAGGTAGGCCTTGGCCAGGGCCTCCTCGAAGGCGGTGATCAGCTCGTCGACGCTGACCCCGCGCTCCAGGGCCACCGTCTCCAGTGCCTCAACAAACTCCTTGTTCATGCTCGCTCTCCTTACCTGGGTTTTTCCGGCCACTCGGCCAGCCGGGCGGTGAACCCCCCCAAGGGCAGCTCGCGCTCCTCCCCCCCGGCCAGCCGGAAGGTGACGCTTCGCTCCCCCACCCGGACGATCCGACCGGTGAAGCGTCCCGACGCCCCGGTCACCCGGGCCTTGAGCCCCAGGAAGCGCTCGAAGTGGCGCCGGGTGAAGAGCGGGCGGTCGGGACCGGGGGACTCGACCACCAACCGGTAGGAACCGGGGATGGGGTCCAGCCGGTCGAGCTCCAGCGAGAGGACCCGGCTGGCCTGCTCCAGCTCGCCGACCGTCACCGGGTGCTCGTCGGCGGTGTCCAGCCGGACCCGGAGGACCCGGTCCTTGCCGCGGCCGGCCAGCCGGACCTCGAGGACCTCGAACCCCAAGGGCTCGAGCACCTCCTTGGTGAGGGTTTCCAGATCCACGCCCATGGCTCTTTCACCCAAAAGGGGGTGGGCGCCGACCCACCCCCTCTCGGGAGCTAGCGTATAGAGTATAGCACAACCGCCCGGACCCGACAAGCGGCTATAAAGCTACTTTATTCACCCATTAGCAAGTAAATGCAGGCGCCCGCCGTTCTCGGCTTGACAGTCCGATACCCAAAAGGTATCGTAAATCCTGGAACAAAGGCTTTGTGGGAGGTGAAGCGTATGAAGAAAGGCAAACTGTTTCTAGCGGCGGTCCTGGCCCTGGCCCTGGCCGGCACGGGCCTGGCGGCCAAGGTGTTCATCACCATCGGGTCGGGCTCGGTGACCGGGGTCTACTACCCGGTCTCCAGCGGGATCGCCAAGATGATCAACGAATACCTGGGCAAGGAGGGGATCCGCGCCAACGCCCGCTCCACCGGGGGTTCGAAGTTCAACGTCAAGGCGATCGATAAGAACCAGCTGCAGGCCGCCCTGGCCCAGAACGACGTGATCTACTACGCCTATAACGGCCTCACCGAAACCTTCAAGGGCCACCCGATCAAGACCATCCGCGGCGTGGCCGCCCTCTACCCCGAGTTCATGCACATCCTGGCCCGCCCCGGCTCGGGGATTAAGACCCTCTACGACCTCAAGGGCAAGAAGGTCTACGTCGGCGACATCGGCTCCGGCGTGGAGGCCACCACCAAGCAGATCTTCAAGGCCGCCGGCATGACCTTCGACGACCTGGCCCAGGCCGTCCACGGCAAGGCCGGCCAGGCGGTGCAGCTCTTGCAGGACGGCAAGATCGACGCCCTGTTCTACACCGTCGGCGCCAAGTCGGCGGCGATGCAGGAGGCCACCGAGATCGCCCACGCCTACTTCGTGCCGCTTCCCCTCGACATCATCCAGAAGCTGATCGACGAGTTCCCCTACTACACCCAGGTCATCATTCCGCCCAACACCTACAAGGGCCAGACCGTCAGCGTGCCCACCATCGGCGTGAAGGCCACCTTCATCGTCCGCAAGGACCTCCCCGAGGACGTGGTCTACAAGATCGCCAAGCTCCTCTTCGTCGACAAGGTCGACGAGTTCAAGAAGATCCACCCCGCCCTGGGAACCTTCTTCGACGTCAAGAAGGCCCTCGACGGGATGACCATCCCGATCCACCCCGGCGCCGCCAAGCTCTACAAGGAGCTCGGGATCCCCATCCCCGACCTCGCCAAGCCGATGCCCTAAACGGCGACCGAGCCGCGAAACCCCCGGCCCCGCGCCGGGGGTTTCGTTATAAACTTTCAGGGAAAGGAGGAAACCGTGGCCCAAGAACCCAACCCCGACGCGCGGATCCCCGAGATCGACGCCGAACAGCTGATGGTGGAGAGCGAGTACGGCGGCCGCAACCCCGCCGATTGGCAGAAGCGGCTGATCTTCGGGGTGGCGGTGGCCTGGTCGATCTTCCAGCTCTACGCCTCCTGGCTCGGCAAGATCGACGCCATGGTGCTTCGCTCGGTGCACCTGGCCTTCGCCTTCGCGATCGCCTTCCTGGCCTACCCCTCGAAGAACGCCCGGCGCGACCTCTGGCTCTTCCTCCTCGGCCTGGGCTACGCGCTCTACTTCCTGATCGGCCAGCGGGTCAACCTCGGGGGCTTTCAGGTCGGCGAGTACACGGTGAGCTACAACCTCCTGGTCATCCTGCTGCTGGTTGGGGTCGCGGGCCTGTGGCTCACCCGGAAGACCCCGCCCAAGGGACCGGTCGAGCGGATCCCCTGGTACGACTGGGCGATCCTGGTGGCGGGGCTGGCGGGAACCCTGGCGATCCCGATCTTCCTGCAGCAGATCATCGTGATCCAGGGCGGCGTGCCCACCACCCGCGACATCGTCCTGGGCACGATCACCCTCTTCGTGCTCACCATCGCCGGGCTGCGGGTGGTGGGGCCGGCCCTGATGGTCATCGCCTGGTTGATGATCGTCTACGCCATGACCGGCCCCGCCGGGATCATCAAGATCGAGCTGCCCGACGTCCTCTACCTCCACAACGGGGCGACCTGGGACAACATCACCCAGCAGCTCTACCTCACCGACCAGGGGTTCTGGGGGGTGCCTTTGGGGGTGTCGGCGACCTTCGTCTACCTCTTCGTGCTCTTCGGCGCCCTCCTGGATAAGGCCGGGGCCGGCAAGTACCTGGTCGACCTGGCCTACGCCGGGCTGGGCTCGTTCCGGGGCGGGCCCGCCAAGGCGGCGGTGATCGCCAGCATGCTCACCGGCATCATCTCCGGCTCCTCGATCGCCAACGTGGTGACCACCGGCACCTTCACCATCCCGCTGATGAAGAAGGTCGGCTACCCGCCGGAGAAGGCCGGGGCCACCGAGGTCGCCTCCTCGGTGAACGGCCAGCTGATGCCGCCGGTGATGGGGGCGGCCGCCTTCATCATGGCCGACTTCCTGCAGATCCCCTACTCCCGGCTCATCATCTACGCCTTCATCCCCGCCGTGCTCACCTACTTCGGGCTCTTTTTGGTGGTCCACCTCGAGGCCCTGAAGCTCGGCCTCAAGGGGCTTCCGAGGAACGAGCTGCCGCCCTTTAAGGAGACCCTGATCTCCGGCCTCCACTTCCTGATGCCGATCGTCTGGCTGCTCTACGAGCTGGTGGGGCTGCAGCACACCCCCTCGCGCTCGGCGCTGAACGCGATGTTCCTCCTGATGACCCTGATGTTCTTCCAGTTCGCGATCAAGAGCAAGTCGGGCCTCCTCTTGGTCTCGACGATCACCTTTTTCCTGACCGCCGCGCTCAACCTCTTCGGGGTCCCCGGGCTGCAGGGCAAGAGCCTCGAGCTCACCAAGGGGGTGTTCATCGACTTCACCCACCTCGACGTGATGTACACCTCGCTCCTCGTGCTGATCGTGGGGATCGTCCTGGTGGGGATCTTCGCCAAGCGGCTGGGGACGAGCCTGGGGCAAAGCTTGAAGGCGTTCCTGGTCGACGTCCTGGAGGGCCTCGAGGCCGCCGGCCGCAACATGAGCACGATCGCGGTGGCCACCGCTGCCGCCGGGATCATCGTCGGCATGGTGGCGATCACCAACGTCGGCTACGGCCTCACCCAGATCGTCGAGGCGATCTCCGGCGGGCAGCTCCTGGTGGCCTTGTTCATCACCATGCTGGCCTCGCTGCTCCTCGGCCTCGGCCTGCCCACCACCGCCAACTACATCGTCATGGCCTCCCTGGTGGCCCCGGTGCTCCGGACCATCGCCGAGCACCACGGGCTGGCGGTGCCGCTGGTGGCCATCCACCTCTTCGTCTTCTACTTCGGGATCCTGGCCGACGACACCCCGCCGGTGGGCCTGGCCGCCTACGCCGCCGCCGCCATCGCCAGGAGCGACCCGGTGAAAACCGGCTTCCAGGGGTTCGCCTACGACATGCGGACCGCCCTCTTGCCCTACGTCTTCATCTTCTACCCCCAGCTCCTCCTCCTCAACCTCCACAGCGCCTGGGAGGGACTCTTCGTGGTCCTTACCGGCTTCCTGGGGATGGCCGCCTTCGTGATCGGCAACCAGGGCTACTTCCTCACCCGCATGACCGGGGTCCTCGGCTGGATCGCCCGGATCGCCCTGATGGTCGGAGGCTACCTCCTCCTGACCTCCAGCCTGGTCAACAACGCGATCGGGCTCGCGATCTTCGTGCTGGTCTGGCTCTGGCAGATGTGGGAGCGGGGCCGGCTCCAGCCGGCGGTGGCCGCCGCCCAGGAAGCGGCCTAGAAGCCCCGGGCCACGGGAGGGGCGGCCGTCCGGCCGCCCCCTTTACGTGAGGGCGGGGACCAGCCGACCGGCCGGCACCGGCTCCGGGTTTGGCGAGAAGACCGCCTTGACCACCCGGCGCCGCACCGCCGCCCGCAGCGCCTGGGGCCAGGCGGAAAGGGGGTAGACCCCACCCACCATCCGCTCCAGGCCCTCAAGCTCGGGGAGCAACGCCACCGCGTCGGCGAAGTCGTCGGCGGCGTAGGTGTAGCTCCCCACCCAGGTGAGCTCGGAGAACCAGTGGGGCGAGAAGTCGTGGCGGGTCTCGGCGGCGGCCCCGAGCAGGAGCACGGTGCCGCCCTCGGCCGCCCCCCAGGCGGCCTGGTCGAGGCTTGTGGGGGTGCCGGCGGCCTCCACCACCGCCGGGTAGCCGCCCCGCCATACCGGCGCCCCCAGGATCGGCCGGTAGCGCCGGGCCCCCACCGCGGCCAGGGCCTCGGCGGCGCTGGGGTAGACCCCGCTGGCCCCGAAGGCCCCGGCGAGCTCGGACTGGATGCGGCGGCGGGCCACCACGTCGAGGCGACCGCCAAACCCCAGCGCCCGGAGCAGCCGCACCGTCAACAGGCCGATCGTCCCCGCTCCGATCACCAGGATGGCGGGCGGGAAGGCGTAGCCGGCGCCGCCGGCGAAGGCCCGCCGCAGCCCCCTCAGCACCACCGCCAGGGGCTCGGCGAGCACCGCCCGGGCGTCGGGAACGCCGGCGGGAATCTCGACCAGCCGCTGGAGCCGGGCCAAGACGTACTCCGACCACCCCCCGGGGAGCTCCCTGTGGTAGCCGATCATCCCGGGGGCGAGCCCGCCCTCGGCGACGTTTTGGCAAAGCCCCTCCTCCCCCCTCTGGCAGGCGGGGCAGGGCGCCAACCCCCGCTCGGCGCAGGCCAGCAGCGGGTTCACCGCCACCCGGGTCCCGGCGTACTCCCCCAAAATCTCGTGACCGAGCACCGCGGGAAAGGAGAAAAACGGCGAGAGCCTGGGGGAGTTCTTGCCGTAGAGAAGGGCGAGGTCGGAGCCGCAGATGCCCGCGAGCCTTACCCGCACCCGCACGAAGCCCGACGGGGGCTCGGGTTCGGGAACCTCGGCCAACCGCAGGGGCAGCGCCCCCACCGGGTAGCGCTTCCCCATCGCCCGCGCCAGCAGGTAGCGGGGGATGGAGGGGAAGTAGACGAGGGCCTTCATAACAACGCCTGTGGCTTGGGGCCCATAGCCGGTAGCTTTTACCCCACAAGCCAGGCGCTACAGGCTACCGGCCTCCCCTCTAGCTCATCGGCACCTGGGGGATCAGCTTGCCGTCGATCCGCTCGAGGATGTCGTCGATCGAATGGCCGGTGATGGTGAGGCCGTGGTTCTTGAGGCCGACCACCGCCCGCGAGGGGTCCGGCGCCTGGCGGATCTTCTCGGCCACCGCCTCGGCCAGCTGGTAGGTGCCGCAGGGGTAGTTGAAGGGGGTCGAGGGCACCCCCTCCATCCAAGCGTGCACGTGGATGATCGCCCCCACCCGGGGGTGCTCGCGGTAGATCATCCAGTGCTCGATGGCGTCGACGCTGACCCTCTTCGGCACCACCTTGGGCGGAACCTGAAGGATCATCGCGTTCTTCTCGGGGTCGTAGTCCTTGACCATCAGGATGTCGCGGCCGATCTCCCTCAGGTTCGACTTGTCGACCCCGGAGGCGCTCATCCAAAAGCGCTTTTCGTCCTTGCGGGCCGAGAGGTTGCCGTAGGAGAGGCCGCCGATGCCGTAGAGCCGCTTCACGTGGCGGAGATCCTCGGGGGGGAGGATCGTCTCGATCGGGAAGGGGGCGGGCAGGAGGTCCCACTCGGCCAGCTTCTTCCCCGCCCGGTACATGGCCTCGGTCTGTTCGTCGCCGTTCCAGAGCTCGGGCTCCAGGGTGGGTTCGAAGATGTTGTCGATCACCAGCACACTGCAGGCGATCGGGTTGATGCGGGCGTAGACCCGCTCGTAGAAGGCGTCGCCCTCGGGCTCCATGTAGTGGCCGAGCTCCAGGGTCAAAAAGTGGGCCCCCTCGCCGGGGGTGTAGGCGATCATCATGTTGGAGAGCGCCCGCACCAGGTAGGGGTAGAGGGCCTTGATCGGCTCGGAGGGCATCTCCGGAAGCTCCAGGATGCTCACCACGAAGGTGGCCTTGGCCCGCCGGCGGTAGGGCTTGGCCCGCTCGGGGGTGATGAAGTTGAGGACCAACCGGGGGGCCTCGGGGTTTTCCTCGTAGGCGTAGCCGTTGTTTAAGAAGACCCGCTTCAGGCCCTCGGCGAAGGGCCGGAGCCCGGGGGTGGGCTCGCCGTGAAAGGTGAACACTGCGGCATCGTTTCGCTGCATCGATCCCTCCTGCTCTGGTACCCAGTCTACAACCCCGCACCCGCCGGATAATGGGCCCGTGACGCCGTTCGCCGCCCTCGTCCCCCTCCCGCCGGCGGGGGCGGGGTTCTACCGGTCGCTCGGCCTCGCCCCCTTCCTGGGCGGGCGGATCGTCCTGGCCGAGCGGCCCGACCCCCCCGGGGCGGTGCTGGTCTGGCCCGGCGAGCCCGGGGTCTTCTACGACTTCGAGGGCAACCTCCACCGGCGCGCGCCGGCCCCCGCCGACGCCGGCCCCCTCGCCGGCGACCCCCGGCCGCTGGGGGTGCTCTACGGGGTGCGGGACCTGGTCGACTCGATCGCCTGGTACCAGGAGACGCTGGGGCTTACGCTCGTTCACTACGACCCCGAGAGCGACTGGGCCGAGCTCCGGGGCGGGGAGGGGCTGGCGGTCCTGCTCACCTTCGCGGCCGACGAGAACCGGCGGGGCGTCTTGGTCCTCGAGGTCGCCGACGCCGCCGCCTTCGTGCGGGCCCACCCCCGCCCGGTCTGGACCCGCGGCACCGGCTGGGGGAGGCTCGCCGCCTACGCCGACCCCGCCGGCAACCCCCTCCTGTTCATCGACCGTAGCGGTAGCGGTTGAGGTCCCTGAGGTGGCCGGCGAAGGTCTCGTTCAGGTAGAGCCGGCCACGGGCGTGGAAGAAGTAGAGGTAGGGCCGGCCCCGGGGCGAGAGCCGGCGGGCGTGGAGCACCGACCGCAGGGCCTCCTCGCCGGGGTTATTGATCGGCCCCGGGGGCAGGCCGGGGTGGAGGTAGGTGTTGTAGGGGGAGTCGACCTCGAAGTCGCCGGCGGCCCGGTCCAGCCGGTCGAGCGGCTTGTCCAGGGCGTAGGCCACGGTAGGGTCGGACTGGAGCGGCATCCCCCGCTCCAGCCGGTTCAAGAAGACCCCCGCGATCCAGGGCATCTCCTCGGGGCGGTAGGTCTCGGCCTGGACGATCGAGGCCAGGGTCACCCAGCCGTGGACGCTGAGCCCGAGCACCGAGAGCACCCGGGTTCGCTCGGGGGTGACCTCGCGGTCGAAGCGGGCCAGCATCGTGGCGACGATCGCCCGGGCGTCGGCGTCCAGGGGGATCCGGTAGGTATCGGGGAAGAGGTAGCCCTCGAGGCTCGGCCCCTGGTCGTAGGCCGGCTTCAGGTCGTCGGGCGGGGCCAGGGCCAGGCGCAGGAAGGCCTCGGCGTCGAAGCCGGCCTCCCCCAGCCGGCGGGCGTAGTCGACCGCCCGCCAGCCCTCGGGGAAGGTGAGGCGCACGGTGACCGGCTTGGCCCGCTCGAGCTGGCGGATCACCGCCAGGGTGCCCTCGCCGCTCAAGCGGAAGACCCCGCCCCGGAGCTTCCTCTCCGCCCCCAGGGCGCGGGCGGCCAGGGCAAAGGCCCGGCCCGAGCGCACCAGGCCCTTTTCCTCCAGGACCCGCCCGATCCCCACCGCCCCGGCCCCGCGGGGCACCCGCACCACCGCCACCACCCCGGTGGGCCCGAGGTAGCGGCGGTAACCGAAAAGGCCGGCGGCGGCGAGGACCAGCACCAAGAGACCGGCCCAGAGCCAGACCGGCGCCCGCCGCCGGGGCGTCGGCGCCGGCAGCGCCGGCCGCACCGGGTAGGGCAGCCTATCCATGGCGCTCCAGGTAGGCCTCGAGGATCGCCACCGCGCTGGCCTCGTCGATCCGGCCTTTCTCCCGCCGCTTCCGCCGGGGGGCCCGCCGCAGCCGGGCCTGGGCCAGCCGGGTGGTGAACCGCTCGTCCTCGAAGACGACCTCGAACCCGAGCTCGGCGAGGCCGCCGGCGAAGGCCCGCACCCGCCGGGCCTCCGGCCCCTCCTCGCCGCCGGTCCTGAGCGGCAGCCCCACCACCACCCGCTGGACGCCCTCGGAACGGAGCCATTCGGCCAGGGCCTCGAGGTCGGCCCGCCCGCCCCTCCGCTCGAGGTAGCCGCGGCCAAAGGCGAGCCGGCGGCCGAGCTCGCCCACCGCCCGGCCGATCCTGGCCTCGCCCACATCGATCGCGGCCACCCGCACCGCCCCCATGGTAACAGCGACCCGCCCCCCGGCCGGCGATCGGCTAGACTCGGGGTAGATGCTCAGCGGGAACCTTCGCGACCTGCCCTTCCCGAGCCTGCTCCAGGCCCTCCACGGCAAGACCGGGGTGCTGGAGCTCTGGCACCTGGAGGGGGACGCCCGCACGACGATCTACGTCAAGCGCGGCGAGATCCGCTGCCTGGAACGGGACGGGCGGTTCCTCGACGTCAAGGAGGCCAAGGCGCTCTTGAAGGCCCTGTTCACCGCCCGGGAGGGCGCCTTCGAGTTCGCCCCCAAGCCCGACTACCGCACCCCCTGCAAGCCCTCGTTCCGCTGGCCGGTGGAGCGGGTGGTCCGCTCGCTAACCCTTAGGCTGACCCGCGAGAAGCTCCGGGAGACGATCGAAGACCTTCTCTAGGTCGAAGCCGCCGCCCTGGGCCAGGGCCGGCTTGCCCCCGCCCCGGCCCCCGGCCTCGGCGGCCAGCGCCCGGATCACCTCGCCCGCCGAAAGGCCCCTTTCGGTCGCCTCCCGGGCCACCTTGACCACCAGCAAGCCGTCGGCCCCCACCGCCACCAGGTCGGCGCCGGTCGCCTCGAGCAAGCGGTCGGCGGCCTGGCGGAGCCCCGGCAGGTCGAGCCCGGCGAGGCGGGCGGCGACGTAGCGCCAGGGGCCGGCGGCCCGCACCTCGGGGCCGGGGCCCGCTCCCAGCTGAGCTTGGGCCAGCTCCGCCTTGAGCCGCTCGATCTCGCGGGCGCGGGCCTTGAGCTCCTCCTGGAGGCGGTCGACCCGTTCGCCGAGGCCCTCGGGGGTGGTCCCCAGTCGGGCGGCGAGCCCGGCGACCCCCTCGAGGACCCCCCGGGCGTAGGCCACCGCCGCCTCCCCGGCCAGCGCCTCGATCCGCCGCACCCCCGCCGAGACCCCTTCCTCGCTCCTGATCAGGAAGTAGCCGATCTCACCGGTGCGGCGCACGTGGCAACCGCCGCAGAGTTCCAGCGAACGGACCTCCCCCTCGACGATCCCCGCGCTCGGAGCCGGACCCTCGACCCGGACCACCCGGACGTGGTCGGCGTACTTCTCGCCGAAGAGGGCCATCGCTCCCTCCCGCTTGGCCTCCTCCAGGGGCTTGACCTCCCAGGTCACCGGGAAGTCGGCCTGGATCCAGCGGTTGACCAGGAGTTCAATCTTTCGAATCTCCTCGGGGGTGAGCGGCTCGGGGTGGGTGAAGTCGAAGCGGAGCCGGTCGGGGGCGACCAGGCTGCCGGCCTGGCGGGCGTGGGGGCCGAGCACCGCCCGGAGGGCGGCGTGCAGCAGGTGGGTGGCGGTGTGGTGGCGCTCGGTGGCCCGCCGGCGGGGGTCGACCTTGGCCCGCACCCGGGTGCCGACCTCGAGGACCCCCTCCTCGACCACCACGTGGTGCAGGTGGAGGCCCTGGGGGCTCTTCTTGGTGGTCTCCACCCGGGCCCGGCCCCCGGCCCACTCCAGCACCCCGAAGTCGCCGATCTGGCCGCCGCCCTCGGCGTAGAAGGGGGTCTTGGAGAGGACCACCGCCCCCCGATCGCCGGCCTCCAGGCGGGGAAGCGCCTCCTCCCCGACCAGAATCGCCCAGACCTCGCCCTCGTCCTCCAGGGTGTAGTAGCCGGTGAACTCCGGCATCCCCCGCCGCTCGACGATCTCGTCGAGGGCCTTGGCGGTGGGGACGAAGATCTCGCCGGAGAAGGCGGTGGCGGCCCGGGCCCGTTCCTGCTGGGCCCGCATGGCGGCCTCGAAGCCGGCCCGGTCCACCGCGAAGCCCCGCTCGGCAGCGATCTCCAGGGTCAGGTCGAAGGGAAAGCCGTAGGTGTCGTAGAGTCGGAAGGCCTCCTCGCCGGAGAGCACGCCCCCCTCGGGAAGCTCAGAAAGGAGCTCCTCCAACCGCCGGATGCCGGCCTCGAGGGTCTCCAAAAACCGCTCCTCCTCGACCCGAATCGCCCGCTCGGTGGCCGGCAGGTTCTCCCGCATCTCGGGGTAGGCGTCGCCCAGAAGCTCGGCGACCAGGGGGGCGAGCCGGTAGAGGAAGGGCTCTTTGAGGCCCAGCAGGTAGCCGTGGCGCACCGCCCGCCGCAGGAGTCGGCGGATCACGTAACCCCGGCCAGTGTTCGAGAACACCGCCCCGTCGGAGAGCGCCGCCACCACCGCCCGCACGTGGTCGGCGATCACCCGGTGGCTCACCGACGCCTTGCCCCGGTACGGCACCCCGCTCCACTCGGCCACCCGCTCGACGAGCGGCCGGAAGGTGTCGGTGGAGTAGAAGTCCTCGACGTCCTGGAGGATCGCCGCCACCCGGTAGAGCCCCATCCCGGTGTCGATGTTCTTCTGGGGCAGGGGCTCCAGCACCCCCTTGCCGGGGATGGGCCCGGAGCGGTTGTACTGGGTGAAGACCAGGTTCCAGATCTCCACGAACCGGTCGCCGGAGCCGGTGTTGGGGCCGGTCTCGTCGGGGGTGCCGAAGGCCGGGCCGCGGTCGTAGAAGACCTCGCTGCAGGGGCCGCAGGGGCCGTTGGGGCCCTCGCTGATCGCGTTCGCCGGCCAGAAGTTCTCGTCCTCGCCGAACCGCTGGATCCGCTCCTCGGGCACCCCCACCGCGTCGCGCCAGATCGCGTAGGCCTCGTCGTCGTCCTCGAAGACCGTGACCCAAAGCCGGTCGGGGTCGAGCCCGAGCCAGCGCTTATCGGTGAGGAACTCCCAGGCCCACTGGATGGCCTCCTTCTTGAAGTAGTCGCCGAAGGAGAAGTTGCCGAGCATCTCGAAGTAGGTGTTGTGGCGGGCGGTGCGGCCGACGTTCTCGATGTCGCCGACCCGGAGGCACTCCTGGCAGGTGGCCACCCGGCGGTGCTCGCCCTGGTGGCCGGGAAAGACCGGCTTGGCCCCCAGGAAGTAGGGCTTCAAGGGGGCCATGCCGGCGCTGGTGAAGAGGAGGCTGGGATCGTCCTCGGGGATCAGCGAGAAGGAGGGCAGGACCAGGTGCCCCTTCTCGCGGAAAAAGTCCAGGAACTTTTGACGGATCTCGGCGGTGGTCATCAGGCCGGATTATAGCCTCTCGGCTTTTTCACGCGGAAAAGGGTAGGCTCGGAGGGTGGAGCTTTTGGCCCTGGTCTTCCGGAACCAAAGGGCCCGGCCGGTGCGCAGCCTGCTGACCGTGCTCGGCATCCTGGTGGCCACCGCCTCGATGGTCCTGTTCCTCTCCTTCGGCGAGGGGCTCCGGCAGGCGCTCGCCGGCGAGATGACCAAGTTCGGCCCCGAGATCCGGGTGGTGGCCGAGGGCACCGGGGTCTTCGGGGTGCCCAACCCCGAGCTCGACCAGAACGTTCTCGACACCCTGAAGGCGCACGCCCGGGAGCTGGGGATCGCCCGGCTCTTCCCCGCCGTGGTGATGATGAAGGGCTCGGGCTTCGACCCCGCCACCACCTTCCTCTTCTACGGCCTCCCCGAGGGGGTAACCCCGAAGGACCTCGCCCCCGCCGCCAAGCTGGTGGCCGGGCGGCTCGATCCCCACCCCGACGGGGCGGTGGTCGGCAAGCAAAAGGCCGAGCAAAACCGCCTGACCCTGGGCAAGGTCCTCCGGCTTTCCCGCCGGGCCGAGGTGCCGGTGGTGGGGATCGTCGACGCCGGCAACGGCCTCGCCGATAGCTTCATCTTCGTGCCGATGAAGCTGCTCCAAAAGGTCCTGCACACCGACCAGTACTCGGTGGTCCTGGTCTACGTCGCCCCCGGCCACAAGGCCGACGAGGTGGCGGCCAGGATCCGGGCGCTCCTTCCCGGGGTCGACGCCCAGACCACCTCCGAGGCGATCAAGTACGCCGAGCGGGCGATCAAGATCGGCGACGTGATCCGGTTCGGGATCAGCCTGATCGCCCTGATCGTGGGCGGGCTCCTGGTCGCCAACACGGTGATGATGTCGGTCTACGAGCGGATCCGCGAGTTCGGGGTGATGCGGGCGATCGGGGCCCGGCGGGGCTTCATCTTCCGGTTGGTGCTGCTGGAGGCCCTCCTGCTGGCGGTCGCCGGGGGGGCGGTGGGGGTGGCGGCCGGCTACCTGGGCTCGTGGGTCGTCAACCTCTACACCACCCACGCGGTGGGGCTCGCCCTCAGCGCGGTGACCCCGCGGCTGGTGCTCTTCTCGCTGGCAGTGGCGCTGGCGCTGGGGCTTTCGGCCGGCCTCTTGCCCGCCCGGGTGGCCAGCCGGATCTCGGTGGTGGAGGCGCTGGGGCGGCTATGAGCGAAGGCGACCGGGTCCTCTATGCCGCCCACCTCGGCAAGCGCTACCGGCAGGGCGAGGTCTGGATCGACGCCCTTAGGGACTTCACCTTCGACTTCCCCCCCGGGGTCACCGCGGTGGTCGGCCCCTCGGGTTCCGGCAAGACCACCCTCCTCAACCTGCTGGCGGGGTTCGACCGGCCGAGCGCCGGGGAGGTCTACCTCGCCGGCCGCCCCTTGCACGCCCTTGGCGAGGACGAGCGGGCCGGGGTCCGGCTGGCCCACGCCGGCTTCGTCTTTCAAAGCTGGAACCTGCTCCCCACCCTCTCGGCGCTGGAGAACGTCGCCTTTCCCCTGCTCCTCAAGGGGGTCCCCCGGCGGGAGCGGAACCAGCGGGCCCGGGCGCTTTTGGACGAGGTGGGGCTGGGGCACCGGGCGAGCCACTTTCCCCACCAGCTCTCGGGCGGCGAGCAGCAGCGGGTGGCGATCGCCCGGGCGCTGGCGCTCGACCCCCTGGTGCTCTTCGCCGACGAACCCACCGGCAACCTCGACTCCGCCGCCGGGGAACGGGTGCTCGAGCTGCTCCTCGGCCAGGCCCGGGGACGGCGGCGGGTGGTGCTGGTGACCCACGACCTCGAGATCGCCGCCCGGGCCCACCGCATCCTGCGGCTCAAAGACGGCCGGCTGGTCGAGGTCCGCGCCTCGCCCTAGGGCGAAGCGCGGCGGGTCCCTCGCGGCGCGCGGAAATATGTTAGAAACGCGTTCTTCACCGCGTCTTTCTGCTTCCTGAATCGGTTTCTGCCCGCTTTGTTCGGGCCTCGAGGCAACCGGTAGCCGGCGAGGGTCGCCGGTCGGTGTCGAAGACGGGAGTGGTCGCGGTCGGGACCCGTCGTCGAAGCCCCAGGCCCCGTCTCAACCCCGGGCGGAGACCGGCCGACCGGGTTCCTCCCAGCCCGCCGCCCGCTTAACCTACGGGTCCTCCCCCGGGAGGACCCGCCAGGGCGGGCGCACCCGGCCCTCGAGGATCGCCGCCCGCGCCCCGGGCAGGGCGTTCGCCACCTCGGAGGCCAGAAGGCCCACCTGGCCCACGAGATCCCCCGCCGCCCCGTGCCAGAAGACCCCCAGCCGGGCCGCGTCCAGCGGGGCGAGGCCGGCGGCCAGAAGCGCCGCGATCACCCCCGAGAGGACGTCGCCCATGCCGCCGGTGGCCATCGCCGGGTTGCCGGTGGTGTTGACGAAGAGCGCCCCTTCCCCGGCCACCACGCTGGGCCCGCCCTTGAGGACGAAGACCGCCCCGGGGTAGCGGGCCGCCAGCGCGCGGGCGGCCGAAAGCGGGTCGGCGGCGATCTCGGCGGGGGTTCGCTCGATCAACCGGGCGGCCTCGCCGGGGTGGGGGGTCGCCACCGCCGGGACGCCGGCCTGGCGGTAGGCCGCCAGGACCTCGGGGTAGAGGGCGTCGGCGTCGAGCACGGTGGGCAACCCGCGGGCCAGCACGGCGAGGGCCGCCTCCCGACCGCCGGGTCCGCCGCCCATCCCCACCGCCGCCGCCTCGACCTTGGCCCGCGCCAGGGCCTCCCCTTTCCACTCGGAGACCGGGATCCGCACCGCCTCGAGGGGCGGGTTCACCGCCGCCCCTTGGGGGTACGCGACGAAGACGAGCCCCGCCCCCGCCCGGTAGGCACCGAGGGCGGCCAGGGCGGGGGCGCCGGTGTAGGTGGTGTGGCCGCCGGCCACCAGCACCCGCCCCACCGAGCCCTTATGGGCGTTCGTGGGCCTTTCAGGGAAAAGCCCGGCGAGCTCCCCGGAAAGGAGGAGGTGCGGCGCCTCCCCGGCCCCCTCGTAGGCGGCCGGGGGCATCCCGATCGGGGCCAGCCAGAGCTCGCCGCCGGCGTCGCGGCCGGGGGCGAAGAGGTTCTCCGCCTTGAGCCCGGCCAGGGCCACCGTGGCGGAGGCCCGCAGGTGGGGCGTAAACGGCACCCCCGAGGGCAGGTCGACCGCCACCACCGGGAGCCCGGAAGCGTTCACCGCCTCCACCAACGCCGCCCACTCGCCGGCCAGGGGGCGGGAGAGCCCGGTCCCGAAGAGGGCGTCGACCACCAGGTCGAAGCCGGCGAGGTCGGGCGGGGGAAACAGCGGTTCGATCGGCAGGCCGTAGGCGACCAGCGCCGACCGCGCGTGGGCGGCGTCGCCCTTCTGGCCCTCGGCGGCGAAGACCCCCACCCGGTGGCCGTACTCGGCCAGCCAGCGGGCGGCCACCAGGCCGTCGCCGCCGTTGTTCCCTTTGCCGGCGAGCACCGCCACCCGGGCGGTGGGAACGCGCCGGTGGGCGACCTCGGCGACCGCCCGGCCGGCGGCCTCCATGAGAAGGAGGCTGGGGTAGCCGAGCGCGACCGCCCGGGCGTCCACCGCCCGCATCGCCCCGGCGGAAAAGAGCCTCATCGGGCCTCCTCCTTCCCGTGGGCCATCGCCTCCAACTGGTGGAGGGCCTCGCGGGTGCCCAGGACGATCAGCTGGTCGCCGGGCCTGAGGACGTAGTCCCCGGGAGGGTTGACCACCGGCTCGCCCCCCCGGATCACCGCCAGCACGGTGACGTCGAACTTGCGGCGGACGTCGAGCTCGGCCAGGCTCCGGTCCGCCATCTCGCTCCCCGGCTCGACCAGGATGTCCTCGATCGAGAGCGGGGCCCCGCCCCTCCGGAGGGTGGTCTCCAGGAAGTCGACCACCACCGGGTGGATCACCAGGTTGGCGAGGCGCTGACCGCCCACCGCGTAGGGGTCGATCACCTTGTTGGCCCCGGCCCGGAGCATCTTGGGAATCACCGAGGGGGCCTCGGCCCGGGCCACGATGAAGAGCTTGGGGGCGAGCCCCCGGGCGGTGATCACGATGAAGAGGTTGTCGGCGTCGGACCCGGTGGCGACGATCAGCCCCCGGGCCCGGACGATGCCGGCCCTTTGGAGCACCGCGTCCTCGCTGGCGTCGCCCTCGAGGACCATCACCCCGGCCTCGAGGGCCCGCCGCACCCGCGCCGGGTCTCGCTCCACCACCACGAACGGGGTCTGGCTCTCCTTGAGGGCCTCGGCGGCCTGGCGCCCGACCCGGCCGTAGCCCACCACCACCACGTGGTTCTTGAGCTTCTCCACCTTGCGCTCCATCAGCCTCAGCCTCCGACTCTCGGCCCCCTCCTCCACCAGGTAGTCCATGAACACGCCGAAGGCGTAGAAAAGGCTCATGATCCCGGCGGTGCCGACGTACATGGTAAAGAGGCGCTCGGCGGGGGTCCTAACCGGGTGCACCTCGTTGTAGCCGATCGTGGTCATGGTCAGGAAGACCATGTAGAGGGCGTCGAGCAAGGTGGCGTGGTAGGGGCGCCAGAGCCAGAGGTAGCCCAGCGTCCCGGTGACCGCCACCGCGATCACCAGCAACGCCGGCAGCCGGAGCCGCTCCCTCAAGGTCTCCTTGGCCGCACCGTCCACTCCGGATCGAGCTTACGATAAAAAGCGTGGAACGGCTGGAGGAGGCCCGCCGGCGAATCCGCGCCGCCCGGCGGGTGGCGGTGCTCACCGGCGCGGGGATCAGCGCCCCCTCGGGGATCCCCACCTTCCGTGACCCCGGCGGGCTGTGGGAGGACTTCCGGATCGAGGACTACGCCACCCCCGAGGGGTTCCGGAGAAACCCCGAGGGGGTCTGGCGCTGGTACGCCTGGCGCTACCGGAGGATCCTCGAGGCCCAGCCCAACCCGGCCCACCGCCGGCTGGCCGAGCTTGAGCGGCAGAAGGGCGAGGGTTTCCTGCTGGTCACCCAGAACGTCGACGGCCTCCACCAGCGGGCGGGCTCCAAGCGGGTGGTGGAGCTCCACGGCAGCCTTCACCGGGCCCGTTGCAGCGTCTGCGACTACCGGACCGACCTCCCCCCACCGGAGCAACTGGAGCGGGCCCTGCCCCCCCGCTGCCCGAGGTGCGGCGCCCTGCTCCGGCCGGACGTGGTCTGGTTCGGGGAGTACCTGCCGCCGGGCGCGCTGGAAATGGCCCAGGCCGCCTTCGCCTCGGCCGAGGTCGCCCTGGTGGTGGGGACCTCGGCGGTGGTGGAGCCGGCGGCCAGCCTGGGACGGCTGGCCAAGCACGCAGGGGCCTACCTGATCGAGGTCAACCCCGAGGAGACCCCCCTCACCCCCCTGGCCGACCTGAGCCTCCGCCAGGGGGCGGTGGAGGGGCTCGCCGCCCTGCTCGACTAGGGGCAGTCGCTGCCCGGGCCCGAACGGGCCGGCCGGGCGGTGGGGTAAAGGCCCTTTTGGGAGCTGGCCGCGTACCAAAGGGAGCCCCGGCGGTGGCGGGCCAGGAGGCAGTAGCTCCGGCCGCCCCTAAGGACCACCAGGTCGAGCCCGGGCGCCGGCGACCGGAGCCCCATCGCCCGGAGCCCCGCGAGGTCGGCGGCGTAATCCCCGTGCTCGCCGGCGTAGGCCTCCTCGGCGGCCACCGCCTGGCGGAGGTAGGCCATCGCGGCCACGTCGAAGCTCCGCCGGCGGGCGCCGAAAACCGCCGGCACCGCGACCGACATCAAAATCCCCAGCACCACGAGCACCACCAGGAGCTCGATCAGGCTGAACCCCCAAAGCGACCGCCGGCCCGGGGCCATCTTGGCCCCAGATTAGGGTCGTCTGAGAGGAAGCGGACCCCCTACTTGGGGGGTTTGCGGCCCCGGAAGACCAGCCGGGAGGGCACCCGGGGGAAGCCGAGGTCCTCCCGGATCCGGTTTTTCAGGTAGTTCTCGAACGCCCGGGTGACGAACTCGGGCTCGTTGACGAAGAAGACGAAGGTGGGCGGGGCGGTCTCGGCCTGGGTGGCGTAGTAGACCTTGAGCGAGCGGCCCCGGAAGTTGGGGACCCGGGTCTGGGCCAGCCAGAGCTGCACCCAGCGGTTGAGCTCGCCGGTCTCCACCCGCCGGTGGGCCTCCTCGTAGAGGCTCACCGCCTGGGAGAGGATCGCGGTCAGGTTCTCCCCCGTCCTGGCGGAGACGTGGACCATGGGCAGGTGGGCGAGGTGGGCGAGCTTTTCCCGGATCTGGGCCCGTACCCGACGGCGCTCCGCCTTGGGCACCCGGTCCCACTTGGTCACCGCCACCACCACCGGCTTCCCTGCCTCGAAGGCCAGGTTGGCGAGCTTGAGCTCGCGGTCGCCGACCTCGAAGGGGTCCACCACCAGGGCCACCACGTCGGCCTCGCGGACGACCCGTTGGGCCCGCTGGATCGCGAACCACTCGACGGCGGTCTCGGGGCGCTTGCGGATGCCGGCGGTGTCCACCAGCACGAAGCGGCGGCCGCCGAACTCGAACTCGACGTCGATCGCGTCGCGGGTGGTGCCGGGCTCGTCGGCCACGATCACCCGCTCCTCCCCCAGCAGCGCGTTAAGCAGGGAGGACTTGCCGGCGTTGGGCCGGCCCACGATGGCGAGGCGGAGGGGGGCGGTCTCGCCCTGGTCGGCCTCGGGCTCCGGGGGAAGCCGCCGCTCGATGGCCTCGAGGAGCGCCTCGAGGCCCCGCCGGTGCTCGACCGAGGTGGGCAGGGGCTCCCCGAAGCCCAACGCGTAGAGCTCGCCGAGGTAGGCCTCGTGCTTCTCGTGATCCACCTTGGTGGCCACCAGCAGCACGGGCTTTTGCTTCTTCCTCAAGTACTCGGCGACCGCGAAGTCGGCCTCGGTGAGCTCGGCCCGGCCGTCGACCAGGAAGAGCACCAGGTCGGCGTCGGCCAGGGCGCGGTCCACCTTGGCCTGGATCTTCCCCTCCCACCGGTCGCCGGACCAGACCCCGCCGGTGTCCACCAGCGTGAAGCGGCCGGCGTCGGTGGCGACCTCGGCCTCCTTGAGGTCGCGGGTGACCCCGGGTTCGTCGGCCACCACCGCGTCCCGGCGGCCGATCAAGCGGTTGAAGAGACTGGATTTGCCGACGTTGGGCCGGCCGACGATCACGACCTTCCTCATGGTGGCTCCCGGCCGCTTGGCCGAAGACCCATTTTACCCGATGAAATCGCAAAAGAAAAGCCGCCCGCGGTTGACGCCCTAGGGGCCCTTGGCTAAGATGGGGGGCGCGTGCGGCGGTGTAGCTCAGCTGGTTAGAGCACGCGACTCATAATCGCGGAGTCGGCGGTTCGAGTCCGCCCACCGCCACCAGCAACCGGGCCAAAAGGCCCGGTGCCCTTTTTCCTGGACGCGGGAACCGGTGCATTTTTATACTCGGGCCGGTGCGGTTCCTTCTGCTCCAGGCCCGAAACCCCGACGACCCCATCCGGAAGGAGGAGGTCGGGCAGTTCGCCGCCCGGCTGGGGGTCCCCCGCGCGAAGGTGACGCCCTGGGACCTGCTCGCCGGTCCCCCGGAGCTCGCCGAGCTGGCGTCCTACACCGCCCTCCTGGTGGGGGGTTCCGGCGAGTACGACGTGAGCCGGGGCAACCTGCCCGGCCTCGAGGCCACCCTGGCCTTCCTCCGCCGGGTGGTGGCGGCGGGCTTCCCCACCTTCGCCTCCTGCTTCGGCTTCCAGCTCCTGGTCGCCGCCCTCGGCGGCGAGGTGGTCCGCGACCCGACGAACGCCGAGGTGGGAACGGTCCGCGTCTGCCTCACCGAGGCCGGCAAGGGGGACGCGCTCTTCGGCGCCCTGCCCGGCTGCTTCTGGGCCCAGGCGGGCCACCACGATCGGGCCGACCGGCTCCCGGCGGGGGTCGTCCCCCTGGCCTTTTCGGATAAGGCCCCCTACCAGGCGCTCCGGGTGCCGGGCCGGCCGATCTGGGCCACCCAGTTCCACCCCGAGCTCACCGAGGAGGACACCTTCCGCCGCTTCCGGCGTTACGCGGCGGTGTACGCCCCCGGGCTCTCCGACCAGGCGATCCGGGCCCGGCTCCGGCCGAGCCCGGAGGCCAACGCTCTGCTCCTCCGGTTCCGGCGCCTCCTGGAGGGGGCCTAGAGCCGCCCCGCCAGGAACGCCTCCCGGAAGGCCCGGGCGGTCTCGGCCAGCCCCTCCTCGAAGGGCCTCGTCACCCGCCAGCCCTCGGCCAGCAGCTTTTCCGGGTCGAGGACGCTGCGGTAGAGGTCGCCGGGGCGCCGCCCCGCGTAGCGGACCTCGGGCTCGGCCTCGAGGGCGAAGGCGATCGTCCGGAGCACCTCCTCGGTGGTATGGCCCTCGCCGGTGCCCACGTTGTAGATGCCGTTAAGGCCGCGGTCGGCGGCGAGCAGGTTGGCGGCCACCACGTCGGCGACGTGGACGTAGTCGCGGACGCCGCCGGCGTCGCCCTGGGTCTCGCCGGCGAAGATCACGCAGGGCTCGCCCCGGAGGATGCGGGTCGCGAAGATCGCCACCACCCCGGCCTCGCCGTGGGGGTTTTGCCGGGGACCGTAGACGTTGCCGTAGCGGAGCGCGGTGTAGGGAAGCCCGAACTCGGCCTGGAAGACCTCGAGGTAGTACTCGAACCCCGCCTTGCTGGCGGCGTAGGGGCTTTTGGGGCGGGGCGGCCAGTCCTCCCGGGCCCGCTCGCCCTCGGGAACCTCGCCGTAGATCGCGCCCCCGGTGGAGGCAAAGACGAAGCGGCGGACGCCGGCCTCCTTGGCGGCCTCGAGCACGTTGAGCCCGCCCAGCAGGTTGACGCTGGCGTCGTAATGGGGGTCCTTGACGCTCACCGAGACCGAGGCCTGGGCGGCCTGGTGGAAGACCAGCTCGGGGACGAAGTCGCGGAACGCCCGGAAGACCCCCTCGCGGTCGCGGAGGTCGAGCTTTTGAAACCGGGCCTTCCGGTTGAGGTTGGCCTCGCTGCCGCTGGAAAGGTCGTCGAGGACGAGCACCTCGTCGCCCCGCTCGACGAGGGCGTCGACCAGGTGGCTCCCGATGAAACCGGCCCCGCCGGTGACGATCGCGCGCATGGGGGCATTCTACGCCCTAGACGTAGCCGAGGGCGTGGAGGATGGCCCAGGCGTAGGCGGCGGCGCGGTCCCCGACCTCTTTTCGGAGCCGGCTCGGGCCCGAGAGGTCTGCACCCTCGCGTGCACGCTCGATCGCGCGCGCGAGATAGGAGACGGGGAGCTCC
>JALSRQ010000016.1 GCA_026984675.1 Thermaceae bacterium
ATCCCCGACGTGGCCGAGGGCCTGGTGCTCCGGGGCGAGGCCGCTTACCGGTTCACCGCCGACGCCGCCGGCACCGACCCCTACACCCAAAACCCCGGCCTGGACGGGGTGCTGGAGCTGGAGTACCGCTGGCCCGACGGCCCCACCACCCAGCTGCTCTACCAGCTCAGCTGGCAGAAGGCCGACGCCCCCGCCCCCGACACCCTGACCCACCGGGCCGCCCTCCTGGCGCAGTACGACGCCGACGAGCGGACCCGCCTCGAGGGCGCCTGGATCCAGAACATTTCCGACGGCTCGGGGATGCTCGCCCCCCGGGTGCGCTACACCCTGGCCGACGGGGTCGAGGCCCACGCCGCCCTCGCCTTCTTCTACGGCAAGGACGGCAGCGAGTTCGGGGCCTGGCGGGCGAACACCGAGCTCGACCTTGGGCTCGACTACAGCTTCTAGCCGACGGGCGAATCCGGGCGGCCTCCTCGGGAGGCCGCCCTTTTCGCGACAGTCATTCTCATTCTCAAAATACCACAAATCCCGACCGGTATTGACGGGATTAGCCCGGGCGGCCTAGAATCGCGGTGGGATGCGACGCCTCGACGAGCTCACCCCCGGCGAGGAGGCCCGCGTGCGCGCGGTGGAGACCTCCGGTCACGTGCTCCGGCGGCTCTTTGCCCTGGGCCTCCGGCCCGGCGCCCGGGTCCGGCTCCTCCGGCGGGCGCCGCTCGGGGACCCCCTCGAGGTCCGGGTGGGCGAGAGCTTCGTCGCCCTCCGGCAGGCCGAGGCCCGCGGCGTGGTGTTGGAGGAGGGCTAAGACCGACCGATGGGCTGCCCCCGCTGCTCCACCCCCGCCGTCCACCCCGGCCGCCGCCTCGCCAGGATCGCCCTGCTCGGCAACCCCAACACCGGCAAGACCACCCTGATCAACGCCCTGGCCGGCACCCGGCTCCAGGTCGGCAACTGGCCGGGGACCACGGTGGAAAAGCTCGAGGCCCGGCTCGGCGACCTCACCCTGGTCGACCTCCCGGGTACCTACAGCCTCTTCGCCACCACCCCGGAGGAGCGCCTGGCCCGGGACGCCCTCCTTGCCGACCCCCCCGACGCCCTCCTGGTGGTCCTCGACGCCGGCAACCTGGAGCGGAACCTGCCGCTCGCCCTCGAGGCCACCGAGCTCGGGATCCCCATGGCGGTGGTCCTGAACCTCTTCGACGAAGCCCGGGAGAAGGGCTACGACCTCGACCCCGCCCGCCTAGAGGCCCTGCTCGGGGTGCCGGTGGTCGCCACCGTGGCCAGCCGGGGCGAGGGGGTGGACCGGCTGATCGAGGCCGTGCAAACGGCGCCGGTGCCGGCGCCGGCGGTGATCTACCCGCCGGCGATCGAGCGGGCCCTGGCGAGGGTCGCCGGGGCGATCGACGCCCCCGCCGCCCGGGCGATCGCCGCCCTGCTGCTGGCGGGGGAGCCGGTGGCCGCCCCCGAGACCGCCCGAAAGGCCGCCGAGGCGGCCCGCAAGGAGCTCGCCGCCCTCGGCCTCGACCCCTTCCTGGAGATCACCGGGGCCCGCTACGCCCGGGCCCGCGAGCTCTTCCAGCAGACCCTCCGGGGCCACAACCCCCGCCCCACCCTCACCGACCGGCTCGACCGCTTCGTCCTCCACCCGGTGCTGGGGCCGGTCCTCTTCCTGCTCGGGATGCTCTTCGTCTTCCGCTTCACCTTCCTGCTCTCGGCCCCCTGGGTCGACTTCATCGGCGGGGTCCAGGAGGTGCTGGCCGGCTGGACCTACGGCCTCGGCCTGCCGGGGCTGCTCGCCTCCTTCCTGGCCGACGGGCTGGTGGCCGGGGTGGGCACGGTGCTCGCCTTCGCCCCGGTGCTCTTTTTCCTCTACCTGGCGATGAGCTTCCTCGAGGCCAGCGGGTTCCTGGCCCGCTCCGCCTTCATCGCCGACCGGCTGATGCACGCCGCCGGCCTCCCCGGCCGGGCCTTCATCCCCCTGGTGCTGGGGTTCGGCTGCAACGTCCCGGCGGTCTACGCCACCCGTACGCTGGAGTCCTTCGCCGACCGCCTCCGCACCGCCCTGGCCATCCCCTTCATGGCCTGCAGCGCGCGGCTCCCGGTCTTCGCCCTGTTCGCCGCGGTCTTCTTCCGGGAGCGGGCGGCGCTGGTGGTCTTCGCCCTCTACCTGCTGGGCCTCGCGGTGGGGCTTCTCACCGCCTGGCTGCTGGGGCGCTTCGGCCGGCTGGAGCCGAGCACCGGGGTCATGGAGCTCCCCCCCTACCGCCTGCCCCGGGCCCGGGTCCTCCTGCTCCAGGCCCACGCCCGCACCATGAGCTTCGTCAAGGGGGCCACCGGCCCGATCCTGCTCGCGATGGTGCTGATCTGGGCGCTCTTGCACCTGCCCCCCGGACCCCTGGAGCAAAGCCTCTACGCCCGGGTCGCCGGCGCCCTGGCCCACCTCTTCGCCCCCCTCGGGCTCGGGGACTGGCGGCTGGTGGGGGCGCTGATCCCCGGGTTCATCGCCAAGGAGGTGGTGGTGGGGGCGCTGGGGGTGAGCTTCCTGGGGGCCGCGCCCCCCGACGCGCTCGGCTTCCTGGCCGGGCTGGGCCAGCTCGCCGCCGCCTTCCTCGCCGCCCTCCAGGGGACCCTGGCCGCCCTCCTCGCGCTCTTCGGGCTGCCCTCGCTGCCGGCGGCGGCCGGCGGTCCCACCGCCCTGCAGGCCGCCCTCCGGGGCGCGGTCACCGCCAAGGCGGCCCTCGTCTACCTGGTCTTCGTGCTGCTCTACACCCCTTGCGTCGCCACCCTCTTCGCCCTCCGGCAGGAGCTCGGCCGTCGCTGGACGACGTTCTCGGTGGGCTACCAGCTCACGGTCGCCTACCTGGTCGCCCTCCTGGCCGCACGGATCCTGCCATGACCGCCCGGCTCCTCGCCCTCCTCGCCGCCCCCCGGACCCTGCCGGAGCTGGCCCGGGAGCTCGGGCTCGAGCCCGGCACCGTCCTCGCCCTCCTCCGCCAGCTCGAGGCCCGGGGCTACGTGGGCCCGGCCTACCAGGGCAGCCCGGCCTGCGGGGTCGCCTGCGGCGCCTGCAGCCTCAAGCGCCTCTGCCCCTCGGCCGGCACCCCGACCCCGCCGGCTCCGGTCTGGCGGCTCACCGACCGCGGCCGGGCCGCCCTGGGAGGGAGGGCGGTCCGGTGACCGAGCGCCTTTACTGGGAGGACCCCTACGCCACCGCCTTCGAGGCCACCGTGGTCGAGGTCCTCGAGGTCGGGGGGAACCCCGCCGTCGTCCTCGACCGCACCCTCTTCTACCCCACCGCCGGCGGCCAGCCCCACGACACCGGCACCCTAGGCGGGGCCCGGGTGGTGCGGGTCCTCGAGGCCGAAAAGCACGGCGACACCCTGATCCACGTGCTCGACCGCCCCCTGGCGGCCGGGGCGCGGGTCGAGGGGGCGATCGACTGGCCCCGCCGCTACCGCCACATGCAGCGCCACACCGCCCAGCACATCCTCTCCCAGGCCTTCCTCCGGGCCGGGCGGGGGAACACCCTGGCGGTGAACCTCAAGAACCCGGTCTTCACCGTCGACCTCGACCTCCCCCCCGACCCCAAGACGATCGAGGAGGCCGAGGCCCTGGCCAACTGGGCGGTCTACGCCAACCTGCCGGTGCGGACCTTTTTCCTCGAGGAGGCCCAGGTACCGCTTTACCCCCTGCGGCGGATGCCCCAGGTACGGGGGCGGATCCGGGTGGTCGAGATCGGGGACTGGGACCTGGCCCCCTGCGGCGGCACCCACCTCCGCAGCTCGGCCGAGGCCGGCCCGATCAAGGTGCTGGGGTTCGAGCGCTGGAAAAAGGGCGGGACCCGGGTCTACGCTACCGCCGGGTGGGAGGCCCTCGAGGACTACGCCCAAAAGCACGCCGCCCTCAAAAACCTGGCCCAAAAGTTCGCCAGCCGCCCGCTGGAGGTGCCCGACCGGGTGGCCAAGCTCGAGGACGAGCTCTACCGCGCCCGGGGGGCCCGGATGGAGGCCGAGCGAGCCCTGGCCGGCTGGCTGCAGGAGGCCCTGGTCCGCGAGCAGGGGCGGCGCATCGCCGCCCAGGTGCCGGCCCCCGCCCTGGAGGAGCTGGCCCGGGGCCTCCAGGCCCGACCCGGCACCGCCTTTCTCCTCGTCGCCCCCACCCCGCCCACCGCCCGCTTCGTCCTCTTCGGCGCCCCCGAGGTCTGGCCCCGCCTCCAGGCGCTCGGGGCCCGGGGCGGCGGCCGCGACCGGATCCAGGGGGTGCTGCCCCTGGCCCAAATCGAGGAGGCCTTACAAACCTTCCGCGACCCCGGGGTAGACTCCTGAGTTATGGATAAGCTCCTCGGCGACCAGGCCCAGGACCTCCGCCCCGGCGACCGCCTCCGCGACCCCCAGGCCGGCCGCTACTACCTGGTCTACGGCGTCCGGGTCTACGACGACTACGACAACGGCATGCTCGACACCTACTACGACCTGATCGGCGAGGACGGCCAGCGCATCGTCCTCCAGGCGATGGCGGTCTCCCGCTGGGAACGGGTGTAGACCGAACGCCCCCTCGACCCCGAGCAAGCCCGAGAAGGCCGGCCCTTCCCCCGCCCGGCCGCCGTCTCGACCCCCCGCCGTTCGAAGGCGGCGTTCCGAAGGCTCCCGGCCCGCCAAAACCAAAAGCCCGGCGGACGGAACCTCGACCCAAGCGGCGGGCAGCCGGACGGCCGCCCCGTCGGGAGGCGGGGTGCCCGCCCCTTCGCCCTCGCCGGCCCTCCGGTCGCCATCCCGCGGCCCGGGCGCAAGCACAAAGGAAAAGGCCCCCGGCGAACGTCCGGGGGCCTTATTTGGAGCGGGAGACGGGACTCGAACCCGCGACCCTCTGCATGGCAAGCAGATGCTCTACCGACTGAGCTACTCCCGCATACGGATGGGCTCGTAGCTTGTGGCCTGTG
>JALSRQ010000017.1 GCA_026984675.1 Thermaceae bacterium
CACCAGCCAGGGGGCGAGGAGGAGGATCGTCACCACCCGCACGAAGTGCATCGCCGCCACCACCGCCCCCCGACCGCCCTCGCTCTCGGCGACCACGCTCATCACCGAGATCCCCCCGGGCACGAAGCCGAACAGGGCGGTGACGGCGTCGAGCCACCCGAGCCGCACCACCAGGAGGCTGAGCAAGGCCCCCAGGACCAAGAACGAGAGCACCCCGAGCAGGGCGACCGGCAGGACCCGCACGAGCACCGGCAGGAGCTCCCGCCGGGCCGAAAACCCGATCATCGCCCCCACCGATAGCTGCACGACCAGCCCGGCCCAGGGCGGCAACGCCGCCCGCGGCGCCCCCGAGAAGTTGTAAAGGGCGGCCCCCAGCATCGCCCCCACCACCGCGCCGCCCGGAACCTTGAGGAAGTGGGCCAAAAGCCCGAGGGCGAAGGCGGCCAGCAATCCCCCCGCAAGCGCGACCATGCCCCCATGCTACCCAAGGTGACAAACCCCCATGAACGCGCTAAGATATACCTTTGGGAAGGGGGCACGGTCGCGCCCTCCCCAAAAGGAGGGTGAGGAAAGTCCGGGCACCGGAGGGCAGGGTGCCAGGTAACGCCTGGGCGCCGCAAGGCGACGGAAAGTGCCACAGAGAACAGACCGCCGATCCGCCTTCCCTTCGGGGAAGGGTCATGGAGGCAAGGGTGAAACGGTGGGGTAAGAGCCCACCAGCACCCCGGGAGACCGGGGTGGCTCGGCAAACCCCACCCGGTGCAAGGCCAAACTGCGGGAAGGGCTGGCCCGGCCCGCTGGGACCCGCGAGGAAAGGCCGCTTGAGGCCACGGGCGACCGTGGTCCCAGATAGATGACCGTGCACGACAGAACCCGGCTTACACCCCTTCCCGCCGGGCCCTTCGGGGCCCGGTTCCTTTTCGCCCACCAGGCGGCGTGGGGAATCGGGGGAGGATTGTGGTAAAAACACAGCACTAAGTGGGAAACTGTGTTAGATTGTCCCACAAGAGGACCGAACCGACCCCCGGAGCGACCCGATGCCGTATGGAGAGTACAGTTACAGCCTCGACGAAAAGGGACGGGTGGTGATCCCGCCGGCCTTCCGGCCCTTCGTCGCCGACGGCATGGTGCTCACCCGGGGCCTGGAGGGCGGGCTCTACGTCTTCCCAGTCTCGGCCTGGGAACGGATCGAGGGCGAGCTCGAAAAGCTCCCCCTCACCGACGCCGACGCCCGCCGCTTCGTGCGGTTCTTCTACATGGGGGCCCACAAGACCCGGATGGACAAGGGGGGGCGGGTGCTGATCCCCCCCACCCTGCGCCAGTTCGCCGGTCTGGACGACGCGGTGATCGTGGCCGGTGCCCCCGGCCGGCTGGAGATCTGGGCCGAGGATCGCTGGTGGCAGGAGATCCGCCAGGCGATGGCCCACCCCCCGATCCCCGAAGCCCTTAGGGAGCTCGGGCTATGAAGGCGATGACGGTCCACCGACCGGTTCTCCTAAAGGAGGCCCTGGAGCTGCTGGCGGTGCGGCCGGGGGCGGTCTACGTCGACGCCACCTTCGGCGGCGGCGGCCACACCCGCGCCCTGCTGGCCGCCGGGGCCCGGGTCGTCGCCCTCGACCAGGACCCCGAGGCGATCGCCCGGGGACGGGCGGCGTTCGCCGGCGAGCCCCGGCTCACCCTGGTCGAGGCCAACTTCCGAGACCTAAAGGCCGTCCTCGACCGCCTGGGGATCGAGCGGGTGGCGGGGGTGCTGGCCGACCTCGGGGTCTCGTCGTTCCACCTCGAGGACCCCGAACGGGGCTTTTCCTACCGCCGGGAGGGGCCCCTCGACATGCGCATGGGGGCGGTGGGAATGACCGCCGCCGAGGCGGTGAACACCCTCGACGAGGCCGCCCTGGCCGAGATCCTTCGCCGCTACGGCGAGGAGCCGATGGCCCGGCGGATCGCCCGGGCGATCGTCGAGCATCGCCCCATCGCCACCACCACCGAGCTCGCCCGGGTGGTGCGGGCGGCGGTGGGCTTCCGCCGCGCCGGCCACCCCGCCCGCAAGACCTTCCAGGCCCTCCGGATCTACATCAACGACGAGCTCGGGGCCCTCGACGCCCTGCTGGCGGCGGCCGCCCAGAGGCTCGCCCCCGGCGGCCGGCTGGCGGTGATCAGCTTCCACTCGCTGGAGGACCGGCGGGTCAAGCGGTTCCTCAAGGAGCACCCCGACCTGGTGCCCCTCACCAAAAAGCCGATCCGCCCCGGCGAGGCCGAGCTCAGGACGAACCCCCGGGCCCGGAGCGCCAAGTTGAGGGGGGCCGAGCGACGATGAGGTCGGCCGCCCTGCGCTGGGGCTACCTGCTCGCCGGGCTCCTCTTCCTGCTGGCCCTGCTGGGGGTCCGCGGCCAGATCGAGCGGGCCCGCTACCGCGCCCTCCGAAGCGAGCACGCCGCCCTGGTCGCCCGGGCCGCCGCGCTGGAGGCCGCCTACGCCGAGGCCACCTCGCCGGCCCGGGTGCTGGCCTGGGCCCGGGCCCACGGCTTCGTGCCCCTGGCCGAGGGGAGGTGGGCGCGCTGAACCGGGCCGGGCTCAACCGGGCCTGGGTGGCGGGGCTCTTCGCCCTCTTCTGGCTGGGGTTGTTCGGCTACGGCGTGCTGCTCGTGGCCACCGCCGCCCCCGGCGGGCTCTTCCCCAGGATCGCCGCGCCCCCACCCCTGCCCCACCCCCGGGGCCGGATCCTGGCCGCCGACGGCACCCCGCTGGCCCTCTCGCCCCGCCCGGGGACCCGGGTCTACCCCCTCGGCCCCCTGGCCGGCCAGGTGGTGGGCTACACCGAACGGGCCCACGGCCGCTACGGCAAGGGGCTCGCCGGGGTCGAGCGGCGGGCCAACCTCACCCTGGCCCGGGGCGGCGACGTCCGGCTCACCCTCGAACCCAAGGTCCAGGCCCTGGCCGAGGCCGCCCTGGTCCGGGGGGTGCGGGCGGCCCGGGCTCGCTGGGGGGCCCTTTTGGTCATGGCCCGGGACGGGCGGCTCTTGGCGGTGGCCAACGCGCCCCTCTTCGACCCCCAAAGCCCCCGGGGCGCCCCCGGCGAGGACCCCCGCCTCACCAACTACGCCTTCCGTTACCGGATCGAGCCCGGCTCCACGGTAAAGGCGCTCACCGCCGCCACCTTGCTGGAGGCCGGGGCGGTGCGGATCGGGGAGCGGATCCCGGTGCCCTACCGGCGGCGGGTCGCCGACCGCTGGGTCCGCGACTGGCACTGGCACCGGGAGGAGGCCTGGAGTCTGGAGGACATCCTGGCGCACTCCTCCAACGTGGGGATCAGCCTGCTCGCCGAGCGGATCCCCAAGGCCACCCTTTACCGCACCTTCGAACGGCTCCACCTCTCCGACCCGCGGCTGCTGCCGGGCTTCTCGGTGGCCCCGATCTTCGCCCCCTTGGACCGCTGGGGGCCGGTGAAGTACGCCAACGCCACCTTCGGCCAGGGCTTCGCGATCACCCCCCTCCACCTGACCGCGGCGATGAACGCCCTGATCGACGGCCGGTTCCACCGCCCCCGCCTCCTCGCCGGGGACCAGGGAATGGCGGTTCGGGTCTTCCGGCCGGAGGTCGTCGACCGGGTACGGGCGATGCTGGAGCGGCGGCTGGCCCACCGGGCCCGGCTCGCCGGCTACCGCCTGGCGGGCAAGACCGGCACCGCCCAGATCGCCGTCCCCGGCGGCTACGACCCCGAGCGGGTGGTGACCCTCTTCGCCGGATTCGTTCCCGGCGACCGCCCCCGGGCCACCGCGGTCGTCGTCCTCTACGATCCCCGGGTCGACCCCAAGGACCGCTTCGGCTCCAAGCTGGCGGCCCCGGTCTTCCGGGAGCTGGCCGAGGGCCTCCTCGCCTACTGGGGGGTCCCGCCCCGTGGTAATCTGAAGTAAGGTGAGCATCTTGTGTATATGACTCAAGATACTCATACCCTGGAGCCCGGCTGGGTGGCCGCGATCACCGGCGGGGTCGCCGGCCCCGAGGCCCGCCCCGCCCGCGATCTGGTCTGGGACAGCCGCCGGGTCGCCCCGGGGGCGGCCTTCGTCGCCCTTCCCGGGGCCCGCACCCACGGCAACCGCTTCCTCGACCAGGCCGCCGGCCGGGGGGCGGCGTTCCTGCTCACCGACCGGCCCCACCCCAAGGCGGTGCGGGTCGCCGACCCCTACCGGGCCCTCCTCCGGCTGGGGCGGGCCCTGCGGGAGCGCTTTTCGGGCCCGGTGATCGGGGTGACCGGGAGCGTGGGCAAGACCAGCACCAAGGAGGCGCTGGCCCAGGGTCTGGGCCTCGCCGCTCCCGAGGGCAACCTGAACACCCCCCCGGCGCTGGCCCGGTTCTTCCTCCACCTCGACCCCAAGGCCCCGGGGGCGGTGGTCGAGCTGGGGATCGACCGCCCCGGCGAGATGGACGAGCTCCTCGCCCTGGCGGCCCCGGAATTCGGGGTGCTCACGGCGGTGGCCCCCGCCCACCTCGAGGCCCTGGGGGACCTCGAGGCGGTCGCCGCCGAGAAGGCCAAGCTGCTGGCGGCGGTGCGGCACCCCCTGGCCGAGCTCGAGGCGGCCCGTCGGGCCGGGCTCCCGGGGGTCCCCACCTACGGCTTCGACCCCGCCGCCGACCATCCCGGCGAGGGGCTCGTCCTCGGCCCCGGGGGGGCCCGGTTCCGCTACCGGGGGCGGACGGTCGCCGTCCCCTACCCCTCCCGGGGGGCGGCGCTGGCGGCGTTGGCGGCGCTGGCCCTGGCCGAAGCCCTGGGGGTGCCCCGGGACCGGGTGGCCGGGCGGCTGGCCGGCCTCCGGCTCCCCCCCGGCCGGGCCCAGGTGCTGAGGAGGGGGAGCCGCACCGTGATCCACGACGCCTACAACGCCAACCCGGCCTCGCTGGCCGCCGGGCT
>JALSRQ010000018.1 GCA_026984675.1 Thermaceae bacterium
TCACCGAGCAGGCCTGGAAGGTGACCGTCGGCGCCGACCTCTTCGCCGGCTTCAGCCTCGAGGGCTACTACGGCCAGACCACCGACTCCACCTCCGCGAACATCGCCTGGAGCCACGACAACAACGACGGCTACGACGACACCAGCGCGTCGGGCACCGCCGGCTACAACTCGGTGGCCAAGACCGCCTACGGCGTGACCCTGAAGAACGACGGCCTGGTCAAGGGGCTCAGCCTCGAGGCCTACTACAAGAGCGAGACCTACAACGCCGGCGGCAACTTCGGCAAGACCTCCATGGGCGGGAAGCTCGACTTCAGCACCAAGCTGGCCGTCCTCAACACCAAGCTCTACGCCAGCTACGACCAGACCAGCTTCACCCCCGGCACCACCTTCAACGACGTGCTCTACGCCGCGGGCATCGACCACGCCGGCACCGCCGACGACGTCACCGCCATCAACGCCGGGCTCTCGGTCGAGACCGATCCCTTCGGCATCGTCTTCAAGCCCAGCCTGATGGCCAGCGTCGACTACCACAGCGGCAACCACAGCCGGCTCAACACCTACAACGCCTCCGACCTCAAGTGGAGCGTGGGCCTGGCGCTGAACGAGTTCTTCACCGCCCACTCCAAGTTCACCGCCAAGTACATGAGCCGCAACTCGCAGAACTTCAACGCCGCCAAGGGCAAGGATCAGAGCGGCTCGACCTACCAGGCCAGCGGCTTCGAGCTCGGCTGGAACTACTACGACCTGCAGATCACCTACGGCAACTACACCTCCGGCTCGGACGCCGGCCAGGCCTTCAAGATCAGCTACACCCTCAAGTTCTAGCGGGTCGGTAGCGTGGCCCCGGGGCTTATCGCCCCGGGGTTTTCTTTTGCCGCGTCGGCCCGGTATACTCAGGGGCGCTGGCCTTCGGGCCCCAGCCGACCAATGAGCCAAGAGGCTCCGCTTGGGAAGGAGAAACGGCGATGCGAATCAACAAGGGCGCGCTTTTGAAGGTGGTCGAAAGGCCCCACTTCCGCAGCGACCTGCCGGAGTTCCGGCCGGGGGACACGGTGCGGGTGGTCTACAAGGTCAAGGAGGGGAACCGCACCCGCCTCCAAGCCTTCGAGGGCACGGTCATCAAGATCAGGCGAAACGGCCTCAACTCGAGCTTTACCGTGCGGAAGATCTCCCACGGGGTCGGGGTCGAGCGCATCTTCCCGATGCACTCGCCGCTCATCGAGAAGATCGAGGTTCCCTTTAGGGGCAAGGTGCGGCGGGCCAAGCTCTACTACCTGCGCGAGCGGCGGGGCAAGGCGGCCCGGATCAAGCCCGACCGCAAGCGGATGAACCCCGGCAAGCCGAAGGCGAGCTGAGCCCAACGACCCAACGCGCCGCCGCGGGGCCGGCCCCGCGGCGGCCTCACTTCGGGCGCCCGGCCGGGCGCCTTTGGTGCCAGTCCTGGAGGGGGCGGACCTGGGGGCGCCGGGAACGGGCCGCCTGGATCGCCCGCAGGCTCCACTCGGCGGCCGCCCGGGTGGTGACGAAGGGGCGGCCGGTCTCCACCGCCCGCCGGAGCTCGGGGTCGGGGGCGAAGGCGAGGAGGAGGTGGTAGTCGTCGCCGTCGGTGGCCTCGAAGCCGGCCTCGAGGTAGGCCGCCCGGGTCGCCGCGTCCACCGCGACGAAGCGGACCCGACCGGCCAGCGGCAACGCCTGTCCCGCCCCCAGCTCGGCCTTGTAGTAGGCCAGGTAGGGGTCGGCGTCGAGGCCCATGCTCTCGCCGGTGGAGCGCATCTCGGGCCCGAGCCAGGGAATCACCCCGGGGAACTTGATCCAGGGGATCACCACCTCCTTGGCGGCGTAGAGCCCGGGGGTCGGGTCCTCGGTGAAGCCGAGGTCCTCAAGCGTCCTCCCCACCGCGATCAGGGCGGCGTACTTGGCGAGGGGGTGGCCGATCGCCTTGGAGACGAAGGGGACGGTGCGGGAGGCCCGGGGGTTGGCCTCGAGGACGTAGACCCGACCGTCCTTCACCGCGTACTGGACGTTCAAGAGCCCCCGCACCCCGATCGCGGCGGCGAGCCGGCGGGTGTACTCGCGCACGGTTTCCAAGAGCTCCTCGCCGAGGTGGACCGGCGGCAGGATCACCGCCGAGTCGCCGGAGTGGACCCCGGCCTCCTCGATGTGCTCCATGATCCCCGCCACCACCGTCCGCTCTCCGTCGGACACGGCGTCGACGTCGAGCTCGACGGCGGCCTCGAGGTACTGGTCGAGCAGGATCGTGGGGGTCTCGGCCAGCTCAGCGTAGACCTGGTCGAGGTAGCGAGCGAGCTCCGCCTCGTTCCGCACGATCGCCATCGCCCGCCCACCGAGGACGTAGGAGGGCCGCACCATCAGGGGGTAGCCGATCGCCTCGGCCAGCCGGAGGGCCTCGTCCGGGGTGGCGGCCACCGCTCCCTTGGGCTGGGGGATGCCGAGGCGTTCCACCAGCCGGTTAAAGGCCTCCCGCTCCTCGGCGGCGTGGATGGCGTCGGGGTCGGTGCCGAGGAGGCGGGCGCCGGCGGCCTTGAGGGGCCGGGCCAGCTTCAGGGGGGTCTGGCCGCCGAGGGTGGGGATGGTGCCGAGCGGCCGCTCGCGCTCGATCAGGTTGAGGGTGTCCTCGAGGGTCAGGGGCTCGAAGTAGAGGCGGTCGGCGGTGTCGTAGTCGGTGGAGACGGTCTCCGGGTTGGAGTTCATCATGATGGTCTCGAACCCGGCCTCTTTGAGCGCCCAGACCGCGTGGACCGCCGAGTAGTCGAACTCGACCCCCTGGCCGATACGGATCGGCCCCGAGCCCAGGATCACCACCTTCTCCTTGGCGGCCGGCTTGACCTCGTCCTCCTCCTCGTAGGTCGAGTAGTGGTAGGGGGTGTAGGCCTCGAACTCGGCGGCGCAGGTGTCCACCGTCTTGTAGACCGGGCGGACCCCTTTTTCCTGCCGGGCGGTGCGCACCCCGCGCTCGTCGCCGCCGGTGAGGCGGGCGAGCTCGCGGTCGGAAAGCCCCACCTGCTTGACCCGGTAGACCGCCTCCCGGTCCCAGCCGCCAAGGGGCCCGAGGGCCCGGGCGGCGGCCTCGGTGCGGACGATCTCGGCGAGCTGCTCCAGGAACCAGGGATCGATGGCGGTGGCCTGGTGGAGGGCCTCCACCGGCTCCCCCCGGCGCAGCAGCTCGAGCAGCACGAAGGGCCGGCGGGGGTTGGGGTAGAGCAGCCCCTTAAGCGCCCCGGTTTCGAGCTGGGAAACCCCCGCTCGCACGTCGGCCTCAAGGCCCCGCAAAGCCTTCAGGAAGGCCTCCTTGAAGCTCCGCCCGATCGCCATCACCTCCCCGACCGAGCGCATCTGGGTGCCGAGCCGGTCGGTGAGCCGCCCCTCGGTGTTGGGGAGGGTCTGGAACTTCTCGAAGGCGAAGCGGGGCACCTTGACCACCACGTAGTCGATGGTCGGCTCGAAGGAGGCCGGGGTCTTCTGGGTGATGTCGTTGGGGAGCTCGTCGAGGCGGTAGCCGACCGCCAATAGGGCGGCGATCTTGGCGATGGGGTAGCCGGTCGCCTTGGAGGCCAGCGCCGAGGAGCGGGAGACCCGGGGGTTCATCTCGATGACCACCATCCGCCCGGTCTCGGGGTGCACCGCGAACTGGATGTTGGAGCCGCCGGTGTCGACCCCGATCTCGCGGATGATCGCCTTGGCGGCGTCCCGCATCCGCTGGTACTCGACGTCGGAGAGGGTCTGGGCGGGGGCCACGGTGATCGAGTCGCCGGTGTGGACCCCCATGGGGTCGAAGTTCTCGATCGAGGTGATCACCACCACCGTGTCGGCGTGGTCCCGCATCACCTCGAGCTCGAACTCCTTCCACCCCAGCACGCTCTCCTCGACCAGGGCGGTGTGCACCGGCGAGAGCCGTAGGCCCCGACCCAAAACCTCCCGGAGCTCGCCCTCGTTGCCGGCCACGCCCCCGCCGGTCCCGCCCAGGGTGAAGGAGGGGCGGACGACCACCGGGTAGCCGACCTCGCCGGCGAAGGCGAGGCCCTCCTCCAGGCTCGCGACCAGCCGCCCCCGGGGGACCTCGAGGCCGATCCGCCGCATCGCCGCCTGGAAGGCCTCGCGGTCCTCCCCCTTCCGGATCGCCTCGACGTTGGCCCCGATGAGCTCGACGCCGTACTCCTTTAGAATCCCCTCCTGGTGGAGGGTCACCGCCAGGTTCAAGGCGGTCTGCCCGCCCAGGGTGGGGAGCAGGGCGTCGGGGCGCTCCCGCTTGAGGATCTCCCGCATGAACGCAACCGTGAGCGGCTCGAGGTAGGTGGCCTCGGCCAGCTCGGGGTCGGTCATGATCGTCGCCGGGTTGGGGTTCACCAGCACCGCCTGGTAGCCCGCCCGGCGCAGCGCCTTCACCGCCTGGGTGCCGGAATAGTCGAACTCGGCCGCCTGGCCGATGGTGATGGGCCCGGAGCCGATGATCAGGATCTTCTTGAGGTCTTTTCTTGGCGGCATGGGCCTCCCTCGCCCCCGTAGGGGCACTCGGGAAAATGCTAACGGAAGGCGGCCACCGGCGCCAGTGCATATCCATGCAAAAAGCAAAAGGCCCGGCGCTTGGCCGGGCGGGCGCCCCTAGGGGAGGAACCTTGAAAGCACGGGTCGCAGCCATCGAACTCCTTAGAAAGGAGGTGATCCAGCCGCACCTTCCGGTACAGCTACCTTGTTACGACTTCGCCCCAGTCGTGGGCCCCACCTTAGGCGCCTGCCCGCTTTAGGGCACCCGGCGACTTCAGGTGGAG
>JALSRQ010000019.1 GCA_026984675.1 Thermaceae bacterium
AGAAAATCAAAGCTTGGTGCTTTGGAGCTTGCCCCGCCCCCGGGGGATCGGCGAGGATGGGCGGGATGGAGGCCTGGCTCGGTCTCTTCCTCTTCTGGTTGGGGGCGCTCTACCTCGCCCTGGTGCACCCGCTCCTTCCCGGCTGGGCCTGGGGCCTCGGGGTCGGGGGGCTCGCCCTCGCCCTCTACCTCCGGCGCCGCGACGAGGGGCTCTTCTGGACCGGGATGGTCTGGGCGGGGTGGGCGATCGGGGCGGCCTTCGCCGACCTGCTCGGGCTCGCCGGCCTCAAGCTGGTGGGGGCCGGGCTCGGCCTGTTTCTGGCCGGCGACCTCCATCCCCGACCCGAGGCCCGGAGCCTGGGGCTGGCGCTGGCCCTGGCCGGGTTGTTGGTGGGGCTCTTCGAGGTGGGGGCGGCACCCTGTGTGGGGGCGGCCCTTTTGGTCGCCGGCCTCGCGCTGCTCTACCGCCCGCCCGGCGGGTCGGATGCCGGGTCGGGGGCACCCGGCCTCGAGGCCCGCTACCGCCGCCTCCTGGCCTGGCGCAAGGCCGAGGCCGAGCGGCGCGGGACCACCGTGGACGCGGTGCTATCCGACGCCGCGGTGGCCGAGCTCGCCAGGATAGGGGACGACCCCAAGGCCCTCCGCCGGCTGCTCGGCCGGGGGCGCGAGGCCGACGCCCGGGCGATCGAGGCGATCCTCAGGGAGTCACCGAGAGGCTGAACTCGCCGGTGGTCACCCCGTCGTGGCAGCCCGGGAGGCTGTTGCAGAACCCGGCGGCGCCCCCGATCTGGCGGTTGGTGTAGTCGTAGACGAAGACCAGGTCGCCGTGGTCGAGGTCGGTGTACTGCTGGCCAGGGTAGAGGAACAGGGTTTTTCTGGCGGCGGGTTTGTAGACCTTGAGCACCGGGTGGAGGGGTCCCTGGTAGGCGAAGTCGAGGGTGGCGTTGTCGGCGCCGGTGTAGGCCCAGCAATACTGCTGGCCCAGGTAGATCAGGGCCCCGGTGAAGCTGCTCGGCAGGGGATCGAGGCTGCTCAGGTCGGAGCAGTCGTTGCCGCCTGGACCGCCCCGGCTGACCGCCTGCACCATGACCTGTACGTCGTGGTCCGACCAGTTCTTGACCTCGAAGAAGGCCCGGCCGAAGTTGGCCTTGAGGTTGATGGAGCGGGGCAGGGTGGGGAGGATCTGGGGCTTCAGGGCCAAGGGGTGGGCCCGCTCGCGGAAGTCGCTGTGGAAGTAGAGGGGGTCCTCGGCCAGGGCGTAGTCGGTGCGGTCCTGGCGGTAGACGATCAGGTCGAGGTCGGCGGCCAGGGGGTCCTGGGCCAGGGCGTCGATCCGAACCGGGCTCGCCCCCACGGTCACCGCGAAGAAGGCGCTCTTGCCGGGGGGCAGGGTGACCGGGGCGCTGTAGCCCGCGTCCACGGCGACCTCGGTGGCCTCGGGGAGGGGCGGGGTGCAGCCCGCCAGCAGCGCGAGCAGGGCCGCGACCAGGGGTACCGCCAGCTTCTTCATCGTCGCCTCCTGCTTTTCCAGTCTACCCCCGCCGGGGTTAACCCGGGGTTACTCCAGCACCGCCACCAGGTCGTAGAGCTCGGGGCCGCCGGGGTGGAGCTCGGTCTCCAGCTCGGGGAAGTAGGCGGCCAGCTTCTGGGACAGGGCCTCGGAGGCTTCCGGGATCATCCCGGGACCGGTAAAGAGGGTGAGCACCTCGTACTCGGCCTCGGGGACCAGCACCAGCCGCAAAAGCTCGAGGAGGGCCTCCTCTGGGGTTTCGGCCACCAACTTAAGCTTGCCGTCCAGGAGCCCGATCACCTGGCCCTCGCTGACCTCCCCCACCTCCTCGGTGCGGGCGTCGCGGGAGGCCCGGGTGACCTCGAGGGTGCGGGCGTGTTCGGCGGCCGCCTCCATCGCCGGCAGGATCGCCTCGGCCGGGCGGTTCTCGTCGAAGGCCACGGCGGCGGCCAGCCCCGCCCCCAGGGTGCGGGTGGGGAGCACGCGCACCCTCTTTCCCAGCCGCTCGCCGGCCAGGGCCGCCGCCCGCTCGGCGGCCAGGATCACGTTCTTGTTGTTGGGGAGCAGGACGACCTCCTCCGAGGGCACCGCCCGGAGGGCGTCGAGGAGGTCCTCGACGCTGGGGTTTTGGGTCTGGCCGCCGGCCACCACCCGGGCCCCCAGGCCCCGGAAGGCCTTGGCCAGGCCCCAGCCGGGGGCCACCGCCACCAGCCCGGTGGGGGGCGGGGGCTCCTCGGCCGCCCCCACCGCCGCCAGGATCTCCGAGTGCTGCTCGGACATGTCCTCGACCTTGGTGCGGCGCATCCGGCCGTAGCGGGCCACGGTGGCGAGGAGGGCGTCGGGTTCGTTGGTGTGGATGTGGCCCTTGACGAAGCCCTCGGCCCCGACCACCAGCAGGGAGTCGCCGAAGGGGGCGACCGCCCTTCGGATCTCCTCGATCGGAGCCTCGACCCCCTCCATCAGGAACTCGGTGCAGTAGCCGTACTCCTCCTCCTCGAAGGCCTCCTGGGCGTAGCGCTCGACCTTGGGGGGTTCGGGGAGGGGGCGGGCCTCGAGGAACCCGAGCAGGCCCTCGAGGAACCGCAGGTACCCCATGCCCCCGGCGTCCACCACCCCGGCGGTCTTGAGCACCGGCAGCAGCTCGGGGGTCCGCTCCAGGGCCTTCTGGGCGGCGTTCTGGGCGGCCTGTAGGAGGCCCTCGAGGGTGTCGACCCCGGCCCCCCGGGCGGCCTCGGCGCCCTCGGCGGCGGCCCGGGCGACGGTGAGGATGGTGCCCTCGACCGGCTTCATCACCGCCCGGTAGGCGGCCTCGGCCCCCCGCTTGAGGGCGTCGACCAGGGCGTCGGGGTCGAGCGCCTCCCGCCGCCTGAGGACCTCGGCGTAGCCCTTCAGGATCTGGGAGAGGATGACCCCGGAGTTGCCCCGCGCCCCCAGCAGGCTGCCGTAGGCCAGCGCCCGGGCGACCTCGGGCATCCGGGCGGTGTCGGTGAGGTCGAGCTCGCGGCGGACCGACTGCAGGGTGAGGTGCATGTTGGTGCCGGTGTCGCCGTCGGGCACGGGGTAGACGTTGAGGGCGTTGGTTTCCTCGACGTAGACCGCGAACCAGTCGGTGGCGTAGCGCACCGCCTGGGCCAGCTCCTCCGGGCTCAGGGTCCGCAAGGCGTCCTCCTAGGCCCCGCCCCGGGCGATCCCGGTGACGTGGAGGGTAACCCGGGTGAGGGTCCGGCCGGCCAGCTCCTTGGCCGCCCACCGCACCCGCTCGGCCACCGACTCGGCGACCGCCGGTACGTTGACGCCGTAGGCGAGCACCACGTAGAGGTCGGCGGCGTAGGCCCCGGGTTCCTCGGGGTCGGGCTTCACCACCACCCCCTCCCGGGCCTCCCGCTTGCCCAGCACCCGGGAAAGCCCCTCGCGGAGGCCCACCGGGCTCATCCCCACCACCCCCGGCACCTCGTGGGCGGCCAGGCCCACGATCGCCGCCAGGGCGGTCTCGCTGACCTCGATCCTTCCCTGCATGCGTCCTCCGTTAGCGCCCACTCCGGGCCCCGGGCAGGGCCAGGAGGCGGGCCTCCAGCCGCTCGCGGCCGAACCCGAACCGGATCCACACCGGCCAGCGGGCCGCCCCCGCCAGGGCCAGCTCGAAGTAGGCCTCGGGCCGGTCGAAGCGGAATCCCTGGGCGTAAAACCGCCCGGCGGGCACCCGCACCTCCCGCCGTCCCAGGGCCTCCACCCGGCCGCGGACCAGGCCGTAGAGGCCGACCAGCGCGATCTTTCCAGCCTCCGGCCGCACCCGCATATGGTACACCAGCGAGAGGTCGTCGAACACCTCGGGGTCCTTGGCCCGGTAGCCGCCCACCGGGCGCCCGTCCTGGTAGCGCCGGGCCGAAAGCTCGCCCTCCACCCGAACCTCCAGCCGCACCTCGCCGACCCCCGGGGCCCGAAACCGCTTGAAAAAGCGCCGGGTGGCGAGGCCGGGGCCGGCCAGGCTCTCAAGGGTCAGGTCGAAGCCCAGCCAGCGGGCCGGCGAGAGCGGGGCCAGGGTTCCGCTGAGGCGGTGGCCCCCCGGGACGAAAGCGGCGGTGAGGCGGTACTCCCCCACCCGCACCCCGCGGTAGTAGAGGGCGTAGCGAAGGGTCTCCCCCGGCCGCCAGGGGGCGGCGGCCAGGGCCAGGCCGAGGAGGGCGAAAAGGGCCAGCCCGCGTATGGCGCCAGTCTACCCCAGGGCGGCCTCGGGGGGGGTCGCCTCCAGCCCGAAGGCCCGGGCCACCGCCGGGTGGGTGAGCCGGCCGGCGTGCACGTTCAGCCCCTTTAAGAGGGCGGGGTCCTCCTTGAGCGCGTCGAGCCCTTTCTCCGCCAGCTTCAAGACGTAGGGCAGGGTCTGGTTGGTGAGGGCGAAGGTGCTGGTGCGGGGCACCGCCCCCGGCATGTTGGCGACCCCGTAGTGCACCACCCCGTCCACCAGGTAGGTGGGAGCGTCGTGGGTGGTGGGGCGGATGGTCTCGACGCAGCCGCCCTGGTCCACCGCCACGTCGACGATCACCGCGCCCTCCTTCATCGTCGCCACCATCTCGCGGGTCACCAGCTTCGGGGCCTTGGCCCCGGGGATCAGCACCGCGCCGATCAGGAGGTCGGCGAACTGTACTGCCTTCTTGATGTTGGCCTCGGTGGAGGTCAGGGTGACGAGCCGGCCGCCGAAGACGTCGTCCAGGTACTGCAGCCGCTGGTGGTTGACGTCGAGGACGTAGACCTGGGCCCCC
>JALSRQ010000020.1 GCA_026984675.1 Thermaceae bacterium
GGTGCCCTACCGCCAGGCCCTCTACGCCCGGCTCCGGCCCCGGATCGGGCTCAAGCCCGCGACCCTCCTGCCGGTCAACGACCGGCTGGGGCTGCACCCGGCGCTGCGGCCGCTGCTTGGGCTCCTCGAGGCCAACGCGCTGGCCCTGGTCCAGGGGATCGGCTACCCCCACCCCAACCGCAGCCACTTCGTCTCGATGGCGGTCTGGCACACCGCCGACCCCGAGCGGCGGACCCTCACCGGCTGGCTGGGCCGCTACCTCGACGGCGCCGAGGACCCCTTTTGCGCGGTGAACTTCGGGGTCCTCACCCCCCTCGCCCTGCGGGGCGAGGCCCGGGTGGCCCCCAGCCTGGAGGGGCTGGAGCGCTTTCAGATCGACCTGCCCCCCGACCTGATGGCGCGGTTGGAAGGGGTGCTGACGGCCCGCTACCAGGGGCTGGAGGAGGCCGTGCGCCGGCGCCTCGCCGAGCTCAAGCGGGCCACCCAACGGGTCGCCCGGGTCCGCCGGAAGAGGGTGCCGGGCCTCGAGGCCGGCCGCCTGGGCCCGGCCCTGGCCGACGTCCTGGCGATGCTCGACGCCCCCGATCCCCCCCGGGTCTTCTACACCGCCCTGGGCGGCTTCGACACCCACGCCGACGAGCCCCCCCGCCAGGAGGCCCTCCTGGCCGAGCTGGCCGGGGGGCTCGCCGCCTTCTACCGCGAGCTCAAGGGGATGGGGCGGGCCGACGACGTGGCGGTCCTGGTGTTCTCCGAGTTCGGCCGCCGAGCCGCCGAGAATGCCTCGGGGGGAACCGACCACGGCAAGGCCGGGCTGGCGATGGTGCTCGGGGGGGCGGTCCGGGGCGGCCTCTACGGCGAGGAGCCCGACCTCGAGGCCCTGGACGACGGCGACCTTCCCCTCCAGATCGACTTCCGCCGGGCCTACGCCGACCTCCTCAAGTTCTTAAAGGCCGACCCCGCCGCCGTGCTGGGCCGGCCCTTCCCTCCCCTCGGGCTGGTTTAGACTCGGCCTGGTGCGACGTCTGCTGGCGGTCCTCGCCCTCTTCGGGCTGGCCCTGGCCTGGCGGGTGGCCGAGGGTCCCCGGGTCGACGTCCTCTACGCCCCCGGCCAGGAGGTGCTGGCCGAGGCCGTCGTCCGCCGGGCCGAGGCCGCCCTCGACGCCCTCGCCCCCTACCTCGGGGCCCCCGAGGAACGGCTCACCCTCCGGCTCGACCCCGGCACCGACTTCTTTAACGGCTACGCCAACGTCTTCCCTCGCCCCGGGACCACCCTCTTCCCCGCCTTCCCCTACTACCGGGGGAGCTTCCTGAACACCGCCGACCCCCTCTACACCCTGGTCCTCCACGAGCTCGTCCACCTGCTCCACCTGCGCGGGCCGAGAAACGGCCTGGGGCTGGTCCCCGAGGGGGCCGGCCGCCCCTACCCCCTGTGGCTCACCGAGGGGCTGGCCGCCTACCTGGAGTCGATGGGGGGCGGCGGCCGGCTGCACGACGCCTACACCCGGGGCCTCCTGCGGGCGCTGGCCGGCGACCCGCCGCCCCTGGCCCTGGCCGGCGTCGCCCCCTACCCCCGCTTCCCCTACGGCGACCTCCGCTACCGGGTGGGGGTCGCCTTCGTCGGGTTCCTGGTCCGCCGCCACGGCTGGGGCACCCTCAAGGCGAGCTTCGACGCCTACCAGCGGGTGCCGATGCCGTTTTCGATGTTCCTGCCGGACGGCTACGCCGAGGCCTGGCGGCAAGCCAGCGGAACCCGCCTGGAGGACGAGTGGCGGGCGTTTTGGAAGGAGCAGGCGGCCGACCGGCCGCCGCCCCCCGAGGGCCTCGGCCCCCGGGGACGAAGCCCCGCCCTCGGCGGGGGAGGGCTCGCCTACCTCGACGAGGACCGGCTGGTGGTGGGGGGGCGGGTCCACCGTAACCCCCTTAACCGGACGATCGGGCGGCTCACCTGGCTGGGGCCCCGTGCCCTGGTCTACGACCGCCTCGAGGCCGAACCCGACGGCGCCTACCTCCGGCGGCTCTACGCCCTTGACCCCGAGACCGGGCGGGAGACCCCGCTTCCCGGCACCGACCACGCCTTCTACCCCGCCGCCTACCGGGGCACCCTCTACTTCGTGCGGGAGGGGCGGGCGGGTTCGGAGCTGGTGGCCTGGCGGGCGGGCCGGGCCGAGCCCCGCTACCGCGCCCCCGCCGGCGACCACCTGGTGGGCGTCGCCGCCGGAGCGGGCGGGCTCGCCTTCCTGCTCTGGCACCGGGGGGCGGTGCGGCCCTACCTCCTCACCGATCGGGGGGCCCGGGCCCTCCCCGGCCACGGGCGGGTGCTCATCGACCTCGCCTGGGCCGGGAAAACGCTGCTCTTTGCCTCCGACGCCGAGGGGGTCTACAAGATCTACGCCCTGGACCCCGCCAGCGGGCGGCTATGGCGCTGGCTCGACGCCCCCTACGGGGCCTTCGCGCCGGTCCTCGAGGGCGACCGCCTGCGCTACGTCGCCCTCACCGCCTCCGGCTTCCGGCTGGCCCGGGCCCGGCCCCGCCCGGTTCCCGTTCACCCCCGGCCGGCGCCGCCCCTTTCCGCCCCCCGGCTCGCCCGCCCCCTGGTGGTCCACCGCGACGACCGCCCCTACGCCAGCCTGGGGCCGGTGGGCTGGACCCCGCTCGCCCCCCTGGGGGCAGCGGTCTTCGGCGAGGACCGGGCCGGGGAAACCGGCTGGACGCTGGCCGGCGCCTGGGTCCCGGGCTCGGGGGCCCTGGCCTTCGTCCTCGTCCACGTCCCCCGCTTCGGCCAGTCCCCCGAGCGCTACCGCCTGGAGCTCCACGCCGACCCCGACCTCTTCTACCTGCTCGCCGGCTACCGCCGGGACGGGCTCTGGCAGGGGAAGCGGTGGACCCTCTCGGCCACCCTGGGCACCGCCCGGGCCGGCCGCTGGTTCCCTCTGGCCGAGGCCGGGCTGGCCCTCGGCGAAACCCACGCCTACGGCCGCGACCGGGTCTGGGGCGAGGCCGGCGAGGGCTGGGGCCTCGACCTGGTGGCCGGCCTGGCCGGCCGGCCCTACGGCCGGGCCGGGGCCACGATCCTGGCCCCCTCGGGGCTCACCCTGGGGGCGGAGGCCGGGCTCGACGACCCCGGCTTCTGGCTCGGCCCCGGAGCCCGGGCCGCGGTCTGGGCCGGCTACCGCGCCGTGCTCCCCCTCGACCTCACCGCCGGCGACGGCCTCTTCTACCTGAGCCACCTCGAGTTCCGCCCCCGGGTCGGGCTCACCGAGGGCCCCGCCCCCGGCTACGGCGTCGGGCTCGGCGTCGCAGCCTGCCTCGCCTACCGCTACGCCCTCACCGCCTGCCCCGGGGTCTGGGTCGGCTACCGCCCCGACCGCGGCCTCGCCGTCGGCCTCAACCCCTGACCGCCCCGGCGCCGGCTCAACCCACCGGGGCAAAGCGGGCGGTGAGCCGGGGAAGGTCGACCTCAAGGAGCCTGAGGGCGAGCCGGCGCCCCACCGCCTCGTCGCCCCGGGGGGCCAGGGCGACCTCGAGGCCGACCCCGGGCAAGAGCGCGACGACCCGGCCGCCCCCCGCCTCGACCACCACCCCCTCGGTCTCGAAGCCGGGGCGGGAAAGGAGCCAGACCAGCTGGAAGTGGGTCCGCGAGGCCCGCTCCCCCGCCCGCACCGCCTCGGCCGCCGCCTCGGCCTGGCCCACCCGGTCGATCAGCGCCCCCGGCGAAAGCCCCGGGACTCCGGCCAGCGCGGCCCGGAGCTGCTGGTGGGCGACCAGGTCGAGGTAGCGCCTCAACGGGCTGGTCACCTGGGCGTAGGCGGCCAGCCCGAGCCCGGCGTGGGGCAAGGGAGCGGTGCGGTAGACGGTGCGGGAGAGCGTCCTCCTCTGCGCCCAGGCGCGGGCCAGGGGGTCGGCGGGCAGGTCCCCGGGCGGCGCCCGCCGCTCCTGGGTGGAAAAGGGGAAGGGGATCCCCGCCCCGCCGGCCCAGCCGGCCGCCGCCTCCCCCGCCGCCAGCATCAGCTCGCGGACCAAAAAGCGCGAGCGGAAGGGAAAAAGCGGCGAGAGCTCGACCCTCCCCTGGCGGACCCGCACCCTCACCTCGGGGAGGGAAAGGTCCAGCGCCCCTTGCCCCAGCCGCCGCCGGTAAAAGGCCTCGGCGAGGGCCATGAGCTGGGAGAAGGGGGCCTCCCCCAAGCGCCCCTCGGCTTCCCGGTAGGAAAGCCTCTCCACCCGCACCCAGGAGGGGAAGACCCGCACCGCCCGGGGCCGGCCCTCCTCCAGGCGGAAGGCGAAGGTCAGCGCCCGGCTCCGCTCGCCCCCCAGGGCGGCGGCCTCGAGGAGGCCCGGGGGCAGCATCGGCACCACCCGCTCGGGCAGGTAGACCGCGCTCCCCCGCTCCCGGGCGGCGAGGTCGGCGGGCTCGTCCGGACGTACCCAGGCGGCGACGTCGGCGACGTGGACCCAGACCTCGCCGTCGCTGTAGGCGATGGCGTCGTCGGCGTCGCCGGAGGCGGGGTCGTCGTCGATGGCGTAGGCGGGGAGGGCGGTGAGGTCCACCCGCCCGGCGTCGTCGGGCGGGCCAAAGGGCGCCTCGGGGGGCCCCTCCGGCAGGCCGAACCGAGCCGGGTAGGGGTTGGTCAGCGGGGTCCAGTACCCCAGCTCCAGGAGCCAGGCGTGGGCTTCTTCCGGCGACTCCTTCCTCCCCAGGTCACGGAGCACCCGGGCGCCTTGGGCCCGGCCCAGGGCCAGCGCCGCCAGCTCCTCCAACAGGGGCCG
>JALSRQ010000021.1 GCA_026984675.1 Thermaceae bacterium
TGACCGTCTTTACTTTGACCTGGAACGCTTCAAGGCCGAGCGCGGGTGGTATAACCTCAATCTTACGCGGAGCGGCATACAGCGGCTTCTCACCGACACCACCTGGTACCGCCTGCTGATTCCCGAGGGCGAGCTGGCCTTCGATTCGCTCGATAAGACGCGACGGTGGCAGGAGATCGCGTTGGCCCTGCTCAAGAAGTACACTGAGCGCTACTACACCTTTCGCAAGCGCGAGTGGGAGTTGCCGCACCTGGAGTATAGGAATTTAACGGAGGATGACCCGAACTTCCCCAAGGCCAACGATAGCCAATCCGGTTATCGCATCCGAATCGAGGCGTCCGAAGAGGAGATCGCCGCCAAGCTGAAAGCGCTTAAAGAGGCGATCGAGAAGGGCAACCTGAAGCCGTGGGAGTTCCGAGGGCTAAAGGCGATTTTCTTTGATCGACACCTCTATCAACCGTTGCTGTCCGCCGAGGGCGACGCCGTGGAAATCACGCCAGTGCAGCTCAACAAAGGAGAACGCAAATTCGTGGAGGACCTGAAGGCCTTCTGCGAGCGCAACCCGCGCCTCCTCGAGGGCAAAGAACTTTACCTGCTGCGCAACCAGAGCAAGGGGCGGGGTGTGGGGTTCTTCGAAGCCGGCAACTTCCACCCCGACTTCATTCTCTGGTTGCTAGCGGACGACCGTCAGCACGTGATCTTCATCGACCCGAAGGGCCTGCGAAACATCGGGCGGAATGACCCCAAGGTGCGCTTTTACAAAACCATCAAGGAGATCGAGCGGCGTCTCGGCGACCCTGACGTGGTGCTCGATGCTTTCCTGATCTCGAATACACCCGCGCATGAGATGGAAAAGCTATGGGGCGTCAACAAGGAAAAAATGGAAAGCTGGCACATTTTATTTAGTGAAGAAAACGAGAACGATTATCTGGACAAGATGATGAAAACCGTCTTGTCCCAAACGCCCCCTTCAACTTGATATGCTGCGACCTGGCCTCGATCAGAGCCTCATCATGCACCGCACGGTAAACCTTCCAGCGGAGAAGGGAAGTGGGTCATGGCACTCCCAGATAAGCGACTCAATGACCTGATTCGCTTCTATGAAATTCTCGATATGTTAGCTGAGAAAACTGGTGGGCCGAGAATACTGGCCGAATGCTCTGGCCACATGGAGTGGCCCGAGCGCGGTGTCTATTTCTTCCAAGAACACGGCGAAACTCGGAGCGATTCCGGCACCGGTCCTCGAATCGTCCGGGTCGGCACGCATGCGCTCAAACCAGGCTCCAAAACGACGCTCTGGAAGCGGCTTGTACAGCACCGTGGATCGGCGAAGACAGGAGGTGGGGACCACAGGGGATCCATATTCCGTCTGCTCGTAGGCACCGCATTGTCTGCGACCAATGGGATGACGGTGCCAACCTGGGGGCGCGGCGGTTCTGCCACGAAATCCGTTCGGGAGAAAGAGCAGCAACTGGAAGAGCTTGTGAGCATAACCATTGGCCAGATGCCGTTTCTGTGGCTCGAGGTTCCCGACCCGCCTGGCCCGAACAGCCTTCGAGCTTACACCGAACGAAATGCTATCGCCTTGCTCAGCAACTATAGCAAACCTGCACTTGATGCGCCGTCACCTTACTGGCTTGGTTCCCATTGCAACCGGGGAAAGGTTCGTGCTTCCGGGTTATGGAACCAGAATCACGTCGATGAACCGTATGATCCGGCTTTTCTCGATGAGCTGGAACGACTGGTACGAAGGATGAAGGGAGCACCATGAAGATTGTCATCCAATGCGCCGCCAGCAAGGTTCCTGATGCGGGTACGCTGACAGATGATCGTGCAAGACCTGTATTGTTCGTCGCAAGGCCCGACTTTGCCCCACCCTCAGAGACCTGCATCTATGCCCGTCCCGACGATCCGGCACGCCACGGCCAAACCTGGCGCGACTTGCTGGTCGATTACAACGCCACCGGAGAGAATCGGTTCGGACTGTTGCCGGCATACCGGCTGTATCGTCCCGAGGTATATAGACAACTGGTCAACCGCTATGGTGTGGACAATATCCTCGTACTTTCTGCAGGCTGGGGTCTTATCCGAGCAGACTTCCTAACGCCGAAATACGACATCACCTTCTCCGCCAACGCAGACAAATACAAAAAGCGTTCCAAAAAGGAGCATTACAATGATTTCCGTATGCTTCCAAGTGATATCGATGAAGATCTCGTTTTCTTTGGTGGAAAAGACTACCTTTCACTCTTCCAGAATCTCACTAGGGAATATCGGGGCCGACGGTTCGTGTACTACAAGTCGGATTCACCACCCGAGTTGCCCGGTTGTACGTTGATCCGGTATCAAACGAAAACCAAAACGAACTGGCACTACGAGTGTGCCAAAGGTTTCATGGCGGGAAAGATTGCCCTCGGCTAAGAGATCTAAATCCGGCCGAGGTCGTATCCGGTAGCGGTTCGATCGTTACGGTTCCGGCTGCAGGAGGAGGGAGGGACACAAGGGAGGGTGAAACAATGCCAAAACGAAAGATTTACTATGTGCTTCCTCGGTCCGACGGCGGCTGGAGCGTCAAAGAGGAAAATGCGTCAAGGGCGTCCAGCAGCCACGCCATGAAGGCCGAGGCCATAGCCCGTGCCAAAGAATTGGCGAAGAAGCAAGCGCTTGGACAGGTGATCATTCACAAGCAGGACGGTACGATCCAGACGGAACACACATACGGCAAGGATCCGTATCCGCCCGAAGGATAACAGGACGTTCCGGATGAGCTTCAGATTCTGGAGACGAATCAAAATCGCTCCGGGGGTGACGGTAAACCTGAGCAAGTCGGGGGCGTCGCTCTCGTTCGGGCCTCGAGGTGACAAGCTCACCTTTGGTCCAAGGGGTACCCGGGCCACGGTGGGCCTTCCCGGGACCGGCCTTTTCTACACCACCACGCTCGGGGGCAAGCGATCCTCGAAAAGCAAGCGGGGTGGCGGCGGAGCACCGTTCCCTCAGTTCACCCAAAGGACCGTCTGACTCTCGGCTTTTTCAAACGGCTCGTCACGCCAAGCAATGAGAAAGCTCTGGTGGATGGTTTTCGGGAGCTGGCCCTTGGCAACGAAGGGCTGGCGCTTGCGCACCTCAGGCAAGCCGTCCATCTGGCTGACGGCGCATACCTCGCCGGCTTCCTCTCACTCAAGAAAGAGCGGCTGGAAGAAGCTGGCCATTACCTGGAGGTCGCCGCGAAAAATCCCGAGCAGCTCGGCCGTTACTTCGCCAAATACGGCATCGACGCGCTCATCAGTTTCCCCATCACCGAGGAGGTGTCCGCGCACGTGGGCCCTGACCTGCGGGGCGTGCCGCTCGGTCTGGTCGAGGTCTACCAGCGTCAAAGGCGCTGGACAGACGCGATCCGCTGCCTGGAGCGGCTCGAGCAGCTCGAACCCGACGACGTCGTGGTCAAGCTCTCCCTCGCCGAGCTTCTCCTCGAAGCCCGACCCAATGACCGGGCCACCTATCAGAGAATCGTGCGGTTGGCCGAAGGCATCGAGAACGAGACGCCGGTCCACACCGCGCTGCTCTTGTACAAGGCCAAGGCCCTGCGCGGGCTGAGGCTCCTGATTGCTGCGCGGGAGACCTTGACGGGCGCCCTGCGCCGGAAGAAGGGCCAGCCCGAGGAGCTGCTTCGGGCGCTCCGGTACGAACGGGCGCTGGTCTACGAGGGCATGGGTCAGCGCCGGCGGGCGCGCAACGAGATCGAGAAGCTCTACGCCGAGAACCCAGATTGCGAGGAGGTGGCGGCCAGGTTGGGGGTGTGACAAGCTGTGTCACGGAGCTGTGACCTCCCATGCTTGCAACAAACTTGCGACACGGCTTGTGACATCCGGACTCAGGCCGGAACGGGCGGAAGTCCAAATCAACCCCGCTTCCGCTCCCTCTGGGATGTGCCGCTCTTTGGAAAGACACTACCCATCAAAATGTCGGGTGATCTCCTGCTAGTTGGGAGCGATTATGAAGAGGGTTGCAAGCGCGGAGCCAAGCACCCCCGGCGAAGGCCGGGGGTTTTGCACTTACCCTAGGGGCATGATCCGCACCAAGAGGGTCTACCTGCCCCCCGAACCGGGGGACGGCACCCGGGTGCGGGTCGACCGGCTCTGGCCGCGGGGCTTGAAGCGCTCGGAGGCGCGGATCGACCGCTGGCTCAAAGCGGTCGCCCCCAGCCCCGAGCTCCGGCGCCGGCTCGCCCACGACCCCGAGAAGCGGCCCGCGTTCCTCCGCCGCTACCGCGCCGAACTCGACGCCCACCCCGAACCGGTGGCCGAGCTCCTGGCGCTGGCCCGGAAAGGGCCCCTCACCCTGCTCCTCGCCGCCCGCGACCCGGAGCGTAACAACCCGGTGGCCCTGAAGGCCTACCTCGAGGCCCGCCTGGGGTAAGCTCGCGGCGATGCTGGTCGGGGTCGACTGGGCCCGGGTAGGCTGGCTCGCCGTCCGCCTCCACCGGGGGGATTGGGACCGGCGGCTCTACCCCCGCTTCGACGAGCTCCTGGCCGACAACGGCGAGGCCCGCTTGGTGGTGGTCGACGTGCCCATGGGCCTGCCCGCGGCGGGCACCCCGGGGGGACGGGCGGCCGACCGGGCGGCCCGGGAGCTCCTGCCGCTCAAGCGCCGGTCCACCGTCTTCCCCACCCCCAGCCGCCGGGCCCTGGCCGCCACCAGCCTGGAGGAGGCCCAAAGGCTCAACGCCCCGGCGGGGATGAACCTCCAGGTCTACCGCCTCCTCCCCCGGCTCCGCGAGGTCGACGCCGCCCTCACCCCCAAGCTCCAGGAGCGGGTCTGGGAGGGCCACCCCGAGCTCAGCTTCCTGGCCGCCGGAGGCTGGCCGGCGGTGCGCGACTCCAAGCGCACCAAGGCCGGCAGGATGGCCCGCATCGAGGCGTTGCGGCGCCGGCTCGGGGCCGGCTGGTGGCGCTGGTTCCAGGGGCTGGAGGACCGGGGCCCCCTCCTCACCGACCTCCTCGACGCCAGCGTGCTGGTCTGGACGGCCGCCCGGCTGGCCCGAGGCAAGGCCGGCTTCGCCCCCGAGACCCCGGAGTACGACGAGCGGGGCCTCCGGATGCAGATCGCCTACTGATCGAGGGGGAAGGGCGGGGGGCGGTCGGGGTCCTCGAGGGCCGCGCGAACCCCGGCGGCGAAGGCCTCGGCGTCGAGGCCCGGCACCCGGCGCAGATGCCCGAGGGCCTTGTTCCAAAGCCGCTCGGCCCCCCGGCGGTGGGTCCGGGCCTTGTGGAGGGCGGCGGCGAGCTGGATCACCCCCTGGAGGAGCTCCCGCTCGGGGCCCTTGGCGGCGAGCCAGGCGGGCTCCAGGACCTCGTGGACCTCCCAGTAGCGGCCCTCCCGCCAGAGCCGGCGGGCCTCCCGGTGCACCCTCGGGGGCAGCGGCACGGTATAGAGTGTAGCCCGTATGGCCGAGATCCTCGAGCTCACCGACGACACCTTTGAAAAGACCGTAAAGGACGGGCTCACCCTCGTCGACTTCTGGGCCGACTGGTGCCAGCCCTGCAAGCTGATCGCCCCTTTCATGGAGGAGTTCGCCAAGCAGTACGCCGGCCGCCTCAAGGTGGCCAAGCTCGACGTCGACGAGAACCCCCGCACCGCGATGCGCTACCGGGTGATGAGCATCCCCACCGTGATCCTCTTCAAAAACGGCGAACCGGTGGAGGTCTGGGTGGGGGCCCAGCCCAAGCGCAACTTCGAGCAGAAGCTGGCCCGGCACCTGCCCCCCGAGGCATGAGGCCGGTCGCCCTCGACGCCATGGGGGGCGACCGGGCCCCCGCCGAGACCGTGGCCGGCGCCCTGCTGGCCGCCGCCGCGGGGGTCCCGGTGGTCTTAGTCGGCGACGAGGCGCGGCTCAAGGAGGAGCTCGCCCGCCAGGGCGGCGAGCTTCCCGTGATCCCCGCCGGCGACGTGATCGGGATGCACGACGCCGCCACCGAGGTGCGGCGGCGGAGGGACGCCTCGATCAACGTGGCGGTGCGGCTGGTTAAGGAGGGGGAGGCCGAGGCGGCGGTGAGCATGGGCCACTCCGGCGCCACCATGGCGGCCGCCCTCTTCCTCCTGGGGCGGATCCGCGGCATCGAGCGGCCGGCGATCCTGGCCGAGATCCCCGCCGACGCCCCCGCCGGCCGGTTCTTCCTGATCGACGCCGGGGCCAACGCCGACGTCCGCCCCGGCCACCTCCTCACCTTCGCCCGCATGGGAGCGGCCTACGCCCGGGCGCTGGCGGGGCTGGACCAACCCCGGGTCGGGCTCCTCTCGATCGGCGAGGAGCCCACCAAGGGCAACCAGCTGGTGCTGGCCGCCCACCCCCTGCTCCAGCGGGTCCCGGGGTTCGTGGGGAACATCGAGGGGAACGACCTCTTCTCCGGCAAGGCCGACGTGGTGGTGACCGACGGCTTCACCGGCAACGTGGTCCTAAAGCTCGCCGAGGGCGAGGCCCGCACGATCTTCCGCTGGGTCCGGGCGGCGCTGGCGGCGAGCCCCAAGGGGCGGCTCGGGGGGCTCTTGGTCCGGGACGCCCTCAAGGCCCTGGCCGCCCGCATGGACCCCGCCGAGTACGGCGCGATGCCGCTGCTCGGGGTGCGGGGAGCGGTCTTCATCGGCCACGGCGCCTCCGACCGGCGGGCGGTGAAGAACGCCCTGGTGCGGGCCCACCGGCTGGCGGGCTCGGGGCTCCTCGACCGCCTGGCCCACCTAAACTAGGGGCATGGACGGCCTCGACCTCACCGCCCTGGCCGGCGCCGGTCTCGGGGTCAAGCTGCTGGTCGCCCTGCTCGCCCTGTTCCTGGCGTTCTGGATCGGGCGGGCCGGGGCGCGGGCCTTCGGATGGGTGGCCCGGCTCACCCGGGACCCCCGCGACGACGTCTTCTGGCGCTGGCTGGGGCGGGCCTGGGCGCTGTTGGTGGCGCTGGCGCTGGTCAGCTTCCTCTTCCACCTCTTCGAGCTCGCGATCGAGCCCTTCGCCACCTGGGGCCGGCTGCTGGTGCGCTGGCTGGGATCCCGCGGCCTCTCGGTGCTCTTCATCGGGGTGGCGACCTACGCCGGCTACCGCCTGGTCGACGCCCTGGCCGGGCGAATCCGCTTCGGGGGCGAGGGGCCGTTCGAGCGCCAGCGGGTGCGCAAGGAGACCCTGGCCAACGTGGTCCAGTCGACCCTGAAGGGGCTGGTGGTGACCCTCGGGGTCCTGCTCGCCCTCGCCAACCTGGGGATCGACGTGGGGGCCCTGATCGCCGGTGCCGGGATCGCCGGGCTGGCGGTCAGCTTCGCCGCCCAGAACCTGGTGCGGGACGTGATCAACGGGTTCTTCATCCTGCTGGAGGACCAGTACGGGGTCGGCGACATCATCAAGGTCGGCGACCTGGCCGGCGGGGTCGAACGGATGAACCTGCGGCTCACCGTGCTCCGCGACCTCGAGGGCAAGGTCCACTTCATCCCCAACGGCCAGATCAACCGGGTCACGGTGATGAGCCGCGATTGGGCCCGGGCGGTGGTCGACGTGGGGGTGGCCTACAAGGAGGACGTCGACCGGGTCCTCGAGGTCGTCCGCGACGAGGCCGCGAGGTTCTACGACGATCCCGAGTGGCGGGACCGGTTCACCGAGCCGCCCCAGGTCCTCGGGGTCGACCGGCTGGGGGACAACGCGGTGGTGATCCGCACCCTCTTCACCACCCGGGCCAAGGAGCAGTGGGGGGTGGGGCGGGAGTTCAACCGGCGCATCAAGAAGCGGCTCGACGCCGAGGGGATCGAGATCCCCTTCCCCCAGCGCACGCTCTGGTTCGGGGAGCCGCTTAAAATCGAGAAGGCGTGAAACGGCTGCTGGCCGTCGGGCTCTTCCTGGCCGCCGCCGTTGCCCAGGTCTACTGGCCGACCGGGCGCGGGCTGCTGGTGGGCCGCGACGAGGGCGGGGTGGCCCGCTTCCTGGGCCTTCCCTACGCCCGGGCCGGGCGCTTCCAGCGGCCCCGGCTCCTCCCGCTGCCTAAAGGAACGTTCGACGCCCGCCGGCCGGGGCCGGCCTGCCCCCAACGGGGCTCGATCGAGGTCCGGCTGGGGGCCCCCCTGCCCCCCCAGAGCGAGGACTGCCTGAACCTGAACCTCTGGGTGCCGGAATCCCCCCCGCCCGAGGGCGGCTTCCCGGTGATGGTCTACCTCCACGGCGGCAGCTTCACCGGCGGCAGCGGGGCGAGCCCGATCTACGACGGCGCCGCCCTGGCCCGGCGGGGGGTGATCGTGGTCACCCTGAACTACCGGCTGGGGGCGCTGGGGTTTCTGGCCCTCCCCGGCCTGGCCAAGGAGGACCCCGACGGCTCCACCGGAAACTACGGCCTCCTCGACCAGATCGCCGCCCTCCGCTGGGTGCGCCGGCACATCCGCGCCTTCGGGGGGAACCCCGAACGGGTGACCCTGTTCGGCGAGAGCGCGGGGGCGATGAGCGCCTGCGCGCTGCTCACCAGCCCGCTGGCCAAGGGACTCTTTTCCCGGGTGATCCTGCAGTCGGGGGGCTGCGACCAGGCCCGCAGCCTGGAGGCGGGCTACCGGGCCGCCGAGCGGATCGGCCGCCGGCTCGGCTGCGACCCCGCCGACCTCGCCTGCTGGCGGCGCCTGCCGGTCGAGCGCTACCTCACCCTCCTCGACCGGATCGACCCCCTGGCCGACTTCGAGAAGGCCCCCTTCAAGCCCCACCTCGACGGCTACGTCCTCAAGCTTCCCCCCGAGGAGGCCCTGCGGCGGGGGGCGGGGGCCGACGTCCCGCTGATCGCCGGGGCCAACGCCGAGGAGTTCGCCCTCAACCTCGCCCTCTACGCGGTGGGGCCCCGCACCTGGGCCGACTTCGCCCGCCTGGCGGCCGAACGGGGGGTCGACCCCAAGCGGGCCCTGGCCGTCTACCGGCGGCGGTTCGCCGATCCGCTGGCGGCGTTCTTCGCCTTCGAGACCGAGCGGGTGCTGCTCTGCCCCACCTACCGCGCCGCCCGGCTCCACCGGGGAGCGACCCACGCCTACCTCTTCGCCTACCGAAGCGCCACCTGGCCCTTCGCCGGGGCCTTCCACGGCCTCGACGTGGCCTTCGTCTTCGACACCTTCACGGTCTGGCCGTTCTGGGGGGTCTTCGTGAGCGCCCCCGAGTTCGCGGCCGCCGAGGCCACCGGCCGGCTGATGCGCCGCTACTGGACCGCCTTCGCCAAGGGGACGCCCCTAAGGGCCGGGCTCATGCCCTGGCCGGACTACCGAAGCGGCTGGGTTCTCCGCTTCGGAAAAAAGAGCGGCTGGACCCGGGACCCCTTCCCCCGGCGCTGCCGGCTTTTCGTAGAGTAGGGACGTGCCGGTCCTCGCCGTCGAGCCCGACGACCAGTACCTGGTGGCCACCGCCGACACCCCGCTTTTGGCGATCTGGGAGGCGGTCCCCGGGGGGCTCGTCCCCCCCTTCCCCCCGGTCGAGCTGCCGGGGGGGCTTGGGGGGCTTTTGGCCCGGGGCGGGTTCGGCCAGCGCTTCTTCTTTCCCTCCGAGGTCCTCGGCCTGGTCTTCCGAAGCCCCTCGGGGCGGACGATCCGGGCCGGCGGGCGGGTGATCAAGAACGTACAGGGCTACGACCTGGTGCGCCCCTTCGTGGGCTCGTTCGGGCTCTTGGGGGAGGCCCTCGAGGCCACCCTCCGGCTCCGCCCGGCCCGGGCCCAAGGGCTCTTCCGGCGGCCGGGGGGCCTGGAGGACCCCCTGCCCCCGGCGGCCCGCTTCGTCTGGGTCGACGGGGGCACCCGCTACGTCTACGCCGCCGGCCACCCCCGGGAGCTCGAGGCCTACGCCGACTGGGAGGCCCTCGCCGGGCCCCTCGACTACCGCCCGCGGTTTCCCCGGGGGATGGGGGTCGGGGAGGGACCGATCCGCGACCTGAGGTTTTCCTGGGCCGACGGCGGCGGCGCCCCAAAGCCGCCGGCGCTCTTCAGGCGCCTGGCCGAAGCCCTCTAGGCAGCACCCCGAGGTGGGCCACCACCTCGCCCTGGACCCGCACCGCCCCGGCGGGGTAGCGAAGCTCGGGGTAGGCGGGGTTCTCCGAACGCAGCGCCACCTCGCCCCCCCGGCGGAAAAACCGCTTGAGGGTGGCGGTCTCCTCGCCGGGGAGGAGCACCAGCACCACCGCGCCGTTGGGGGGCTCGCCCTGGAAGGGCCGCACCACCACGTAGTCCCCGGGCCGGATGCCGAGCCCGATCATCGAGTCGCCCCGGACCCGCAGCAAGAAGTCACCGGGCTCGACCGGAAGAAGGTCGGAAAGCCGTTCGGCGTAGGCCTCCACCGCCCCCTCGGCGAAGACCGGGGGGCCGGCGGCCACCTCGCCGACCAGGGGCAGGGCCCGCCCGGTCGCCCGGCGGCCGGCCCCGGTGAGCCGCACCAGGGTGCCGTGGCGGGGCCGGGCGTCGAGGGCCACCAGCCCCTTGCGCTCCAGGGCTAAAAGCTGGGCCCGCACCCCCTGCCGGCTGATGCCGAGGGCCCGGGCGAGGTCGGCGGCCAGCGCCGGCTCCCCGAGCTCGGCGACCTTCTGGAGGATCCGCCGCTGGCCGGGGGGAAGACGGGTTGCCACGTGGTTAGTTTAAAACGCCTTGGGCGGCCCCGCCTGCTCGAAGACCCCATTCGCCGTGTGCCGGGAGCGAATCTCGCCGTCGACCGCAAACCACCGCCCAGGGTTAGGGCTGTGCCAAACGCCCTTCCCCAGCCGAACGAAACGGCACCCGGCCTCTCGCGAGCGGCCCTTGAGCCTGGGAGCGCGGTCGGCCACGCCCTGGGATCGGGTGGGTTCGGTTTCGATCCCGAGCCGCACCGGGGGAACCGGCTCCCCCAGGGTAAGCCGCCAGAGCTCGGGGATCATCGCCCTGCGCTCTTCGAGCAAGCGATCGAGCTCCCCGGCCTCGGTGACGAGACCCGGCGCGTCCACGCCCTTGGCCTCGGGATCGCGGTCCACCCCCACCCCAGAGCGCGCGCACGAAACTGGTATATCCTCGGTCCATGGACCCCCGTGCACTCCGGAGGGACTTCCCGGTCTTCGAAGCCCACCCGGACCTCGTCTTTTTGGACTCGGCGGCCTCGGCCCAAAAGCCCCGGTCGGTGATCGAGGCGCTCGCCCGCTTCTACCAAACCGCCTACGCCAACGTCCACCGCGGCAGCTACCCCCTCTCGGAGGCGGCGACCGAGGCCTTCGAGGCCGCCCGCGCCACCCTGGCCGGCTTCCTCGGGACCCCCGACCCCGACGAAGTGGTCTTCGTGCGGAACGCCACCGAGGGGATGAACCTCCTGGCCCACGCCCTCGGCGAGCGCTACCTGGGCGAGGGCGACACCGTTTTGGTCACCGAGATGGAGCACCACGCCAACCTGGTCCCCTGGCAGCAAGCGGCCCGGAGGAAGGGGGCCCGGATCCGGGCGGTGCCGATCACCGACCAGGGGCGGCTCGACCTGGCGGCCCTCGACCGGCTCCTCGGCGAGGAGCCGCGGATTTTCGCCTTCACCCAGATGTCCAACGTGCTCGGCACCGTGAACCCGGTCGCCGAGCTCGCCGAGCGGGCCCACCGGGCGGGGGCGATCGTGGTGGTCGACGGCGCCCAGGGCGCCCCCCACCTGCCGGTGAACGTGCGCGCGTTGGGGGCCGATTTCTACGTCACCAGCGGCCACAAGATGCTGGGGCCCACCGGGGCCAGCGCCCTTTGGGGGCGGCGCGAGCTCTGGCAGGAGCTGCCCCCCTTCCTGACCGGCGGGGGGATGATCGAGCGGGTGACGATCGAGGAGAGCACCTTCGCCCCCCCGCCCACCCGGTTCGAAGCCGGCACCCCGGCGTTCGCCGAGGCGGTGGGGCTGGCGGCGGCGGCCGAGTACCTGATCGGGGTCGGGATGGACCGGGTCTGGCGCCACGACCGGGAGCTCACCCGGCGGGCGCTGGCCGCCCTCAGCGAGGTCCCCGACCTCCGGGTCTTCGGCCCCCAGGGCGAGGACCGGGGCGGGGTGGTGAGCTTCGCCTTCCCCGGGGTGCACGCCCACGACCTGGCGACCTTTCTGGGCCAGAAGGGGGTGGCGGTCCGGAGCGGGCACCACTGCGCCCAGCCCCTCCACCGCCGGCTCGGGGTGGCGGCCACCACCCGGGCGAGCTTCTACCTCTACAACACCGAGGAGGAGGTCGACCGGCTGGCGGCGGTCCTGCACGAGGCCCGCCGCTTCTTCGCCAGCTGGATCGAATGACCTAGACTGGGGTTGGCATGGGCATCCTCGAGGACCTCTACCAGGAGATCATCCTGACCCGCTACAAGAACCCCCGCCGTCGGGGCCGGCTGGAAAACCCCACCCGCACCGCCGGCGGCCATAACCCCGCCTGCGGCGACCAGCTCGAGCTCTTCGTCGAGCTCGACGGCGACCGGATCCGGGCGGTCCGCTACCAGGGCGAGGGCTGCGCCGTCAGCCAGGCCTCCGCCGACCTGATGGCCGAGGCGGTGGAAGGGAAGACGGTGGCGGAGGCCCGGGACCTCGCCGAGCGGTTCAAGGCGATGGTCGTCGAGGGCGCCCCGCCGGACCCCGCGCTCGGGGACCTGGCGGCGCTCTCCGGGGTGGCGAGGCTCCCCTCCCGGGTCAAGTGCGCCACCCTGGCCTGGCACGCCCTGGAGGAGGCCCTCTCGTGAAGGCCTTCCGGGCCCGGGAGGTGACCCCCCTCTTGGCCGAGGACCGGTCCCTGATGGAGCGCTGGAAGCAGGCCGCCCAGCGGGAGGCGCTCTTGGCCCGCAGCCTGGAGGGCGAGAACTGGGTGGTGGTGCGGGACGAGGCCCTGGCCAAGGAGCTCATCGAGCGGGGCCTGGCCGCCCGGGAATGGGAGGAGGCATGATCCCCGCCCGGCCGGTGGTGTTCCTGCACGCCTTCCCCTTCTCCCAGCGGATGTGGGCCCCCCAGCTCGCCGACCTCGAGGGCCGCTACTCGGCCCACGCGGTCAACCTCCCCGGCTTCGGCGGCGAGCCGGCCGGACCCCAAAGCCTGGTCGGCTTCGCCGAGAGCGTGCTCGAGGAGCTCGACGTCCTGGGCATCCGGCGGGCGGTCTTCGTGGGGCTCTCGATGGGCGGCTACGTCGCCTTCCGCCTCTTCGACCTGGCCCCCGACCGCTTTCTGGGCCTGGTGCTGGCCGACACCCGGGCCGGCGCCGACCCCCCCGAGGGCCGAGAAAAGCGGACTCGCCAGGCCGAGGCGGTGCGGAAGGAGGGGCCGGCGGCGTTGCTCCCGGGGTTCCTCGAGGCCGTGCTGGGGCCCACCACCCGGCGGAGCCAACCCGGCCTGGTTTCCCAGGTCGAGGCGATGATCCGCGAGGCCAGCCCCGAGGGGGTGGCCCGCGCCCTGATCGCCATGCGCGACCGGCCCGATTCCTTCGACCTGCTCCCCCGGATGGACTTCCCGGTCCTGCTCCTCTTTGGCGAGGAGGACGCCCTCACCCCGCCCGGGGAGGGGATCCGGATGCTGGAAAGGCTGCCCCGGGGACGGATGCTCCTCGTCCCCCGGGCCGGCCACATGACCAACCTCGAGGCCCCCGCCGCCTTCAACACCGCCCTTCTCGGCCTCCTGGCGGAGGTGTACCGGTGAACGAGCACGACCCCTTTGAAAAGCTCACCCTCTTCCGCACCATGCTGATGCACGCCAAGGAGAAGGCGTCCAAGGACCGCCGGTTCGAGGAGGCCGAGGACATCCTCGACCAGGCCAAGGCGATCCTCGAGGAGGTCCGCCCCCACGTCACCCCCGAGCTCGCCGAGGAGATGAAGTACGAGTACATCGACGCCACCCTCTACGTCGAGCACGCCCGGGGCGACTTCCCGCCGGACCCGGAGCAGGAGCCGTAAACGGGCGGGGGTGGGCGGTAGGGGCTGGGCCTTGGATCAAGGCCCATTCGTCCCCCATCGCCTACTCCTCCTTCGGCGCCCGCCCCATCAGCTCGGTGAGCACGCGGGCCGGATCAGCCCCTTCGAAGGCGATGCGGTAGACCGCCCGGACGATGGGGAGGTCGGCGCCTTGCTCCCCGGCCCAGGCGTGGACCGCCCGCACGGTGGGGAGCCCCTCGACGGTGGCCCCGGCCAGGTCCTGGCCGCGGACGATCCGCTCGCCGGCCCAGCGGTTCCTGGAGTGCCGGCTGGTGGCGGTGGCCACCAGGTCGCCGATCCCCGAGAGGCCGTAGAAGGTCTCCCGCCGGGCCCCGAAGGCCACCCCGAACCGCACGATCTCGGCGAGGCCCCGGGTGAGGAGGGCGGCCTTGGCGTTGTCGCCAAGCGCCAGGCCGTCGACCATCCCGGCCGCCAGGGCCACCACGTTCTTAAGCGCCCCGCCCAGCTCGACCCCCACCGGGTCGGGCCCGGTGTAAACCCGGAACACCGGCCCCGAGAAGACCGCCTGCACCCGCCGGGCGAGCCCGGGGTCCCGCGCCGCCACCACCGCCGCCGCCGGCAAAAGCCGGCCCACCTCCTCGGCGTGGTTGGGCCCCGAGAGCACCGCCACCCGGTCGCTCCCCACCGCCTCGGCGACGACCTCGCTGGCCCGGCGGAGCCGCCCCCCCTCGAACCAAAGCCCCTTGGTGGTGGAGAGGTAGGCGGGGGCCGGGGGCAGGCCCTTAAGGGCCTCGGGGAGGGCCCTGGAGGGCAGCGCCACCACCGCCAGCTCGGCGTCCTTGAAGGCCGCCTCGGGTACGGCGGTGGGCCGCACGTAGGGGGGCAGGCGCACCCCGGGAAGCCGGGGGTTTGCGCGGGCCTTGAGAACCTCGTCGGCCCGCTCCCGGCTCCTAAGGAGCAGGGCCACCGGCACCCCCCGCGCTCCCAGCACCGCCGCCAGGGCGGTACCCCAGGCGCCGCCGCCGACGATCGCGACCTTCAAGCCAGCACCTCGAACGCCTCGTAGACCGCCGCCAAAAAGAGCAGCGCGGTGGCCAGGACCAGGCTCCGGCCCAGGGTCCGGAGCCCGGCCGAAAAGCCCCGCCCGGCCAGCAGGTCGCCGAGCAGGGCCAGCCCTCCGAAAGTGGCGGTGTTGTAGGCCCCGAGCTCAAGGAGCACCACCGGCAGGTGGAGCAGGAAGCGCTCGGGGGGGATCACCGCCGGCGAGAGCGCCATCCCCAGCACGTAGTAGCGGGCCAGGTTGACGAGCAGGGCGGGAACCCCGAAGAGGACCCCGGGCAGGGCGGTGGTGAGGAGCAGGCCGCGGGTGAAGTTCCAGTAGAAGATCACCGCTGCGAGCCCCAGGGGCCCGTTCCGCACCGCCTTCTCCAGCCCGATCTGACCGATCCCGGTGCCCAGGAGCTCCCCCAGCAGCCGGGCCACCCGGGGGTCGGCGTAGGCCGCCAGGGCGCCGAGGAAGAAGGTGGCGAAAAGGCCCGCCTGGGTGGCCCAAAAGAGCCGGCGCCGCTCGGCCACCAGCCGGAGCGCCTCCCGCCAGTAGGGCCGGAGCCGCCCCCGAACGAGCGAGAGGAGGAGCAAAAACCCCAGCAGCACGAAGACCGGTCCGGCCCAGGGCCGGAGCAGCCAAGCGGGCAGGAGGCCGCCTTGGGGCCGCCAGGCGACCCCGACTACCCGCCCGTCCTTGAGCCGGACCACCACCTCGCCGCTCTCCCCGCCGGCCACCGCCGGGAAGCGGACCCAGGTCTCGGGGCCGCGCCGCTCCAGTTCCGGCTCCTTGAGGTTGACCTCCAGCCCCGGCGGCGGGGGCGGGAAGGCGAGGCTCCGCTCCAGAAGCTTGAAGGCCTCCTCGGGTGGCCGGCCCACCGCCTCCATCGGGTTCACCCGGTACTTTCCGGAAAGCCAGGCCCGCACCGCCTGGGCGGCCCGGTCGGTGGGGGACTGGGCCAGCGCGAGGAAGGCCGCGAGGATCGCCAGCAGGGGGAGAAGTCGTCGCACGCCAAGCCCCATAATAAGGGGGTGGAACGCCCCCGCCGAGGCCTCATCGTGCGCCAGCCCTACGCCTCCTGGATCGTGGAGGGGAAAAAGACCTGGGAGATCCGAAAGCACCCCACCCGCATCCGCGGCCCCATCGGCATCGTCACCGGCGGCCGGCTGATCGGCCAGGTCGAGGTGGTGGACGCCCTCGGCCCCTTTACCCCGGAGGAGCTCCTCGCCCACCGGGAAAAGCACCTCGCCGACCGGGCGTTCCTCCTTCCCTACGCCCAGGGCAAGCCCCTTTGGGCCTGGGTGCTCGCGCACCCCGAGCGCTACCCCGAGCCGATCCCCGTGCCCCCCCGCCGGGGGCGGATGATGTGGGTGGACCTCAGCGGGCTTTGGCCAGACGACCTACCAGCCAAGGGAAGAAAAGGCTAAGCAGGGCCAGAATCCAAAGCACCTTGGCAATGGGGCTGGAAAAGAGGATCCCCCAGTCCCCGCCGCTGATCGCCAGCGCCCGCCGCAGGTTCACCTCCATCAAGCGGCCGAGCACCAGCCCGAGAATCATCGGGGCCAGGGGGAAGCCGAACTTCCGCATCAGGTAGCCCCAGACCCCGATCCCGGTCATGAACAGGAGGTCGAAAGCGCTGTTGTTCACCGCGTAAACCCCGACGAAGGAGAGGGTGGCGATCGCCGGCACCAGAAACCAGCGGGGGATGGCCAGGATGCGGGCGAAGACCCCGACCAAGGGGAGGTTCAGGACCAGGAGCATCAGGTTGCCGATGTACATCGAGGCGATCAGCCCCCAGACCACCTCGGGGCGGTTTTGGAAGATCAGCGGCCCGGGGGTGACGTTGAACATCATCAGCGCCCCCAAGAGGACCGCGGTGGTGCCGCTGCCCGGCACCCCCAGGGTGAGCATCGGCACCATCGCCCCGCCGGCGGCGGCGTTGTTGGCCGCCTCGGGGGCCGCCACCCCCCGGGGGTCCCCCTGGCCGAAGGTGCCCTCGCGGTCGACCAGCCGCTTTTCGGTGGTGTAGGCGATGGCGCTGGCGATCGAGGCCCCGGCCCCGGGCAGCACCCCGATGAAGAACCCGATCGCCGCCCCCCGGAGGATGCTCCAGAGCGAGGCCAGAAAGGTCTTGAGCGAGACCAGGGTGGTCTCGACCCGGATCGCGCCCCCCCTTCCCAGGAAGGTCTGCTCCATCAGCACCAGCACCTCGCTGATGGCAAAAAGCCCGATGGCCACGATCAGGAAGTCGACCCCGTCGTAGAGCTTGAGCTGGCCGAAGGTGAAGCGGGGCACCCCGCTGCCCGGGTCGAGCCCCACCGTGGCCAGCATCAGCCCGAAGACGCTCGAGGCCAGCGCCTTGACCGGGCTCCGCCCGGCCAGGCTGGCGAGGGTGGTGAAGGCGAAGACCATGAGGGCGAAGTACTCGGCGGGGCCGAAGCGGATCGCCCACTGGGCGAGCAGGGGAGCGAAGAGGGTGAGGCCCACGACCGAGAGGGTGCCGCCGATGAAGGAGGAGAGGGCCGAGAGCGCCAGGGCCTCGCCGGCCTTGCCCTTCTGGGCCATGGGGTAGCCGTCGAGGGTGGTGATCACCGCCCCGGCGTCGCCGGGGACGTTGAGCAGGATGCTGGAGATCCGCCCGCCGTACTCGGCGCCGTAGTAGACCCCGGCGAGGAGGATGAGGGCCGACTCCGGGGGGAGCTTCAGGGCGTAGGCGATGGGGATCAGGATCGCCACCCCGTTGACAGGCCCGATGCCCGGCAGGGCCCCGATCAGGGTGCCGAGGAAGGCGCCGGCGAAGGCGAGGGCGAGGTTGAGCGGGGTGAGGGCCACGGCGAAGCCGTGGGCGAGCTGGGTAAGAACGTCCAAGGCGGCCTCCTATCCCGGCCACCAGGCCCCCAGCGGCAGGGGGATGCCGAGGCCGAAGACGAAGGTCAGGTAGAGCGCCAGCGCGAAGGCGAACCCGGCGGCGAGCCCCTTGGCCCAGCCGGCCCCGAGCAACCGGGCGAGGAGGCCGACCTCGAGGCTGGAGGCCAGCACGAACCCCAGCGGCACCAGGGCGTAGGCGTAGACCACGAAGGATAAAAGCGCGACCCCCTGCCGGGCCCAGGCGGGAAAGCCCGGCCAGGCGCCGGGCCCCGGAAAGGCGACCATGAGGAGCGAAAGGCCCAGGAGCACGGCAGCGAGCAGCAGGGGGAACGCCTTGGGGCCGAGGGGGTCGGCGAGGTACTCGGCCTCGAGGCCCAGCGCCTCGAGGCCGTACCCCACCGCGAGCAAGAAGAGTAGGATGCCGACGGCTCGATCGGGGTTCACCGCGCTACTTGATCAGCCCCAGCGACCGCGAGAGCTCGCGGAAGTCCTTGACCTGCTGCTTGATGAAGGCCTCGAACTCGGACCCGCCCTTGAAGAAGGGGGCGAGCCCCCGGCCCTCGCGGATCTTGGCCCACTGGGGCGAGTCGGCCACCTTCCTCATCGTGCCGACCCACCAGTCGTAGGCGTCGTCGGGCACCCCGGGCGGCATGTAGAAGCCCCGCCAGACCGCCCAGATCGCGTCGTAGCCGAGCTCCTTGGCGGTGGGTACGTCGGGCAGGGCGGCCAGCCGCTTCTCGGAGAGCACCGCCAGGATCCGCACCTTGCCGGCCTTCATCTGCTCGATCGTCTCCGAGGCGTCGCCGGGGAAGACCTGGACGAAGCCGCCGAGGAGCGAGGTCAGGGCCTCGCCGCCGCCGGAGAAGGGGACGTACTTCACCTTCAAGGGGTCGATGCCGGCCGCCTTGGCCAAAAGCAGCACCTTCATGTGGTCCTGGCCGCCCACCGCGCTGCCGCCACCGAAGGCGATCTTGGCGGGGTCCTTCTTGAGGTCGGCGATGAGGTCGTCGAGGGTCTTCCAGGGCGCGTCGGTGCGCACCGCGATCACCCCGAAGTCGGCCCCTAAAGCGGCCAACCACCGCACGTCGTCGGCGGTGAAGTTGCCGTACTTGCCCTGGGCCAGCCGCAGGGTGGTCGCCGGCGAGGCCGCCACCAGGAGGTTGGCGTCGCCCTTCCGCTTGGCCACCACGTGAGCGAACGCCACCCCGCCGCCGCCGCCGGGCATGTTGGTGACCTTAACCGGCCGGGGCACGAGCTTTAGGTCGTAGAGCAGCTTGCCGACCGAGCGGCAGGTGAAGTCCCACCCGCCGCCGGGGTTGGCCGGGGCGATGCACTCGACGTTCCCGGGGCTAAACGCCCCGGCCCCGGAGAATAGACCAAGGGCCAATGCCGCAACCGCCAATCGTCCCAGCTTGCGCATAGATACCCCCTTTCCTATCGCCTCGAGTCTACGCCCGGCCCCTGCCGACGCGCAACCTCGGCCCAGACCGAGCCGTAGCCGACGTAGACCACCCGATCGGGCTCGAGGGCCTCGAGCACCTCCGGCCGGTGGGTGGCGGCGACCAGGGTGATCCCCGCCTCGCGGACGAACTGACCGAGCCCGCGGGCCACCCGCCGGGCGGTGGCCTGGTCCAGGTGGGCGGCGAGCTCGTCGATCAGCAAAAGCGCCGGCCGTTCGGCGAGGAGGAGCGCCAGGCGGAAGCGCTCCTTTTGCCCGGTGGAGAGCTCTTTGGGCCGGGCCCGCCAGAGCACCGCGTCGGAAAGCCCCACCCGGTTTAGGACCTCGATGGCCGCGGTCACGTCCCCCAGCCGATCGAAAACCGCCTCCAGCACCGCCCGCTCGCCCAGCGCGGGTTCCCGCTCGCCGGGGAGGAAGGCGGCGACGCGGGCCTGGGGGCGCCGCACCTCGCCGGCGTCGGGGGGCTCGCCGAGGAGGAGCCTCAGGAGGGTGGTCTTCCCCGCCCCGCTCGCCCCCCAGAGCACGCTCACCGAACCCGGCTCGAACCGCACGCTGGCCCCCCGGAGGACCCGGCGCTCGACCACCCGGCGGCGGACCCCGAAGGCCTCGAGGACCGCCCGCAACCCCTCGGGCAGGGCCTCGAGGTCGAGGGTGCTGCGGTAGGCCTTGGCGACCCCCTTCAGCTCGATCGGGGCCGGAAGCGGCGCCGCCCGCCCGTAGCGGGGTCGGTAGAGCCGCCCCCCGTGCTCCCTGGCCACCGGGTCCTCCCGGAGGAAGCGCTCCAGGCGCTCCCGGGCCTCCTGGGTGAGGGGGTAGGCCAGCACCGGCCGGCCCGAGGCCGTCTCCCAGAGGTAGCGAAAGCCCACTTTCTCGAAGAAGGGGTGGAACCGGGCCATCTGGGCGATGGTGCAGACCAGGTGCTTTTCCCGCCGCATCTCGGGCACCCGCCGCGCCTCGGCCCACTCCAACGCGAGCCGGACCAAAAGCGCCCCCAGGCCGTCGGAGCGATAGTCGGGGTGGACCACCACCCGGGCGATCCGGGCGGCGGCGGTCTCTACCCGGTCGAGGACGCGCCCGGAGAGTTCCCGCCAGTCGGCCTCCTCGAGCTCGCCCTCGATCTGGGCCTCGGCGAGGGCGTCCTTGAGGTCGAAGGTGGGGTGGAACCAGTCCTCCGGGAAGACCCGCTCCCGGATGTCGCGCTCCACGCTCCCGTCGGGGAGGCGGCGGTGCACCCGGGGGATCGGGGGGTCGAGGCGCAAGTAGCCCACGATCCGGGGCTCGAAGGGGAGCCGCTCGGCGAGCTCGAGGACCAAAAACCGGCTGGCCGGGGTGGAGCCGCGGATCTCCTTGAGCCGGGCCTCGCCCTGGGGGCAGACCGGACGGGTGTTGGCGGCGATCACCTCGCCGCCCGGGCACTGCCAGAGGGCCACGGTGGCGTGGTCGGAGGCGTAGTGGAACTGCTCGAGCTCGGCGATCGCCTCGAAGTCGTAGGCGAACCGCGCCTCCCGGGCCACCAGGCGGTAGGCGTAGAGCACCCTTCCGGAGAACCCCTGCCGGGGGTGCTCCAGATGCCGGGCGTAGGGGGGCCAGATTGGCGTGCCGTCAGTCCGAAAGAGCTCGAACTCGTCCCAGTCGAGGACCCTGCTCCGCTTCCGGGTCCTGAGCTCAAGCTCCTCCCCCTCCCGCACCCACTTGGCGGCGTCGCCCGAAAGCAGCAACCGCCGGCCGTCCTCCAGCCGCAGCCAGCCGTACCACCGGCTCCGCACCGCCCGCTCGACCGCGCGCACCCGCATGGCCCCAGTTTACCCCATTCCCATCGGAAACCTTGACATTTGGGGGGCGCGATGCTAGATTCGGGCTGGCCTGGGCGGTTAGCTCAGCTGGCCAGAGCGCCCGCCTCACACGCGGGAGGTCACTGGTTCAAGTCCAGTACCGCCCACCAC
>JALSRQ010000022.1 GCA_026984675.1 Thermaceae bacterium
GTCGGCCAGCTCGGGAAGGGCGGCGCCGTACTTCTTCTTGATCCGTTCGGCTTCCTCGAAGGGGATCTTGAGCAGCTTGGCGATGTCGCCGCTCACCAGCTCGGCGCCGAGCGGCAGCACCCCGGCGTAGGCCAGCCGCCCGTCCTTGAAGTAGCCGATCCCGGTGGTGCCGGCCCCGAGGTCGAGGACCAGGGTGTTCATCTCCTCCTCCTCGGGGGTGAGCACCCCCAGGCCGCTGGCGTAGGGCTGGGCCACCAGGCCACCGATCGAAAGCCCGGCGGCCTCCACCGCCCGCCGCAGGTTGGCCAGGGGGCCGGCGGCGGTCGAGACCAGGAGGACGTCGACCTCCAGCCGCACCCCGGTCATGCCCACCGGGTCGTGGATCCCCTCCTGGCCGTCGACCCGGAACTCCAGCGGCACGACGTGGAGGAGCTCGCGGTCGCCCTCGAGGGGGTAGGCCTTGGCCTGCTCCACCGCCCGCTCAACGTCGGCGGGGCGGATCGTCTGCCCCCGGCGGATCGCGGCCAGCCCGCCCGAGGTCACGCTGGCCAGCTGGGGTCCGCCGACCCCGACCAGGACCTCGCCGACCCCGACCCCGGCGACCCGCTCGGCGGCGCGCACCGCCTTCTGGATGGCCTCGGCGGTCTTTTCCAGGTTGACCACCGCCCCCCGACGGATCCCCTCGGAGGGCGCGCTGCCCTCGCCGATCACGTCGAGCACGCCGTCGGCGGCCACCTCGCCGACCACTGCGGTGACCTTGGTGGTCCCCACGTCGAGGCCTGCGAATAGACGTTCGCTCATCTTCGGACGCTCACCCCCCACGCGTAGGCGTGCACCGCCCCGCCCGGAACCCGGGCCAGGGCCGCCAGTTCCTCGGCCTTGGCGGCCCAGTACCGGCCCTCCTTCAAGTCTAGGCCATAGCCGGCGGGGCCGTAGGTGATTTGCCGGGCCCGGGGGAAGCGCCGGGCCAGGGCCAGGGCGGCGGAAAGCCCCGGCCCCCGTCCCCGGATCGCGACCGGGGCGGTGGGCGCCGGCAGGGGGCGGCCCTCGCCGTCGACCACCAGGCCGAGCCGGCGTCCGCCGGGAACCCCCAGCTCGTCGACCAGGAGGGCCAGGGGGCGGCGCTCCCTGACCTCGATCCGCACCGTCCCCAGCCCCGGCCGGGTCACCCGCACCGCCGCCACCCAGGGGTTCTGGGCGAGGAGCCGGGCGGCGAGGGGCGGCCGGTAGAGCCAGGGGCCGCCGGCGTAGAGGCCGGCCGCCCGCACCAGGTAGCCGGGGGCGAGGCGCCGGGCCCCGGCCACCTCGATCCGCCGGATCGGCAGCAGGATCCAGCTGGCCAGAAAGCCGATTCCCGCCAGGAGCAAGGCGGCGAGCACCCGGGTCACGGTTCGATCACCCCCCAGACCTCCCACTCCAGCTCCAAAGGCAGCGTTGCCCGGATCGCCTCGATGAGCTGCCAGATCTCCCGGGCGGTGGCGCCCCCCAAGTTTACGACGAAGTTGGCGTGCTCGTGGCTGACCATCGCCCGGCCCACCCGGAACCCCTTGAAGCCGGCCGCGTCGATCAGCCGGCCGGCGGCGTCGTGATCGGGGTTTTTGAAGGCGCAGCCGGCGCTTTTGCGCTTGGGCTGGCCCTTCCGGGCGGCGTCCACGGCGGCCATGCGGGCGGCCACCGCTTCCCTCGAGGCCCGCTTGAGGTCGAACCGGACCCGGGTGACGATCGCCCCCGGCGGCAGGCCGCTTTTGCGGTAGCCGAAGCCGATCTCCCCCGGGCTCTTTCGGAAAAAGCGCCCCTGGTGGAAGTACTCGACCTCGGCCAGGGCGTCGGCGATGGCCCCGAAGCGGGTGCCGGCGTTCATCCGCACCGCCCCCCCCACGCTGGCGGGGATCCCGAGCAGGGGCTCCAGCCCCGAGAGCCCTTGGCGGGCGGCCTCCTGGACCCAGATCGGGAGCAGGCTGCCGGCCCCCACCCAGCCGGTGAGCTCGCCCTCGGCGAAGCGACCCGCCAGCTTGATCACCCGCTCGGGCACCCCCTGGTCGGCGACCAGCAGGTTGGAGCCGTTGCCCAGGACCCGGTAGGGAGCGGCGGTGGCCTCGGGAAGCTCGTCGGGGTGCTCGAGCAGCCAGAGCTCGGCCGGCCCCCCCACCGCCAGGGTGGTGTGGTCCTTGAGCAGAACCCGCCTCACCTCCACACCGACCCCACCTCCTCCACCAGCCGTCGGCCCAGCCGCCAGACGTCGCCGGCCCCCATGGTGAGGATCAGGTCGCCGGGCGCCAGGGTACTCCGCAGGTAGGCGAGGGCCTCGTCCCAGCCCATGAACCGGGCCCGGGCCCCCAGGGCGCGGGCGGCCTCGGCGATTCGGGCCCCGCTCACCCCGGGGATCGGGGGTTCGCCGGCGGGGTAGACCTCGAGGACGATCGCCTCGTCGGCCAGGGCGAGCGCCCGCGCGAAGCGGTCGGCGAACCGGGCGGTGCGCCGGTAGCGGTGGGGTTGAAAGACCACCCGCACCCGCCCGCCCATCCGCCGGGCGGTCCTCAGGGTGGCCTCGACCTCGGTGGGGTGGTGGGCGTAGTCGTCGTAGACCCGGGCCTCGCCCAGCCGCCCCACCGGCTCCAGCCGCCGCCCGGTGCCCCGGAAGGCGGCGAGCCCCCGGCGGATGGCGGGGAAGTCGAGCCCCCAGGCGAGGGCGGCGGCCGCCGCCGCCAGGGCGTTCTCCAGGTTGTGGCGGCCGGGCACCGAAAGCGCCACCTGTCCCAGCGGCCGCCCCCGGAGGCTCAGGGTGAAGCGGCTGCCGCCGGCGGTGAGGCTCGGGTTCTCGGCCCGTACCTGGCCCCGGGCCAGCCCGAAGCCCAGCGCCCCCCCGGGGACGAGGTCCGAGAGCCCGGGCCAGTCGGCGTGGTAGACCACCCGGTCGGCGGCCCTTAGCCAGCGGGCCACCGCCGCCCGGAGGGCCTCCTGGCTTTCGTGGTAGGTGGGTTGGTCGCCGGCGCCGACGTGGTCGTCCTCGAGGTTGGTGACCACCGCCAGCCCCACCCGGGCCTCGGGGAAGCGGCGGTCGGACTCGTCGATCTCCGCGATCCGGGGCCCGTTCCCGAGCCTCGCCCCGCCCCGCCAGCCGGGGACCCGGGCCCCCACCAGGACCAGGGGGTCGGCGCCGGCCGCCTCGAAGATCCTGCCCAGCATGGCGGTGGTGGTGGTCTTGCCGTGGGTTCCGGTGACCCCCAGGCTGGGGCCGCCGGCGAGCAGGTCGGCCAGGGTCTGGATGCGCTTTTGCACCCTGAGGCCCCGGCGGCGGGCCGCCTCCAGCTCGGGGTGGTCCTCGGGCACCGCGTTGCTGGCGACCACCACCCCGGACTCCGGCAGGTGGGCGGGGTCGTGGCCGGGGTGCACCCCGATCCCCTCCTCGACCAGCCGCCGGCTGGCCGGTCCCGGTCGCAGGTCGCAGCCGTCGACGGCGTGGCCCAGGTAGGCCAGGGCCTCGGCCAGGGCGCTCATCCCCACGCCCTCGATGCCCATCAGGTGGTAGCGGGTGGTTTCGCTCACCGGTCGCCTCCTTCCTCGATCGCGCGCACGATGCGCTCGGTGCTTCCGCTGGGGTCGAAGCGGGCCAAGGCGGCGGCCATGGCGCGGCGGTTTTGGGGGTCGAGGAGGGCGGCGACCTCGGCCGGAATGCGGTCCCACGCCCCCTCGGGAACCAGCCGGGCGGCCCCCGCCTCGGCGTAGAGCCGGGCGTTCTTGGTCTGGTGGTCGTCGGCGGCGTAGGGGTAGGGGACGAGGATCGCCGGCACCCGGTAGTAGGCGGCCTCGGCCAGGGTCATCGCCCCCGCCCGGGTGATCGCCAGGTCGGCCGCCGACCAGGCCAGGGGGGCCTCCAGGAACTCCACCCGGTGGTAGCCGGGGGGCACCCGCCCGGTCCCCCCACGGCGGCCGAACCCGGTCTGGTGAAGGACCTGGATCCTGTCCAGGAAGGGAGCGAGCCGGGGGGGCAGCTCGCGGTTCAGGCTCTCGGCCCCCTGGCTGCCCCCCATCACCAGCAGGGTGGTTCGATCGGGGTCGAGGCCGAGCCGCCGGCGGGCCTCGGCCTTGGGGTAGCGGAGCTCCCGGATCGGCATCCCCACCACCCGGGCCTTTCCCCCAAGCCTTGCGGGCAGCGGGGCCGGCACCGCCAGAAAGAGGGCCTCGGCCAGGGGGGCGAGCAGCCGGACGGTGAGGCCGAGGCGGGCGTTTTGTTCGTGGAGGAGGAGCCGCGCCCCCAGCAGCCGGGCGGCCAGGGCGAAGGGGAAGGCGGCGTAGCCGCCGGTGGCGAAGACCGCCTGGGGCCTCAGCCGCCGGGCCAGGGCCAGCCCCCGGAGGAGCCCCCACCCGGTCTTCCAAAGCTCGCCGGGGCGGGGGCGGGTGCGGTCGAGCTTGCCGGCGGGGAGGGCGTGGAAGGGGAGCCGGCCGGGGACCACCCGGGCCTCCAGTCCCGCCGCCCCCACGTAGGCCACCTCGTGCCCCCGCCGGGCCAGCGCCTCCCCCACCGCCAGGGCGGGGAAGACGTGGCCGCCGGTGCCGCCGCCGGTCACCACCACCCTCACGTCGCCTCCCGGGGCTCGGCGAAGGCCTGCCGGGCCGCCGCGTGGAGCAGGCCGAAGGCCACTCCGGTGGTGAGCATGGCGCTGCCGCCGTAGCTCACC
>JALSRQ010000023.1 GCA_026984675.1 Thermaceae bacterium
TGGAGGGTCTCGACCGGCTCGCGGACCGCCAAAACGGCGGCTTCGGCAGCGCCCCCAAGTTTTCCCAGGCCCCGCTTTTGGGGTTTTTGCTCCGGCTCGCTTGGCTCGGCGAGGCCCGGGCCCGGGACTGGCTGGGGTCCAGCCTGCGGGCCATGGCCGCCGGGGGGATCCACGACCAGCTTGGGGGCGGCTTCCACCGCTACGCGGTCGACCCCGCCTGGCGGGTCCCCCACTTCGAGAAGATGCTCTACGACAACGCCCAGCTCGCCCGGGTCTACCTGGGGGCGGGGCGGGTTTTGGGGGAGGACGGCTTCCTTCGGGTGGCCCGGTCCACCCTGGACTTCCTCCTCGTCGAGCTGGCCGCCCCCGAGGGGGGCTTTGGCAGCGCCCTGGACGCCGGGGCGCCGGGCCAGGAGGGGGCCTACTGCGTCTGGACCTGGGACGAGTGGACCGCGGTGCTCGGGAGCGACGCCGAGGCCGCCGCCCGGGCCTACGGGGTGCGCCCCGAGGGGAACTGGGAGGCGGGAACGAACGTGCTCCAGGGGCTGGCGGCACCGCCGGCGGGGGTGCGCGCCCGGCTGCTTTCGGCCCGGGCCCAAAGGCCCCGGCCCGGCAGGGACGGCAAGGTCCTGGCCGACTGGAACGGCCTCGCCCTCGCCGCCTTCGCCGAGGCCGGGCGGGTTTTGGGGGAGCCCCGCTACCTCGAGGCCGCCCGGAGGACCGCCGGCTTCCTGCTCGGGCGCATGCTCCGGGGGGGCCTCCTCCGCCACAGCTGGGCCCAGGGCCGGCTGCGGGAGGAGGCCTTCCTCGCCGACCAGGCGGCGGTGGGCCTGGGGCTGCTGGAGCTCCATCGCGCCACCGGCGAGCCCCGCTGGCTGGCCGCGGCCCGGGATCTGGGCGAGGCTACGATGCGGTTTTACGACCCCGGCGAGGGGCGCTTTTTTGACGCCCTCCAGGCCACCCCCCTCGGCCGCCCCGCCGACCCCACCGACGGCGCCCACCCCTCGGGAAGCTCGCTGGCGATCGAGCTGCTTTTAAACCTCGCCGCCCTCTTCCGGGAGGAGGCCTGGGAGAACGCCGCCAGGACCGCCCTGGAGCGGCTGGCCCCCTGGGCGGCCCGGGCCCCCCTCGGGTTTGGGGCCGCCCTCGCCGCCCACCTCTTCGCCGAGCGGGGGAGCGAGCTTTGGGTGGTGCGTCCGGCCCCCGGCCTCGAGGCCGCCGCCCGCCGGCTCTACGCCCCCCTCACCGCCTACGCCGCCGGTGAGCCGGGGTCCCTCCCGGCCCTAGCCGGGCGCGCCCCCGGGCGGGCCTACCTCTGCCAGCGGGGGCGCTGCCGCCTGCCGGCGGACCGCCCCCACGAGCTCCTGGCCGAGCTCCGAGCCCTCTACCCCGGGGCGCCGGGAACGACGAGCTTCTAACCCCATATTCTACCGGGTTGCGCCCCCCGCCCCCGCTGCTAGGATGGGCGCGTGGAGGGGGCCGAGGCGTCACCGCCGAGCCAGGAGACTCCGCCGTTCCTCGAACTCCGTTCCCTGACCAAGCGTTTCCCCGGCGTGGTGGCCAACGACCGGGTGGACCTCAGCGTCCGGGCCGGCGAGGTGCACGCCCTGTTGGGGGAGAACGGCGCCGGAAAGAGCACCCTGGTCTCGATGCTCTACGGGCTGCTTCAGCCCGACGGGGGGGAGATCCGGCTTCAGGGCCGGCCGGTCCGGATCCGCTCGCCGAGGGACGCCCTGGCGCTCGGGATCGGCCTGGTGCCCCAGCATTTCCTGCTGGTCAAGAAGCACACGGTGGCCGAGAACGTCGCCCTGGGGCTCTCCGGGGTCCCCTTCCTGGCCCCCACCCGGGCGCTTGCGGACCGGCTCCGCCGGCTCGGCGAGCGCTACGGGCTGCCGGTCGACCCCCGGGCCTACGTCTGGCAGCTCTCGGCCGGCGAGCAGCAGCGGGTCGAGATCCTCAAGGTGCTGGTCCGGGACGTGCGCCTTTTGATCCTCGACGAGCCCACCAGCGTGCTCACCCCCCAGGAGGCCCGCGGCCTCTTCGCCGTGCTCCGGCGGATGAAGGCCGAGGGCCACGCGGTGATCTTCATCACCCACAAGCTGGAGGAGGTCCTCGAGGTCGCCGACCGGGTCACCGTGCTCCGCCGGGGGCGGGTGGTCGCCACCCTGCCGGTGGCCGAGGTCGACGAGCGCCGCCTGGCCCGCTTAATGGTGGGGGAGGAGGTCGCCCTTCCCCGGGCCCGGCGGAGGGCTGGCCGGGGGCGGCCGCGGCTCTTCGTCGAGGACCTCTGGGTCCGGGGCGACCGCGGCTACTTCGCGGTCAAGGACGTCAACTTTCAGGTCCACGAGGGGGAGATCGTGGGCCTCGCCGGGGTGGCGGGCAACGGCCAAAGCGAGCTGATCGAGGCCCTCACCGGACTGCGGCGGCCGGCCCGGGGCTGGATCCGCCTCGGCGAGCGGGACCTCACCGGCCACGACGCCCGCGCCTTCTTCGAGGCCGGGGTCGCCCACGTCCCCGAGGACCGCACCCACCGGGGGGTGGTGGGGAGCCTCTCGGTGGCCGAGAACCTGGTCCTCAAACACTACCGCTACCCCCCCTTCGCCCGGGGGCCGGTCCTCGACCGCCGGGCGGTGCGGGCCTTCGCCGAGGAAGCGGTGGCCCGCTACCGGGTGGCGGCCCCCTCGGTGGCCACCCCGGTGCGGCTCCTCTCCGGCGGCAACATCCAAAAGCTCATCCTGGCCCGCGAGCTCCACGGCCGGCCCCGGCTCCTGGTCGCCGCCCACCCCACCTACGGGCTCGACGTCGGGGCCACCGCCCAGGTCCGCCGCCTGCTCCTGGAGGAGCGCGACCGGGGGGCGGCGGTCTTTCTGGTCAGCGAGGACCTGGAGGAGGTCCTCGCCCTCTCCGACCGCATCCTGGTGATCTTCGACGGCAAGATCGTCGCCGAGCTGGCCCCCGACGAGGCCAGCAAGGAGCGGCTCGGGCTCCTGATGGCGGGGGTGGCGGCGTGAGGCTGGTGCCCCGGGGCGAGGCCCCGGCCCTGTTCGTGGCGGCGGTCTCGCTGCTGGCGGTGTTGCTCGCCTTCGCCGCCAGCCTGGTCCTGCTCGCCCTCTACGGGGCCAGCCCCTGGGAGGCGATCGCGGTCGTCTACCGGGGGGTGCTCGCCGACCCCCGGGGGTTCGCCGAGGTGCTCCGGCGGGCGGTGCCGCTCACCCTCGCCGGCGCCGGGCTGGCCCTCGCCTTCCGGGCCCAGTTCTGGAACATCGGGGCCGAGGGCCAGCTACTGGTGGGGGCGGTGGCGGCCTCGGGGGTGGCCCTCTTCGGGCCCGGCGAGGGGGTCGCCAAGCTCGTCCTAATGGCGGCGGTGGCCTTCGTCGCGGGGGGGCTTTGGGCCATGGTCCCCGCCTACCTGAAGGCCCGGCTGGCGGTCAACGACGTGATCACCACCCTGATGTTCAACTACGTGGCGATCTACCTGGTCGAGTGGCTGATCCACGGCCCCTGGAAGGGAAAGAGCGTCTTCGGCTTCGCCTACACCGACCGCTTCCCGGCCTCGGCCTGGCTGCCGCTTTGGCCCGGCACCGGCCTGGCCTGGCCCGGGCTGGTGCTGGCGGTGGCGGCGGCGGCGCTCCTCGCCTGGCTGCTCGGCGCCACCAAGCTGGGCTTCGAGGTGCGGGTGGTGGGGGAGAACCCCGAGGCCGCCCGCTACGCCGGGGTCCGGGCGCTCTCGACCCTGCTCCAGGTCGCCCTGCTCTCCGGCGGGGTGGCGGGGCTGGCCGGCTTCGTCGAGGTGGCCGGCACCCACCACCGCCTGCTCGCCCCCCTGCAGATCTCGCTGGGCTACGGCTACACCGCGATCATCGTCGCCTGGTTGGGGCGGAACCGGCCCCTGGCCACATTGCTCACCGGGCTCTTGATCGGCTTCGTCTTCGCCGCCGGCGACGTGGCCAAGGTCGCCCTGGCCACGCCGTTTCAGCTGGTTCAGGTGGTCAACGGGCTGATCCTCTTTTTCCTGATCGCCGCCGAGGTGCCGATCCGCTACCGGGTGGTCTGGAGGCCGGAACGTGGCTGAGAGCTGGTGGGTCTCGACCCTGGCGCGGGGGCTCGCCTTCTCCGCCCCGCTGCTCCTCGCCGCCCTTGGCGAGCTGGTGGCCGAGCGCTCCGGGGTGATCAACCTCGGGGTCGAGGGGATGATGATCCTGGGGGCGTTGGCCGGCTTCGCCGCCGCCGACGCCAGCGGCGACCCTTGGCTTGGGGTGCTGGCCGCCGCCGCCGCCGGGACGCTGGCGGCCCTGGTCCACGCCTTCTTCTCGATCACCCTCCGGGCCAACACCTACGTCTCGGGGTTGGCCCTCACCATGGTGGGGCTGGGGCTCTCCGGGTTGCTCGGCAAGCCCTTCGCCGGGCGCCCGCTCGCCCATCCCCTCCCCAAGCTCGACATCCCCGGGCTCTCGGCGATCCCCTGGCTGGGGCCGGGGCTCTTTCGGGGGCAGAGCGCCCTGCTCTACCTCGGCCTCCTCGCCGCCCTCCTCCTTTGGTACTTCCTCTACCGCACCCGGGGAGGGATCACCCTGCGCTCGGTGGGGGAGAACCCCGCCGCCGCCGACGCGCTGGGGGTGAACGTCTACCGGGTGCGGTACCTGGCCACCGA
>JALSRQ010000024.1 GCA_026984675.1 Thermaceae bacterium
TCCTCGGCGGGTAAACTCATAGGTATGAAGCTCTTCCTGGTGACCAACGAGATCCGGGCCGAGGGGCCGGGGCGGGCCGAGGCGGTCTATCTGGTCGCCGCCGAGGGGGAGGAGGAGGCCCGGGCCAAGGCCCGGGCCCGCGGGGGCGACGCCGTGATCGCCCAGCGGGTGCGACCGCTCGCCTTCGAGCCCGACGGCACCGCCCTGGTCTGGATGGGGCTCCTCTCCGGCGAGGTTGAGCAGCGGGAGGGCCGGGTGAAGAAGAGTAGCGGGATGCGGGTGGAAAGGTAGCCCGGGGGCGAATGGCCCTGCCCGGGCTCCCGTAAGATGGGGGCGCTGAGCGGGACCGGGCCCTTCAAGTGAAGAAGGGCACAAGGAGGCCGGGATGGATCCGCTGCTGGAATACCTAAACGCCCTGATCTACCTGGGAATCGCCGCCTTGATCGGGGTGGCGATGTTGCTGTTGGGGGCCCTTTTGGGGCCCAAGAGGCCGGGCCGGACCAAGCTCGCCGCCTACGAGTCGGGGAACGAGCCGATGGGCTACGCCAAGCGTTTCCCGGCGCACTTCTACGCGGTGGGCATGCTCTTCATCCTCTTCGATGTCGAGGTCGCCTTCCTCTGGCCCTACGCGGTGAACGCCGGGAAGCTGGGGCTGGCCGGGTTCGCGGCCGCCCTGCTCTTTACCCTGGTCCTCCTCCTGGGCCTCTTCTTCGAGTGGCGGAAAGGGGTGATGAAGTGGGATCGGTGAAGACCTACGAGGAGGAGTTCCGGGAGCTTGAGCGCCAGGGCATCCTCTTCACCACCCTGGAAAAGCTCATCGCCTGGGGACGCTCCAACTCGCTCTGGCCGGTCACCTTCGGGCTGGCCTGCTGCGCCATCGAGATGATGGCCTCGACCAACGCCCGCAACGACCTGGCCCGCTTCGGCAGCGAGGTCTTCCGGGCCAGCCCCCGCCAGGCCGACGTGATGATCGTCGCCGGCCGGCTCTCCAAGAAGATGGCCCCGGTGATGCGCCGGGTCTACGACCAGATGCCCGACCCCAAGTGGGTGATCAGCATGGGGGCCTGCGCCAGCTCCGGGGGGATGTTCAACAACTACGCGATCGTGCAGTCGGTGGACTCGGTGGTGCCGGTCGACGTCTTCGTCCCCGGCTGCCCGCCCCGCCCCGAGGCGTTGATCTACGCGGTGATGCAGCTTCAGAAGAAGATCAAAGGGCGGGCCTACGACGAGAGGGGGCGCCGGCTGCCCCCGGTCGAGGCCTGGGCGAGGGGGGCCTAGATGCGGCGCGAAGAGGCCCGGGCCTACGCCGAGGAGCACGGGCTGGAGGTGCGGGAGGCCCACGACCTGTTGCACATCGTCCTCCCCCTGCCCGAGCTCAAGACCCACATGGCCGCCTTCAAGGCGATGGGGTTCAACTACCTCGCCGACGTGATCGGGATCGACTACCGGGACTACCCCGAGGCGGCCGGCTGGCATCCCCCCGAGCGGTTCGCGGTGGTCTACGAGCTGGTGAGCCTGCCGGGCTTTGCCGACGGCGACGGCAGCCGGATCTACCCCCGGGTCTACGTCCCCGAGAGGAAGCCCGAGCTGGAGACGGTCAGCGACCTCTGGCCCAGCGCCAACTTCCCCGAGCGCGAGGTCTACGACCTCTACGGCCTGGTCTTCAAGGGCCACCCCGACCTTAGGCGGATCCTGATGCCGGAGGACTTCGAGGGCCACCCGTTGCGGAAGGACTTTCCCCTCGGCGAGACCCCGACCCTCTTTAACGAGGGGCGCTACATCGACCCCGAGTCGTTCCGGGCCGGGCTTAGGGGCAAGGAGAAGGGCCTCACCGGCTGGCGGGGCGGCCGGAGAAAGGGGGAGCGGCGGTGATCCCCGAGCCCAAGGAGCTCCGAACCGAGGAGATGCTCCTCAACATGGGGCCGCAGCACCCCTCGACCCACGGGGTGCTCAGGCTGGTGGTGCGGCTGGCCGGCGAGGAGGTGCTGGACGTCGTCCCCCACATCGGCTACCTCCACACCGGCTTCGAGAAGACGATGGAGAACCGCACCTTCCACCAGAACCTCACCTACACCCCCCGGATGGACTACCTCCATTCCTTCGCCCACGACCTCGCCTACGCTCTGAGCGTCGAGAAGTTGCTGGGGGCCGAGGTCCCCGAGCGGGCCCAGGTGATCCGGGTGATGCTGAACGAGCTCTCCCGCATCGCCAGCCACCTGATCTTCGTGGCCAGCGGACTTTTGGACCTGGGTGCCCTCACCCCCTACTTCTACGCCTTCCGGGAGCGGGAGACGATCCTCGACCTCTTCGAGTGGGCGACCGGTCAGCGCTTCCACCACAACTACATCCGGATCGGCGGCCTCAAGGAGGACCTCCCCGAGGAGTTCCCCGCCGAGCTCAAGAAGTTCCTCGACACCTTCGACCACCGGGTCGACGACTACCAGGGCCTCTTCGTCGGCAGCCCGATCTTCGAGGGCCGGGCCCGGGGGGTGGGGGTGATCGGCCCCGAGGAGGCGATCGCCCACGGTCTGACCGGCGGCAGCCTCCGGGCCAGCGGGGTCAACTACGACGTGCGCAAGGCCTACCCCTACTCGGGCTACGAGACCTACGACTTCGAGGTGCCGCTGGGCGAGCGGGGGGACACCTGGGACCGGATGGTGGTGCGGCTGGAGGAGATGCGGCAGTCGGCCCGGATCGTCCGGCAGGCGCTCGAGCGGCTGGAGCCCGGTCCCATCCGCGATCCCAACCCCCACTTCTCCTTCCCCCCCAAGGAGCTCCTGGCCAGTTCGATGGAGGCGGTGATCTACCACTTCAAGCTGGCCACCGAGGGCTTCGAGGTGCCCCCCGGCGAGGCCTACGTGCCCACCGAGAGCGCCCGCGGGGAGCTCGGCTACTACGTGGTCTCGGACGGCGGCAGCCTGCCCTACCGGGTCAAGGTGCGGACCCCGAGCTTCTTCAACCTGCAGGCCCTGCCGGGGGCGGCCCGGGGGCACTTCTTCCAGGACCTGGTGGCGATTCTGGCCAGCTTCGACCCGGTGCTCGGGGACGTGGACAGGTGATCGGCGATGGGCTTTTTTGACGACAAGCAGGACTGGTTGGAGATCGTCTTCCGAAACTACCCGCCGGAAAACCGCCGGGCGGCGGTGATGCCCCTCCTCCGGAAGGTGCAGCAGGAGGAGGGGCACGTCTCCCCCGAACGGATCCGCGAGATTGCCGAGATCCTGGGCACCACCGCCACCGAGGTGCGGGGGGTGATGAGCTTTTACTCCTACTACCAGGCGGTGCCCACCGGGAAGTACCACCTCCAGGTCTGCGCCACCCTCTCGTGCAAGCTGGCCGGGGCCGAGGAGCTTTGGGACACGCTCCGGGCCGAGCTGGGGGTGGGGCCGGGGGAGGTGACCCCGGACGGGCTCTTCTCGATCCAGAAGGTCGAGTGCCTGGGCTCCTGCCACACCGCCCCGGTGGTGCAGGTGAACGACGAGCCCTACCTCGAGTGCATGAACCGGGAGCGGCTCCGGGCCCTCCTCGAGGGCCTCCGGGCCGGCAAGCCGCTGGAGGAGATCGAGCTGCCCGGCGACTGCGGGCACGAGGTGCGAAAGGAGGGGGCATGAGCGAGGGCTTCATCGTCTCCGGCCACGACCCCCGCTTCGAGCGGACGCTCTACGCCCACGTGGGAAGACCGGACGCCCACACCCTCGACTACTACCTCGGCCACGGGGGGTACGAGGCCGCCCGGAAGGCGCTCGCCTCGATGACCCCCGACGAGGTGATCGAGGAGGTCAAGCGCTCGGGGCTCCGGGGGCGGGGCGGGGCCGGCTTCCCCACCGGACTCAAGTGGTCCTTCATGCCCAAGGACGACGGCCAGCAGCACTACATCATCATGAACGCCGACGAGTCGGAGCCGGGCTCGTTCAAGGACCGGTACATCCTCGAGGACGACCCCCACCAGGCGATCGAGGGGATGATCCTTGCCGGCTACGCGATCCGGGCCACCAAGGGCTACATCTACATCCGCGGCGAGTACCGGCGGGCCTACGACCGGCTGGTGGCCGCCATCGAGGAGGCCTACGCCCGGGGCTATTTGGGGAAGAACCTCTTCGGCTCCGGCTTCGACTTCGACCTCTACGTCCACCGGGGGGCCGGGGCCTACATCTGCGGCGAGGAGACCGCGCTGATGAACTCGCTGGAGGGCCTCCGGGCGAACCCGCGGCTCAAGCCCCCCTTCCCGGCGCAAAAGGGGCTTTTCGGCAAGCCCACCACCATCAACAACGTCGAGACCATCGCCAGCGTGGTCCACATCGTCGCCCGGGGCTCGGACTGGTTCGCCCAGATGGGCTACGACAAGTCCAAGGGGATGAAGCTCTACCAGGTCTCGGGGCCGGCGGTCCGCCCCGGGGTCTACGAGCTCCCCATGGGCACCACCTTCCGCGAGCTCATCTACGACTGGGCCGGCGGGGTCCGGGAGCCCATCAAGGCGCTGATCCCGGGGGGGTCCTCGACCCCGATGCTGCCCTTTAACGACGACACCCTCGACACCCCGATGGACTACGAGCACCTGGCCGAGAAGGGCAGCATGCTGGGGACCGGCGGGGTGATCCTGATCCCCGAGCGGGCCTGCGTGGTCGACGTGATCTGGAACCTGGTGCGCTTTTACGGCCACGAATCCTGCGGCAAGTGCACCCCCTGCCGCGAGGGGGTGGCCGGGTGGCTGGTTAAGCTCCTCGGTCAGATCGAGCGGGGTCGGGGCAAGCCCGGGGACCTCGAGCTCATCGAGGACCTCCTCGACAACATCGAGGGCAAGAGCTTCTGCCCCCTGGCCGACGCCGCCGTCTGGCCGGTAAGGGGCGCGCTCCGCCACTTCCGCCACGAGTTTGAGCGGCACATCGAGGAGGGGCGGTGCCCGCTGGAGAAGAAGGGGTTTTGGGGGTAGACGATGCCGAAGCTAAGGATCAACGACCGCGAGATCGAGGTGCCCGAGGGAACCTCGGTCCTGGACGCGATCTTCCACGCCGGCTACGACGTCCCCTACTTCTGCAGCGAGCGGCACCTCTCCCCGATCGGCGCCTGCCGCATGTGCCTGGTCAAGGTGGGGGCCCCCCGCAAGGGCAAGGACGGCGACTGGATCCGGGACGAGGCGGGCAACCCCCAGATCTTCTGGTTCCCCAAGCTGATGGCCGCCTGCACCACCCGTGCGACCGAGGGGATGGTGGTCGACACCCTGGCCGACGAGGTGAGGAAGGCCCAGGCGGGGATGGTCGAGTTCCACCTGGAGAACCACCCCCTGGACTGCCCCACCTGCGACAAGGGCGGGGCCTGCGAGCTCCAGGACCGCTCCTACGAGTACGGCCTGTTCGAGAAGTACTACACCCAGACCCAAAACGGGCTGAAGACCGTCCTCTACTCCCGGTTCGAATTCACCAAGCGGCACGCCGACAAGCACCACAAGCTCTCCGAGTTCGTGGTCCTCGACCGCGAGCGCTGCATCCACTGCAAGCGCTGCGTCCGCTACTTCGAGGAGATCCCCGGGGAGGAGGTTCTCGACTTCATCGAGCGGGGGAACCACACCTTCATCGGCAGCGAGGAGATCCCCCTGCCGGCGGGGTTTTCCGGCAACATCACCGACATCTGCCCGGTGGGCGCCCTCCTCGACCTCACCGCCCGCTTCCGGGCCCGCAACTGGGAGTTCGAGAAGACCCCCACCGTCGACATGAACGACGCTTTCGGGGCGGCGATCTGGGTGGACAGCCGCTCGGGCCGGATCGAGCGGATCCGGGCCCGGGAGCATCCCGAGACCAACCAGATCTGGATCTCCGACGCCGCCCGCTTCGGGCACGGCTGGGCGAGCCGCGACCGGCTCACCGAACCCCTCCTCCGAAAGGACGGTGAGCTGGTGCCGGTGAGCCTGGCCGAGGCCGAGGCCTTCCTGGCCGAGCGGCTCTCCGGGGCCAAGGGCGAGGAGGTGGGGCTCCTCCTGGCCGCCGACGCGACCCTGGAGGAGGGCTACGCCTTCGCCGAGGCGGCCCGGGCCCTCAAGACCCCCCACTTTGGCTTCGAGAACGCCACCCGCTACCCGGTGGCCAACCTGCCGGCGGCGCGGTACGAGGAGCTCCTCGAGGCCGAGTTCGCCCTGGTGATCGGCGACCCCGCCGAGGAGATGCCGAACCTCTACCTCCGGCTACAGGAGTTCTTGAAGGGGGTCACCCCCGCCCCCCGCTACTACCACGGCACCCCGATCGCCGACCTCCGCCTGGAGGAGCACATGCCCCGGAGGCGGGAGCGGCTGGCGGTCTTCGCCCCCTACCCGACCCGGCTCCACCGCTTCGCCGGGGTCGCCGGGGTCTACCCGCCGGGTTCGGTCGGGGCGCTGGTCGGGGCGCTTTTCGCGATCTTAAACGGCAAGCGGCCGGAGCCGGTGCCGGGGGTGCCGGAGGCCGAGCTTAGGCGGGTGGCCGAGCGTTTCCTCGCCGCCAAGACCCGGGCGGTGGTGGTGGGGGCGGAGGTCCTCGAGGCCCCCGCCGCCGCCCAGGCGGTCGCCGACCTCGCCCGGGCCAAGGGGGCCCTGGTCTTCGCCATGCCGCCGGCGGCCGGGGCCCGGGGGCTGGAGGCGGTGGGGCTTTGGAACCCCAAGGGGCGGGGTTGGGAGGAGCCCGGGGCCGGGCTGCTCCTCGCCTTCGGGGCCACCCCGCCCGAGCGCGTGCTCGCCGCCGCCCGGCTCAGGGTGCTGGCGCTTTCCCACCTCGACCCCCGGGCCCGCGCCCAGGCCGACCTGGTGCTCCCGGCCAAGACCTTCTACGAGAAGCGGGGCTACACGGTGAACGCCGAGGGGCGCGTGCTTGAGCTCCGCCCCGCCCCCACCGCCCCGCTGGGGGCGATGGACGGGATCGAGGCGCTGGCCTTCTGGCTGCGGGGAATGGGCCGAAAGCCCCCCGCCGGCCACTACCGCGAGGCCCGCGAGCGGCTCCACGAGCGCCACAAGCTTCCCCTCGACCTCCCCGAGGAGGTCGCCTTCTGGCGCCCCAAGCTCCGCCTGGCGGCGCGACCCGGTGAGGACAAGGGCGAGCTCTTCCTGGCCCCCACCATGTGGAGGGCCCGGATGCTCGCCGACCCGCGGGTGCGGGCCGCCCTCGGCCCCCCCAGGCTCCGCGCCCACCCCGAGACCGCCCGGCGGCTTGGGCTCGACCCCGGGGCGACGGTCGAGGTCGAGACCGGTTACGGCCGCTGGGAGGCCCGGGTCGAGCTCGACCCCGCCCTGGCCGAGGGGGCGCTGGTCCTGCCCGCCTGGGGCCGGGGGGCGGGGCGGCGGGTGGCCTACCGCTTGCGGGTTCCGGCGGGAGGTGAGGCGTAATGCTCTGGCAGCTCTTCGTGACCGCAGTGAAGGCGCTGGTCTTGATCCTGGCGCTGCTCTTCACCTTCGCCTACATCACCTGGATCATGCGGCGCGGCCTGGCCCGCTTCCAGGTGCGGCTGGGGCCCAACCGGGTGGGCCCGGCCGGGCTCCTGCAGCCGATCGCCGACGCGGTCAAGGCGATCTTCAAGGAGGACCTCACGGTGGCCCGGGCCGACCGGGTGCTCTACTGGCTCGCCCCCCTGATCGCCTTTACCTTCGCCCTGGCGGCGTTCGCGGTCATCCCGGTGGGACCGGACGGCTGGGTGGTCGCCAACCTCGACATGGGGGTCCTCTACGTCTTCGCGGTCAGCGAGCTGGCGGTCTACGGCATCTTCCTGGCCGGCTGGGCCTCGGGCTCCAAGTACCCCCTGATGGGCGGGCTCCGCTCGATCGCCGCCCTGGTGGGCTACGAGCTGGCCCTGGGGATGGCGATCCTGCCGGTGGTGCTGATGGCGGGGAGCCTGAACCTCCAGGACATCGTGGCCTGGCAGCAAACGCACGGTTACTTCATCCTCTGGCAGTTCCCCGCCTTCCTGGTCTACTTCGTCGCCTCCCTGGCGGAGATGAGCCGCACCCCCTTCGACTTCGCCGAGGCCGAGCAGGAGCTGGTGGCCGGGTTCCACACCGAGTACGCCAGCATGAAGTTCGTCTCCTTCTACATCGCCGAGCTCCTTCACTGGATCACCGGCTCGGCCCTGATCGCCACCCTTTTCCTGGGGGGCTGGGCGGCCCCCTTCGGCCTGCCCCAGATCCCCGTGCTCTGGCTCTTCCTTAAGTGGGCGATCTTCATCTTCCTGGTGCTTTGGATCTGGGCCAGCTGGTTCAGGACCCGCTACGACCAGATGATCCGGTTCGCCTGGGGGGTGCTGCTCCCGGCGGCCACCGTCTGGTTCTTGATCACTGCCTACTACGTGGCGAAAGGGGGTGCCCTATGAGCGTGATGGCGCTGGCCAAGGCGCTGGGGATCACCCTGCGGCACTTCTTCTCCCGGCCGGTCACCGTGCCCTACCCCGACGCGCCGGTGGCGATCAAGCCCCGGTTTCACGGCCGGCACGTGCTGACCCGCCACCCCGACTCGGGGCTGGAGAAGTGCATCGGGTGCAGCCTCTGCGCCGCCGCCTGCCCGGCCTACGCGATCTACGTCGAGCCGGCCGAGAACGACCCCGAGAACCCGGTCTCGATCGGCGAGCGCTACGCCAAGGTCTACGAGATCAACATGCTCCGGTGCATCTTCTGCGGCAACTGCGAGGAGGCCTGCCCCACCGGGGCGATCGTCTTGGGCAACGAGTTCGAGCTCGCCGACTACCGCTACGCCGACTTCGTCTACACCAAGGAGGACCTCCTGTTGGACACGGTGGGCTCCAGGCCCCAGCGCCGCGAGGCCGCCCGCACCGGAAAGCCGGTCAAGCTGGGGTTCGAGGTCCCCTACGTCCGGCCCGAGCTCGAGGGGGTGAAGTACGAGTGATCGTGTTCAACCTGCTGGCCGGGGCGCTCCTGCTCCTCACCGGGTTCCTGAGCGTGTACCTGAGGAACGCGGTGCACGCCGCCCTGGCCCTGGCCGCCAACTTCGTGGTGATGGGCACCGTCTACATGGTGCTCCAGGCCCGCTTCCTCGGCTGGGTGCAGATCATCGTCTACGCCGGCGCGATCATGGTCCTCTTTGTCTTCGTGATCATGCTGCTCCACGCCGCCCAGGCCGAGGTCGGGTTCGACCCCCTGCCCTGGATGCGTCCGGCCGCCCTGGCGGTCGCGGCGGTGGGCTTTCTGGCCCTGGCCTGGGCCCTCGGCGCCGCCCGCGCCCCGCTGGCCGCCAAGGCCTCGGCCGCCCTCCTCAAGGGCGGGACCGCCCTGGCCCTCGGCCCCGAGCTCTGGAACACCTGGCGGTACCCGGTCCTGTTGGTGGCGGCCTTGCTGTTGGTGGCCACGGTGGCGGCGGTGGCCCTGATCCGTCCCGGAAAGGAGGGGGCGTGAACACCTACTACCTGCTGATCTCGGCGGCGCTCTTCGCCCTCGGGGCCTACGGGGTGCTGGCCCGGAGGAGCGCGATCCTGGTCTTCATGTCGGTCGAGCTGATGCTGAACGCCGCCAACCTCGCGCTGGTGGTCTTCGCCCGGGAACAGGGCTCGCCCGCCGGCCAGGCGGTGGCCCTCCTCCTCATCGCCCTGGCCGCCGCCGAGGTGGCGGTGGGGCTGGCCCTGGTGGTGGCGATCTACCGTACCCGGGAGTCGACGCTGGTCGACGATCTGGCCGAGCTGAAGGGGTGAGGGCATGCTGCTGCTTACGATCCTGCTCCCGTTCCTGGGGTTTCTGACCCTGGGCCTCTTCGGCCGCCGGTTCCGGGAGCCGGCCCCCGGGGTCCTCGCTTCCGGGCTCGTGCTCCTCTCGTTCCTGCTGGTGGTCTACCTGGCCCTCGCCGGCGGCGCCCGCTTCGCGGTGGGCGACTGGCTCCCCGGCATCCCCTTCGCCCTCCTGGGCGATCGGCTCTCGATCTACATGGCGCTGGTGGTCACCGGGATCGGGTTTTTGATCCACGTCTACGCCATCGGCTACATGGCCAAGGACCCGGGGTACAGCCGCTTTTTTGCCTACTTCAACTTCTTCATCGCGATGATGCTGACCCTGGTCTTCGCCGACAGCTACCCGGTGATGTTCATCGGGTGGGAGGGGGTCGGCCTGGCCTCCTTCCTGCTGATCGGCTTTTGGTACCAGGAGTGGAAGAACGCCGACAGCGCCCGCAAGGCCTTCGTGGTCAACCGGATCGGTGACCTGGGGTTCCTGCTGGGCATGGCCCTCCTCTACAAGCTCTTCGGCACCTTGCAGATCTCGGCGATCCGGGAGGCGATGGCCTCGAGCCTGGTGCTCCCCGCCGGGCTGGCCCTGGCCGGGACCCTCCTCTTTTTGGGGGCGATCGGCAAGAGCGCCCAGGTTCCCCTGATGGTGTGGTTGCCGGACGCGATGGCCGGTCCCACCCCGGTCTCGGCCCTGATCCACGCCGCCACCATGGTGACCGCCGGCGTCTACCTGCTGGCCCGTTCCTCCTTCCTCTACGCCAACCTCCCCGACGTTTCCTACTGGATCGCGGTGATCGGCCTGGTCACCGCCCTCTACGCCGCCCTCGCCGCCCTGGGCCAGTGGGATATCAAGCGGATCATCGCCTATTCCACCATCAGCCAGCTCGGCTACATGTTCCTGGCCGCCGGGGTGGGGGCCTACTGGATCGCGCTCTTCCACGTGATGACCCACGCCTTTTACAAGGCGCTCCTCTTCCTCTCCTCGGGCTCGGTGATCCACGCCCTGGGGGGCGAGCAGGACGTGCGCCGGATGGGGGGCCTCCGGAAGTACCTGCCCCGCACCCACCTCCACGGCCTGGCCGGGGCCCTCTCGCTGGCCGGTTTCCCGCTGCTGGCGGGCTTTTGGTCCAAGGACGCCATCGTCAGCGCCACCCTGAGCTACCCCTTCGGGGGCGTGGGCTTCTACGCGGTGGCCCTCTTTACCGCTTTCCTCACCGCCACCTACGCGATGCGGTGGTACGTACTGGTCTTCCTGGGGGACTACCGCGGCCAGGGGCACCCCCACGAGGCGCCGCCGGTGATGACCCTGCCCAACGACGTGCTGGCCCTGGGGGCGGTCTTCGCCGGTTTCCTGGCCCTGCCCAAGCCGCTATGGAACCTGATCGAACCCTACCTGGCCCCCGCCCTCGCCCACGTCGAGGTTCAGGAGCTGAGCCCGGCCGCCGAGTGGGGCCTCCTTCTGGTGGGGGCGGCCGTGGCCCTCGCCGGGATCTACGCCGGGTACGCCTTCTTCTCGAACTACTTCCGGCGTAGGGTGCCGGCCTGGTACCAAAGCTTCGAACGGGCCGGGGAGCAGGGGTTCTACGCCGACTGGCTCTACAACACCTTCCTGGTCAACCCCGCCAAGGAGCTCGCCTTCTTCCTGGGGCTCTCCGACCGGGGGCTCGATGGCGGGTACCGCTACGGCGCCCTGGGGGTGGCCGCCCTGGGCCGCTGGCTCGCCCGCTTGCAGACCGGCTACGTGCGGTTTTACGCCCTCTTGGTGCTCGCCTTCGCCGCGGTCTTCGCGATCTGGGGGGTGATTCGGTGATCCACGCGTTGCTCTTCCTGCCCGCGCTGGCCGGGGTGCTGGCCCTCCTGGTCCCGGCCTGGGCCCGCCTCTTGGGGCTGGTCACCACCGCGGTGACCGCCGTCCTCGCCTTCCTGCTGCTCCAGGCCGGTGGGGTGGCGGGCTACACCGAGCTGCCGCTCTTGAAGGAGGCCGGGGTCTACTACGCGGTGGGCGCCGACGGGGTGGGGGCGGTCTTCGCCCTGGCGATCTCGGCGTCGGTCTTCCTGGCCTTCCTCGCGGTCCGGGAGGTCCCGGGACGGATGCTGGCCCTGGGGCTTCTGATGACCACCGGGCTGCTCGGCATCTTCCTCAGCTATGACCTGGTGCTCTTTTACTTCTTCTTCGAGGCCGCCCTGATCCCGAGCCTTTTGCTCCTCGGGCTCTACGGCGGCGCCGGGCGGGTGCCGGCGCTGGTTAAGTTCGCCCTCTTCACCCTGGTCGGGAGCTTTCTGATGCTGGCCGGGATCCTGGCCGCCCGCTACCTGGGCGGGGCCGAGAGCTTCCTGATGCGCGACCTCCTGGCCCACCGGTTGGGGGGAACCGCCGGGGTGCTGGCGTTTTGGGCCTTCGCCCTGGCCTTCGCGGTCAAGGCCCCGCTCTTCCCGCTGCACGTGTGGATGCCCGACTTCCACGCCCAGAACCATCCCTCGGGCTTCGCCGACGTGATGGGCACCCTCTACAAGGTGGGGGTCTTCGGGTTCTTCCGGTTCGCGATCCCGCTCTTTCCCGAGGCCTTCCGGGCGGCCCAGCCCTACCTCCTGGCCCTGGCCGCCATCACCGCGCTGGGGGCGGCCTGGATCGCCTACGCCCAGAAGGACTGGAAGCGGCTCTTGGCCTACGGCGCCCTCTCCCACATGGGGGTGGCCGCGCTGGGGGTCTTCTCGGGGACCCAGGTGGGGGCGGTGGGGGGGCTCTTCCTGCTGGCCGCCAGCGCCCTCTACACCGGCGGCCTCTTCCTTTACGCCGGCTGGATGCACCGCCGGTTTGGGAGCCTGGAGCTGGCCCCCACCCACGGGTTGGCCAAGGCGGCGCCGGCGCTGGCCGCGCTGGGCCTCTTCCTCTTCCTGGCGATGGTGGGGCTTCCGGGCCTGGCCGGCTTCCCCGGCGAGTTCCTGAGCGCCCTGGGCGCCTGGCAGGCCAGCCCGTTTTGGACCCTGTTCGGCTTCTCCGCGGTGATCGCCGCGGCGGCCTACGCCCTCACCGCCTACCAGCGGCTCTTCCACGGCCCGCCGGGGAAGGCGGTCGCCGACCTGGCGGGCGGCGAGTGGGCGTTCGCCACCCTGGCGGTGTTGGTGGTGGGGTTCCTGGGGGTCTACCCCAAGTTCTTTAGCGCCCCGCTGGCGGAGGCCGCCCGGGCCTTCGTGGCGGTGCTAGGGGGTGGGCAATGAGCGTGCTCTGGATCCTCTTCCTCACCGGTTTGTTGGCCGCCCTGGCGGGGCTTTGGTGGCCCGAGCGGGCGGTCAGGAACCTGGTCCGTGCCGGCCTCCTGCTGGCCCTGGTTTGGCTGCCCTTTGTCCCCGAACAGAGCGGGTTTGGGGGGCTCTTCCTGATGGACGGCTTCGCCCGGGCGCTCACCCTGGTGGGGGTGCTGGCGGCGCTCCTCGCCTCGCTGGTGGGGAGTGGGTACCTGGAGCGGACCGGCATGGGGGCGTTTGAGTACCACGCCCTCCTGGCCTTCTCCACCTTCGGCCTGGCGGTCATGGCGTCGAGCGCCAACCTGGTGGTGATCCTGGTGGGGTTGGAGCTCCTCTCCCTGCCGCTCTACGCCCTGGCCGCCCTCCGCTACGACCCGGCCAGCGAGGAGGCCGGGCTTAAGTACTTCCTCCTGGGGGCGGTGGCGGCGGCGGTCTTCTTCTACGGCCTGGTGCTCCACTTCGGGGCGACCGGCAGCTTCGCCCTGGGGGCGGTGGGCAAGGGGCCCCTCTTCGCCGTGGCGGTGGCCTTGCTGCTGGCCGGGCTCTTCTTCAAGGCCGCCCTCACCCCCTTCTCCTGGTGGGCCCCCGACGTCTACCAGGGGGCCCCGACCCCGGTGACCCTCTTCATGGCGACCGGGGTCAAGGCCGCCGCCTTCGCCGCCCTGGCCCGGGTGGCGGTGGGGGTGGGGATGGGCGGGATTGGCGGCGCGTTCCTGGCGCTGGCGGTCTTGCTCACGGTCTTCTTCGGCAACCTGGCGGCCCTGGCCCAGGGCGAGGCCAAGCGGCTGCTCGCCTACTCCTCGGTGGCCCACGCCGGCTACATCGCCCTGGCCCTCTTCGGCCCCGACCCGGCCCCGGCGGTGGGGTACTACCTGCTGGCCTACGCCCTCTCCACCGGGCTCGCCTTCGCGGTGCTGGCCCAGGTCGACGGGGGGCGGGGGGTGCCCTTCGGCGAGGTGCGGGGGCTGGTGCGCCGGAGCCCGATGCTGGCCGGGATGCTGCTCCTCGCGCTGTTCTCGCTGGCGGGGCTGCCCCCGCTGGTGGGGTTTTGGGGCAAGTACCTGGCCTTCGTCCAGGCCGCCCGGGGCGGGCAGTACGGCCTGCTCGCCTTCGCCCTTTTGACCGCGGTGGTGGCCGCCTACTACTACCTGCGGCTCCTGGCCCAGGCGTTCTTCCTGGAACCGGAGGCCAAGGGGGGCCTCGAGGTCCGGCCCCTGGCCGCCCTCGCCCTCGGTCTGGTGGCCTTTTTGGTGGTGGCGCTCGGGGTCTTCCCGGGGGCGGTGTACGGCTTCTTCAACGTGGGGGGCGTCGTCCCCTAGCGGGCGGGCCCCCGGGGGATCGGGGGCCCGGCTAACCGGCGGCGGCCGCCCGCCAGGCCTCGGGGACGTAGACGCAGCGGGGCTCGGAAGCGAAGGGGTCGCCGGTCTCGGCCCAGGCCCGGGCCCGGCTGCCCCAGCAGACGTTGCCGAACTCGCAGACCCGGCACTTGCCCTTGAGGCTCTTCCGGTCGCGGAGCCTTCTGAAAAGCTCGGAGTTTTGATAGATCTCCAAGAGCGGCTTTTCCTTGATGTTCCCCGCCGAGAGGGCCAGGAAGCCCGAGGGGTAGACCTCGCCGGTGGCCGAGACGAAGACGAAGCCGTAGCCGTCGTGCATGTGGACGCCGCGCCGGTTCTGGACCAGGGCGTGGTCGGCCTCCTGGCTCTTCGCCCGCTCCTGGATCACCACCCGGCGGAAGTGGGGGGCCTCGGTGGTGCGGATCTGGAGCTTGTGGGTCTTGGAGACCCGGTAGAGCCAGACGAGGACCTCCTCGTACTCCTCGGGGGAGAGCTGCTCCAAAAGGGCGCCCCGCCCCACCGGCACCAGGAAGAAGACCTCCCAGGCGCTGATCCCCAGGTCCCGCCCGAGGTCGGCGAGCTTCGGCAGCTCGGGGCGGGTGGTCTTGGTGACGGTGGTGTTGATCTGGGTAGGGAGCCCGATCGAGCGGGCGTAGCGGAGGGCGTCCACCGCCAGCTCGAAGGTGCCGGGGACGCCGCGGAAGGTGTCGTGGGTCTCGGGGGAGGCCCCGTCCAGGCTCACCGCCATGGCGTGGACCCCGAGCGCCTTGAAGCGGTCGATGACCTCGTGGGTGAGGAGGGGGGTCACCGCCGGGGTGATCCCCACCTTGATGCCGAGCTCGCGGGCCCGCTCCAGGACCTCCCAGAGGTCGGGTCGCTTCAAGGGGTCGCCGCCGGTGGGGAGGAGGATGGGTTTCGGGCGGTAGGTGGCGAGCTCCTCGAGGAGCCGCAGGGCGTCCTCGGTGGTGAGCTCGCCGGGGAGGGGGTCGGGTTCGGCCGACGCCCGGCAGTGCTTGCAGGCGAGGTCGCAGGCGTGGGTCATCTCCCAGGCGACCAGGAAGGGGTACCGGTCGAAGTCGGGCCGCATGAGGGGAGTCTAGCGCCCCCTCGGCTGGGGTTTCTGAGAGCTAGGGGAGGGCGAGGTAGAGGAGGGCGAGCACGGTCGCCCAGGTGAAGCTTGCGAAGGTGCCGAGCAGGTAGTACTCGACCTGCTTGCGCTCGGAAAACCGCGCGATCGCCTTGCCGGCGAAGACGAAGCCGACCCCGGCGGGGTTCCCCGAGAGCAAGAGGGCGAGGATCAGGGTGCGCTCGAGGTAGCCGATCCACCGGCCGGCGGCCTCGAGGCCCTCTCCGGGGTTCTCCCCAGGCACTTTTCCCAGCACCCATCGGACGAAGGGGCTGCCGCCCGGCACCGCCAGGAGAACGAGCAGCAGGAGCAGAACCGCCTTCACCGGCCGCCCCCCAATCCCTCGGCGAGGCGGTGGAGGGCCAGGAGGGCGGCCCGGACCCCCCGGTCGGCGAACTGCTTGTGGACCGCCTGGTAGCTGACCCCCTCCGCCGCGGCCACCGCTTTGAACTGACCGGTTTCAAGGTAGACGCGGAGCCGTCGCCAGACCCCCCTCGGCCAGCGGCCGGCGAGATGGCCCAGGAGCAAGAGCGCCGCGTTGGCGGCCCCGTCCCAACGGGCCTCTCCCGACTGGATGGCGGCGAGGATGCCTTCCGCCCGGGCCTCGGCCAGGGCCGCCTCGGCCCGCAGGAAGGCGGGGCCGGTGAGCAGGGCGGGGGAGGGGGCGAAGGCGCCTTGGAGCCCTTCGACCGCGCCCAGGCCCACCCCGTACCGGGCCGCGAGCCCCCTTTCCCGAAGGCGGGCTTCCAGCCAGAGCAGGGCCCGGGGAACGTGCCCCGGGTTTCGGAAAAGGGCCTGGAAGGCGTCCCCCTTGCTTTGCTCAAAGGGGGCGGCGAGGACTTTTTCATAGCGCTGGTTGGCCTCCGCGATCACCCGGGCGAGGCGCCTTGGGGCTTCGGGGCCCTGGGTTCTCGAGGCCACCAGGTCGCCGTTTAAGGCGGCGTAGTCCACGGCCCTTTAACTATATGGGGTTTAACCGGGCGTTTTCAACCCGAATGGGTTGACCCCCGGGGCCCGGCCCCGGGGGTCGGGCGGCTTCCGGGCTAGGCCTCGACCGCCTGCCCGCGCTCGGTCTCGAACGAAAGCCCGCGCTCGCCGGCCTTGACCACCACGGTGTCCCCCTCGCCGACCTCGCCGGCCAGGATCTTCTTGGAGAGGGGGGTCTCCAGCTCCTTCTGGATCACCCGCCGAAGCGGCCGGGCGCCGAACACCGGGTCGTAGCCGCGCTCGGCCAGCCACTCCTTGGCCTCCTCGGTGAGCCGGAGCTGGATCTTCCGCTCGGCCAGCCGCTCGGCCACCCGGGCCACCATGAGGTCGACGATCCGGACGATCTCCTCTTTGGTGAGCGGCTTGAAGACCACGATCTCGTCGAGGCGGTTTAGGAACTCGGGGCGGAAGTTCTGCTGCAGCACGGCGAAGACCCGCTCCCGGATGGCCTCGTAGGGGAGGTGCTCCTTGATGCCCTCGAGGATCAGGTGGCTGCCCAGGTTCGAGGTCATGATGATGATCGTGTTCCTGAAGTCCACGGTGCGGCCGTGGGCGTCGGTGAGCCGGCCGTCGTCAAGGATCTGGAGCAGGATGTTGAAGACGTCGGGGTGGGCCTTTTCGATCTCGTCGAAGAGGATCACCGAGTAGGGCCGGCGGCGCACCGCCTCGGTGAGCTGGCCGCCCTCTTCGTAGCCGACGTAGCCGGGGGGCGCCCCGATCAGCCGGGCCACGGTGTGCTTCTCCATGTACTCCGACATGTCGATCCGGATCATCGCCTCCTCGGTGTCGAAGAGGTTCTCGGCCAGCGCCTTGGCGAGCTCGGTCTTGCCCACCCCGGTGGGGCCCAGGAACATGAACGATCCGATCGGGCGGTTGGGGTCCTTGAGCCCGGCCCGGGCCCGGCGGATGGCGTCGGCCACCGCCTGGATCGCCTCGTCCTGGCCGACCACCCGCTTGTGGAGCTCCTCCTCCAGCCTGAGGAGCTTCTCCCGCTCGCCCTCGAGGAGCTTCGCCACCGGGATCCCGGTCCAGCGGGAGACGATCTCGGCGATGTCCTCGGCGGTGACCTCCAGCCGCACGTACTTGGCGTTCTTGAGCTTTTCCGAGAGCTCCTCGACCTTCTTCTCCAGCTCCGGCAGCTTCCCGTAGCGGAGCTCGGCGGCCTTGTTGAGGTCGTAGTTGCGCTCGGCCAGCTCGATCTCGCGGCGGACCTCGTCGAGCTCCTGCTGCGCCTTGCGGAGCTCGTTGAGGCGCTCGACCTCGGCCAGCCACTCGGCCTTCATCGCCTCGATCCTCTGGGTGAGCTCGGCGATCTCCCGTTCGATGGCCTCGAGGCGGGCCTTGGAGTCGGGATCGGTCTCCTTCTTGAGGGCCTCGCGCTCGATCTCCAGCTGGAGCTTCTTGCGCTCCAGCTGGTCGATCTCCTCCGGCTGGCTCTCCAGCTGCATCCGGAGCCGGGCGGCGGCCTCGTCGATCAGGTCGATCGCCTTGTCGGGCAGGCGCCGGTCGGAGATGTAGCGGTGGCTGAGGGTCGCCGCCGCTATGATCGCGGGGTCGGAGATGCGCACCCCGTGGTGGACCTCGTACTTCTCCTTGATCCCCCGCAGGATCGTGATCGTGTCCTCGACGCTGGGCTCGTCCACCAAAACCGGCTGGAAGCGGCGCTCGAGGGCGGCGTCCTTTTCGATCTCGCGGTACTCGTCGAGGGTGGTCGCCCCGATCAGCCGGAGCTCGCCGCGGGCCAGGGCGGGTTTCAGCATGTTGCCGGCGTCCACCGCCCCCTCGGCCTTGCCGGCCCCGACGATGGTGTGGAGCTCGTCGATGAAGAGAATGATCCGGCCCTCGCTGGCGGTGACCTCCTGGATCACCGCCTTGAGCCGCTCCTCGAACTCGCCGCGGTACTTGGCCCCGGCCAGGAGCGAGCCCATCTGCAGGGCCACGATCCGCTTCTCCTTGAGCCCTTCCGGCACGTCGCCCTTGACGATCCGCTGGGCCAGGCCCTCGACGATCGCGGTCTTGCCGACCCCGGGCTCGCCGATCAGGACCGGGTTGTTCTTGGTCCGCCGCAGGAGGATCTGGATGGTGCGGCGGATCTCCTCGTCCCGGCCGATCACCGGGTCCAGCTTGCCCTCCTCGGCGAGCTTGGTCAGGTCGATCCCGTACTGCTCGAGGGCCTCGAAGGTGGCTTCGGCGTGTTCGCTCTGCACGGTTTTTCCTCCCCTCACTTCCTGAATCGTCTTTCTCAGGGTCTCGGGGCTCGGGAGCCCGGGGTAGCCGACCTCGGCCACCGCCAAGAGGAGCAGGTCGACGGCGACGAAGCGGTCGCCCCACTCCTCGGCCAGCCGCTCGGCCTTCTCGGCGGCCTGGTGCAGCCGGTAGGCCAGGTGGGTGCCCCCCTCGACCCCCTCGACCCGGGGCTTCTTGGCCAGCTCCTCGCTGGCCTGGGCCTTGACCGCCTCGGGCTCGGCCCCGCTGGCGGCGAGGAGCTTGTAGGCGAGGCCCGCCGGGTCCTTGAGGAGCACCAGGAGCAGGTGGGGGACGTCGATCTCCTGGTGCTTCATCTCCCGGGCCAGCACCTGGGCCTGGGCCAGGGCCTGGCGGGCGGCTTCGGTCCACTTCTCGAGGTTCATCGCTCCCCTCCTCTGCGGGATTATCATAAAGCTTGATAGTGCTAGTGTCAACTTACACCCCCCGGGCGCGGGCGTAAGCTGGGGGCGTGTTCTTCCGGAGAAAGCCGCCCCCTCCGCCGGAACCCCCCGACTGCTCCGAGTTCAAGGAGCAACTCGCGTTCCTGAAAAGGCAGAACGCCCGGCTCGCCGAGGACTGCGGCCCCGCCCTCAAGGAGAACGCCCAGCTCCGCTACCGGCTCGCCCAGTGCCGGCGCGACCACCAGGTGCTGGAGATGCAGGTCTCGGGGGCCCGGGCCGAGCTCCAGGCGGCGATGCACCTCCTCGCCCGGGCCCAGGCCCGCCCCCCGGAAGAGACCCTGGCCGAGGCCGCCCTCGCCCTCGCCGAGCTGGCCGAGCGCCTCGGGGTCGAGGGGCCCTGGGCGGCGGTGCGGACCGAGGCCCGGGCCCTCGACCCGGGGGCCGCCTTCGACCCCGAGGCCTGGGTCCGCGCCGAGGCGCTGGGGGTCCTGGCGCTGGCCGAGCGTCGCCTCACCGAGCGGGTTCGGGTCGCCGATCGCCCCGCCGAGGCCCTGGCCGAGGAGGGGCCGCTGGCCCGGCTGCTGGCCCGCCTCCGCGCCCTGGCCGGGGTAGCGTAGGGGCATGGAGGCCCGCACCCTCGAGCTCGTCTTCCCCTCCCACGCGAACCCCATGGGCAACGCCTTCGGCGGGTTCGTGGTGGGGCTGATGGACAAGGTCGGTTCCTACGCCGCCATGCGCCGGGCGGGAAAGCCGGTGGTGACCGTGGCCATCGGCCGGGTCGAGTTCCACGTGCCGATCAAGGTGGGCGACCTCCTCGAGGTCGTCGCCCGGGTCCAGCGGGTGGGGCGCACCTCGCTCACCGTGGGGGTGGAGGTCTACAAGGAGCGGTTCGCCGGATCCGAGGACCGCACCCTGGCCACCGCCGGCGAGCTCGTCTACGTGGCGGTGGACGCCCAGGGGCGGCCGACCCCGGTCGAGGGATGAGGCTGGTCCTGGTCGGGCCCACCGACACCGGCAAGACCACCCTGGCTCGGGCGCTCGCCGCCCGGGCCGCCGAGCGTTTCGGCCGGGCCTGGCTCCTCGACCTCGACGTCGGCCAGGGCAGCCTGCCGGGCACGGTGGCCCGGTTCCGCCTCGAGGCCGGGAAGGCGGTGGAGGAGGAAAGGCTCCTGGTCGGTCGGGTGAGCCCGGTGGGGGCCGAGGGCTGGCTGCTCGCCGCCAGCGCCCGGTTGGCCCGGGGGGCCAAGGGGCCCTGGGTCGCCGACACCGACGGCTTCGCCCGCGGCGGTCGGGCCGAGCGGCTCCGCTACCAGCAGCTGGAGGCCCTGGGGGCCCGCGAGGTCGGGGTGCTCGACGACCGCCTCCACGCCGCCCTGGCCTGGCGGGCGGACCTGCGGGTGCGGCGGCTTCCGGTTCCGCCGGGGGTGCGGCCCAAGCCCCCGGGTCTCCGGGCGCGACGCCGGGCCGCGCGGCTCGCCGGGAACCTCGAGGGCGGCCGGCTCCGCCGCCTGCCCCGGCCGCCCGGCGACCCCCGCCGCCTCTTCGCCCTCCTGGCCGCCGACGGGGCCTTCCTCGGCTACGCCCTGCTGGTCGCCGCCGCCGGGGACGAGGGGCTCTACTGGACGGCGGTCCGGGGCCCGGTGGCCCGGGTGGTGCCGACCTGGGTCCGCATACCCGGGGTCCTGCATTTTTATAAAAGTTAGTTCCATCCCCCTAAAGGGGTCTGCGCCCGATGC